>CACIWQ010000001.1 GCA_902590395.1 uncultured Pelagibacteraceae bacterium
GGATTAAAAGTCACGAATGAAATAGGTTCTTTTAAAGATTATCCCAAATTAGTATTTATTGTACGAAAATGAGTGCTCTAGAATTGGCGCGCCCTGGAGGATTCGAACCTCCGACCCTCGGTTTAGAAAACCGATGCTCTATCCAACTGAGCTAAGGGCGCTTAGATGGACTAGTTAATACTTATTTAACACCTGTTTTGTAATAGAACAAACCAAAAAAAAACCCACTCTGTTAAAAACTGAGTGGGTTTTTTTGTAATTCTTACTTAATTTAATTTAAAACTTGTAACCTATTGAAACAGCTCCGTATGCCATTCTAGGTTTAGCTCCTAATTTAGCGTTAGCACTACCACCAACGTTACTCATGTTGATTTGATCGTAAACGCTAACTCCAGCTTCAGTTTTAACATATACACCCCATGGGAATAATGTTTGTGTTCCCACAGATATTGTACCACCTTGTAAATTTCCTGGGTCACCGCAGGCATTGTTACACGAAACTTTTAAGTCAGCTTCAGAATAACCTAATTTTACAAATGCTGCAGAAGTATCACCAAATGAAATTTGTGGTGCTATGTAAATATTATGATGTCCAGTTATATGGAATTTTGTATCTGCCTTATCAGCGGCCTCGTCACCTCTTGATATCTCGGCTCTTCCAAAATTTTCCATGTACCCAACACTAATAAACAGTGAATCTGTTATTGGTATATTATATCCAATCTCAGCACCTGCTAATGGAACAACTTTACCAGCTGTACCTTCAGTATGCTCACCATCTTCACTAGTATGTCTACCATCCAGAGCTACACCGGCCGATGCTCCCTGAATTGATATGAATGGTCCCGCAAAATCAGCTGAACCAGACCAGGCAGGAGTTGTTGCTATACATGCTAACATTATGTAAGCACCGTATAACATTGATTTTAATTTCTTCATAAATTCTCCCATTACTCTTTCAATTTAAAAATATATATTTAAGTTGTAACTATTGCGAATATAAAGAAATCACCTATTGAATCCTACCCTTTTTTTCAGAACAAATGCGTCTTGTTGTGCAATACAGCAATTTAAGCCCTAATTCCTTGATTTATATAGTTAATTTATATGTAACTTTTATGCAACACATTAAAAAAATCAACATTTATAATGTTTATATGGCTGTGGATACAACCTTAGATAAATGTTTCTTTGGCTGGATTAATAAAGGCCAAAATTAGCTAGTGAATCAAAGTTTTTTTAATCGCCTTTGACCATCCTATTAACAATTTTTGTCTATCTATCTTTTTTATTTGGGGGCTGAATTTTTTGTCAATTTTCCACTTTTTTGAAATATCATTTAGTGACTTAAACAATCCAATTTTTAATCCTGCCATGAAAGCTGCTCCTAGCGCTGTAGTTTCATCAGTTTTTGATCTGTATATCTTAATATTTAATACATCAGACAAGAATTGGGAGAGCCAGTTATTTTTTACCATACCTCCATCAACCTTGATTATTTTAGGACTTAAACCATCTTTCTCCATCGCCTTAAATAAATCATAACTTTGATAAGCTGTTGACTCTAAAACAGCTCTAATGATTTGTTCTGCTCCAGTGTCTCTTGTTAACCCACATATTAAGCCTCTAGCTTTTGAATTCCAATAAGGAACTCCTAAACCAACAAAAGCAGGCACTAAATATACCTGGTTGTTACTTTTTAGTTTACTAGCAACTTTTTCGGTATCGCTCGATATTTTTATCAATTTCATTTTGTCTCTTAACCATTGAACGCCTGCTCCAGCTATAAATATAGAGCCTTCAAGCGCATAAGTATTTTTGTTTTTTATTCTATAACATATGGTGGTTAACAATCCATTTTTAGAATAAATTTTTCTATAACCGGTATTCATTAATGCAAAAGCTCCTGTACCATAAGTGCTTTTGATAGATCCTTTTTTAAAACAACATTGGCCTATAGTAGCGGCTTGTTGATCCCCAACAAGACTGTTAATTGGGTATGGTTTTCCTGTAATAGATTTATGAGTAAATCCAAAATCATCAGATGAATTTTTGACAACTGGTAAAATATGCTTTGGTATATTTAGAATTTTAAGAATTTTTTCATCCCACTTATTAGTAGAAATGTTATATAACATTGTTCTACATGCGTTGGTAGCGTCAGTAGCGTGAGTGTTGCCTTTGGTTAATCTCCATAACAAAAAGGTGTCTATGGTACCAAAAATAAGTCTTCTTTTTTTTAAAAGCTTTTTTGCATTATCAACATTTTCAATTATCCATTTAATTTTAGTCGCCGAAAAATAAGGATCTATTAACAAACCTGTGTTTTTTTTTATTAAGTTTTCTCTTTTTTTATTTTTAAATTTTTTACAAAAATCTGTTGTCCTTCTGTCTTGCCAAACGATTGCATTATAAACGGTTCTTCCGGTTACTTTATCCCATAATATTGTAGTTTCTCTTTGGTTGGTAATACCTATAGACAAAATATTACCACGTAATTTTTTGCTTTTTTTAATAACATCTACAAGAACTTTTTTTGTAGTTTTCCATATATCTTCGGGATTATGCTCCACCCATCCGTTTTTTGGAAAATATTGCTTAAATTCTAATTGAGATTTATAAATAGGCTGACCAGATTCATTGAATAATAAAGCTCTACTTGAAGTGGTGCCTTGATCTATAGCTACGATAAATTTATTTATTTTTTTCAATTGATTTTATTTAAAATAATTCCACTTAAAATTAAGTGGTTCACCATTACATACTGTATTAATAATACTGATCATTAAAGGAAGTTTTTTAATATCAAAATCTTTTTTAACCTTTTCTCCTATTTCTAAAGCAAGATCAGCACCTTCTACAGTTTCGTTTGGCATTTTTTCTTTTTTCGCTTCTTTGAAAGTCATTCCGTTACCTAAATATTTACCCATCTTGCTATTTCTTCCACCATCAACGCTTACTTTTAAATCAGCAATGCCAGCAAGTCCCATTACAGTTTCTTTTCTTCCTTGAAGTTTTTCTGTAAAAATAACCATTTCATTAATTGATTGATGGGTTAAGGCAGCTGCTGTGTTTGAGGCTATAGCGGAACCTATTGCCATTGAAAAAATATTCTTAATTGCGGCACAAACTTCTACACCAATTACATCATCAGTAACTGATATATGGTAATAGTCTGTTGAAACGAGTTTTTTAATTTTGTTCGCATTCTGAATATTGTCATTGGCAAACACGACGGATGTATGAACTTTTTCAGATAAACCTTTCGCTAAACATGGTCCACCAACTGCAGAAATATTTGTCTCTGTGATACCTTCTTTTTTTAGTATTCTTTTCATTTTATGAACTAAAACTTCATAATTATTTTTGTTAATAGACATTCCTTTAGTGAGTATTAAAATTGGAATATTATTTTTTAATACTTTACTCAATTCTAAGGAAGCCCACTCAATACCTTTTGAGATTACAGCAACAACTATGAGGTCGATTTTTTTACTAGTAATCTTTTTAAGATTTGCAATTTTAAAAAATTTAACATTTTTTGGAATATCACAATTTAGTGTTGGATGCTTATTCACTGAATTTATTTGATCTATAAAATCATTTTCTAAATGTGTTCCAACTATAGACACTTCATGATTGTTGTCTGAACAAGGAAAAGAAAAAGCTGTCCCCATTGACCCTGCTCCTAAAATTAATATCTTTGCCATAAATTAACTTTTAAAAAAAATCCTATTAATTAGAAATAAAATAGTAATAATTTCAATTTTACCTATAATCATAAAAATAATTAATGAAACTTTGGTTAAGCCATTTAAATCAAAAAAACTCAAATTGTCCAACCCATATAGTGATGAAGTTACAGTATTAGTAAGAGTAAGAATCGACAATTTAAATGCGTTTTCAAAACTTAAACTATCCAAAGCTAATATACTCGATAAAGTAAATAGTGAAATAATGAATAAAATAAATACAAAAAAAGCAATTTTCGAGTCTATGTCATCTATTTTCGACTCGGTATTAAATAAATTTTTATTAAAAATGTTAATTGGTTTCACCAGTCTATAAATTTCTTGGTAAGAAATTTTAAGCAAAATATAAAATCTGACATATTTAATTCCTGAAGATGTGGACACTACAGAACCACCAATAATTGTTAGTAATATAAAAAATAAAGAAAATTTTAAATCCGTTGCTTGAACTATTATTCCGGATGTTGATAGCGATGATGTAATAGCAAGAATTATATTAGCCATACTTAGATTTGGTGATATAAAAAAAAGGCAAAACAAGATTAGTAAAAAAATTATAATAGCTAAATGAATGTCCTCTTGATGATTTAATAAAGTAAATTTTTTTGTGAAAATATTAAAAAATAGATAAAAATTAAATATAGGAAACAATAACGTAATTGCTAATATTAGGATTTGAGTGTCCTTAGTAACTATATTAATTAAATTATTAGATGTGGTAAATCCTCCTGAAGAAATAATTGTAAATGCCAAATTTAATGCATCTAAAAGTCTTATGTCTACTAATGAATATAAAAAAATTACGAAAATTGTTGAAAAAAAATATATTGATAAAATTTTAATAAAATTATAATTAAAATTGTTATAAAAATTTCTTCCTAATGTTCCTAGAGGTAGCAGATGTGCTGGTTTTATTTTAATTTGTGTCGAACCTATTGTTCCAATTACTGCTATTAAAAAAAACAGTCCCCCTATCCATTGCGAACTCGATCTCCATAATAAAAGTGGTTCGTCTAAATCTTGTAAGTTTTCGATTACAGAAAACCCTGTTGTTGTTATTCCTGAAACTGATTCAAAGTAAGAATGTAAAAAACTGATGTTATAAATGCTTAAGTAGTAAGGAATACTAATTAGTATAGGAATTATAATAAAACTTAAAATAATAAATGCTATTTGATCGGTAAGTGAAATATCTTTTTGGTACTTTTTTCCAATAAAACAAAATAAAAATCCTAGTATTAATGAAATTATAAATGTAATTATATAAGAGTTAACATCTAAAACGAAATTAAAATAAATTGAATATAGGATGTTTAAAATAGAAAAAACAGAAACAAATAGCGAATAAATCCCTAAAAAAAATAATATGCCTTTATAATTCATTAGACCAATGAACTTATTCTGAATAAGCTTTCTACCTTTTCTAAATGTTCTCTTTTGCTTAAAAAAACTACTAAATCTTTTTTTTCAAATTTAAAATCTGATTTAGGTATAATAATATTTTTACCTCTGACTACCGCACCTATTCTAATTTCTTTGGGAAGGTTTGAATCTTTTATCGACTTACTTATTAGTTCGGAAGTTTCAAGCACTTCAGCTTCAATAAATTCATACTCTCCATCTAATAAGGTATAAACCGTTTCAATAGTACCCTTGTGCACATGTTTTAATATAGTTGATATGGTCGTTAACCTTGGATCTACAAGATCATCTATTTTTAATGAAGATTGTAATAAATTATAATTTTGTTTATTTACAATTGCGATAGTCCTTTTATTAGGATTGTTTTTTTCTGCTAGCACACACACCATTATGTTGTCCTCGTCATCGTTGGTAAGAGATAATATAGTTTCAGCCTCTTCAATATTAGCTTCTTTTAAAACATCTTCATCTAGTCCATCTCCGTTAATAACAATTGTATTATTAAGTTCATTGGCAATAAATTCTGCTCTATCCTTATTTTTTTCAATTATTTTAACTCTAACTCCTTCAGAATCGTTTTCTAAATTTTTTGCTAAATTAAAACCTATATTTCCACCACCGACTATTAGTATTTTTTTGGCAACTTTTTCTTCGTGTCCAAAAGCTGATAAGGTAGTATTAATTTGAGATGCGTTTATAACAACAAAAGCCTTATCATTAATCAGCATTTTGTCAGTTTTTTTTAATATCACAAATTTATCTCCCCTAATAACGCCTAGAATATTTGCTCGTAGATCGGGATATCTTTCAGTAAGTTTTTTTAGTTCAGTGTTTACTAAAGGGCAATTTTTATTTATATCAATTTTCAAAACTTTTATTTTGCCGCCAGCAAAAGGGACACTGTCAAGTGCGCCTGGAGCATCTAATTTTCTTTGTAAAGATTTAGCAACTTCTAATTCTGGGGAAATTATTACATCTATTGGAAGATTGGCTTGACCATATAATTTTCCCCATTTTGCCCCTAGAAACTCTTGCCCCCTTATTCTTGCAATTTTTTTGTTAATTTTAAAAATAGAATATGCTACTTGGCATATGACCATATTTGTCTCGTCGTTTTGGGTCACGGCTATAATCATATCTGCATCTTCTGCGCCTGCTTTTTCTAAAACTGAAGGGAACGTAGCTCTTCCAACAACACCTTTTACATCCTGAGTTTCATTGATTTTTTGTATAAATTCACTCGATTGATCAATCACAGTTATAGAATGACCTTGAGCTGATAATTGCTTTGAAATTGAGAAGCCGACTCTTCCAGCTCCACAGATGATTATATTCATTTAATTTACGCCTTTAATACCTAAGGTCTTTAGTTTTCTATGGAGTGCAGATCTTTCCATGCCCACAAATTCGGCTGTTTTCGATATGTTGCCTTTGTGTTTTTTTAGCTGTGAGGTCAAGTAATCTTTTTCAAATTTTTCTCTAGCTTCTTTTAGCGGGTACGTAAGGACATTTTCATAAGAATCTGAAGATGAATCAACGTTTCTCTGTGCTAAAGCATCTTGAACTAAATTATTAACATTTATCTTTTTTTCATTTATTGAAAGTATAGATATTCGTTCTACTAAATTTCTCAACTCTCTAACATTTCCAGGCCAATCATATTTATAAAAAAGATCAAAGTCTGTATCCAATCTTGTTTCACTAATTCCATTTAATTCAGATATTTTTTTTGAAAAGTAATTTAAAAGTAGAGGTATATCTTCAGTTCTATCTTTTAATGCAGGTAAATAAACTTGGACAACGTTTAGTCTGTGGTATAAGTCCTCTCTAAAGTTTCCTTTGTCAACTTCATCTCTTATAATCTTGCTTGAAGTACTGATTATTCTAACATTCACATTTATTTCCTTTGATCCATTGACTCTTTTAAATTTTTGATCAATTAAAACCCTCAAAATTTTTGCTTGTGTTTCTAAAGGAATTTCAGAGACTTCGTCGATCAACAAAGTCCCATTTTTAGCTTTTTCAAAAAAACCATAATTGATGGTACCGTCGGTATTTTCTGATCCAAAAAGTTCTAATTCATATTTGGCTGGATCCAATAAAGCTCCATTGACAATAATAAATGGCTTTTCTGACCTTATTGACTTTTTATGAATTTGTCTCGCTACTAACTCTTTTCCTGAACCTGCTGGGCCAACTATAAATACTCTGCTTTCTGCTCCTGCAAGTTTATTAATTAAATTCTTAACTTTCTCTATTGATTGGCTTTGTCCTATAATTTCATAAGAGTGAAAAAGTTTACCTTCTAAAGCTCGTTTTTCTTTCTTTAAGTTTATATTTTCTACAGCTCTCATAACAAAGTTTAATAATCTTTCTGCGGAGAATGGTTTTTGCATAAATTCAAATGCTCCTAATTTTAAAGAATCTATTGCCATCTGAACGTTGGCGTGACCCGATATCATTATTATGGGTACATCTTGGTCAATTTTCTTTAAATGTTTCATTAGTTCAATGCCATCATTGTCACCTTTATCTAATTTAACATCTATTATTGCTACATCGGGTGATTTCTTATTAATTTCTGCTAAGGCTTGATCAAAATTTGCAGCTTCTCTTACTTTGTATCCTTTGTCTTCCAGTATTCCAGAAATTAACTGTCTAATATCTAAATTATCATCAATTATTAGAATCTCATTTATCATATAGCTTTAGGTATAGTGATTTCTACTTTCGCCCCTTCTTTTATTGAATTGTATAAAATTGCACTGTTATGATCAGTTATTATTTTGGTAACTATCGCTAATCCCAAACCGGTTCCATTTTTTTTTGTTGTAAAATAAGGGGTAAGCATTTTCTTTTTATCAACATGTTCAAAGCCCAAACCATTATCTACAATAGTAACGTATATATAATCACTATCACTTGTAATATCTATGTTAATTTTTCCTTTAAAATCAACAATTTTGCTTCTTTTTTCATTAATAGACTCTACTGAATTTTTTATTAAATTTAAAAAAACTCTATGAAGTTGTTCTTCGTCTCCATTTATAAAAAAAATATTTTTTGATTTATCAAAAGTAAAAGATGTCTTCGACTCTGACATTTCATGTAAGTTTAATACTCGTAATATTAAGTCATTAAGATTAATTTTCTTAAATAAAGGTTTTGGCATTCTTGCAAAATTAGAAAATTCATTAACTAAATGTTCAATATCTTTAATTTGTTTAGTTATTGTATTTAAATAATTTAAAAAATTTTTACTATCATCACCAATTTTATTTAGATATTTTTCTTTAAGTCGATCAATTGATAATTGAATTGGAGTAAGTGGATTTTTAATTTCATGAGCTAGTTTTCGTGCGACAGTTTCCCAGGCCTCATGTCTTTCAGATAAAAGCAATTTGTCTTGTTGTTTTTTTAACTTTTCAATCATTGAGTTAAAATTTGCATTTAATTTTTTGAATTCTTTATCTGAATCAATATCAGGAACTTTAGCATTCAGATCTCCTGAACTTATTTTTTCAGAAGCGCCAATTAGATTAATAATTGGTCTTGTTAGTCTGGATGAAAAATTTATGGCTATAGTTACTGATAAAAAAAGTAGCAATGAAACAATCAAAACATAAATAATTGCAAAAGTAATTTTAATTCCTGTTTTTCGATCCTGTACACTGTAATAAAAACTAATTGCTTCGCTTGTATCCTTAAGTTGCACAATTATCTTTGGATCCATAAATTTTACAATATAAAGGTACGTATCAATAAAACTATCTAACTTGATCAATGCGGAAGTTCTGTTTTTCACTGGATCAGTTATTCTTACAGGCTTGCCATCTAAGGATATTGTAAAAGCTTCTTCTGGTGGTGGAACAAATTCTAAAGCAGAATCTATAACATTAGACATAATTATGTTAGCTGCACTATCTAACAAATAAACTTCATCCAATCTTCTTAGTAATCTTTGGGTAGTTAAGATATTTAAAAATCTTGTTGGATTGTCGTAATATAAACTTGATCTACTGTTAATATCTATTACCATTAATAAAATATCTGATTGTATGGCATTTCTAGTTTGCTCTACATAATTTCTTGCTACTTCTTCTGAATTATTTACTACTGTTTTAATTTTACTTTCAAAGTATTTTTGAAGCACAACATTAAATAAAAAAAGCGAAAATATGGCTATCAAAATTGAAGGTAGCAATGTAGTAGTGGCAAAAAAGGCTACGTATCTTAAGCTCGTCTCTGAACCTATAGCACCTTTTTTTTTCTCTCTTAAAATTTTATAAGTTTTATAAAAAACGACTACAAAAAATATTATTAGTAAAACTAAATCTACAAAAAGTAATATTTGTAGATTAAAATCATTTAACTCGATAAAACTTTGATTAATAAAAGTAAAAAATGTTAAAACTCCTAGCAATATACAAACTAGTGACATTGCAATTACCCATTTATTATTTTTAATGGTATGAATCATTTATTAGATAATAGTTAATATTTAGAATAAATATAACGTAATTTTAAAAAAATGAGCTTATTTCTTATAATTTTAGCAGCTGGTGATAGTAAAAGATTCAAATCTAGCACTCCGAAGCCTTTCCATAGAATTAATAATATGACATTACTTGAACATTCATTTAATGCCTTTAATAAGTTTATCAAGGTCAAAAAAACTATTGTGGTCTATAACAAAAAACACAAAAAATACTTAGATAAAATTAAGCTTAAAAATTCAATCAAAACTACTGGTGGTGTTACTAGGCAAGAATCAACTTTTAAAGCTTTAAAATTAATTAAAAAATTTAATTGTAAAAAAGTACTAATACATGATGCGGCTAGACCTAATCCTTCAAAAAAGATTATAAATGAAATTATCAAAAAACTTCACAAAAATCATGCAGTAGTACCTATTATAAAAGCAAATGACGCGACTAAGCGATTTGATAAAAATTTAATTTTTAAAAATATTAAACGTGAAACTTTAGGTTTTACACAAACACCTCAAGGTTTTAGCTTTAATAAACTTTTAGAAAAACATAAAGAAAAAATTGATGAATCTTTTGATGATGATGCTTCTTTGTTCACTATAGATGGAGAAAAAGTCTTAACTATCAAAGGCAATAAAACAAATATAAAAATTACTGACAAGGAAGATTTAAATATTTTAGAATCTTTAAAAAAAGGAAGAACATATACAGGTATTGGTTTTGATGTTCATAAATTAGTTAAAAAAAGGAATTTATATTTAGGCGGAATAAAAATACCTTTTGATATGGGTCTTGAAGGTCATTCGGATGCAGATCCAGTGCTTCATGCTATTATCGATGGCGTACTAGGTGCTTGTAGATTAGGTGACATTGGAAAATTATTTTCAAATAAAAATAAAAAATATAAAAATATTAGATCGACAATCTTGCTTAAAAAAATAGTAGATCTCATAACAACGAGAGACTACCTAATCAATAATATTGATGTTAATATTATTGCTCAAAAACCAAAAATAAAAAAATATTCGAAAAAAATGAAACAGGCTATAAGTAAGATATGTAAAATAAATGCAAATATAATTAATATTAAAGGCAAAACGACAGAAAAACTTGGTCTGATTGGAAAAGGAAAAGCTATTGCGTGTGAAGCAATTGTAAATGTAGTAAAATATGATTAATAAAATAAATTTTTTATTTGTTACGTTGTTCGGTATTGGTAAAATTAAAAAAATACCTGGTAGTTTTGCTTCATTAGCTACTATATTATTTTTATTTTTTCTATTTCATATCCTAAACATTTCTCCACATATAATTTTATTTTTAGTGATTGTAATTTTTTTCATTTCACTTTATGCAATAAATCTCTTTATAAAAAATTTAACTCTTAAAGATCCGAAAGAAGTAGTAATAGATGAATTTATTGGACAATCAATTCCAATATGCCTTTATGAACTTGCTCACAATACACAAAAAGAAGCTACTCAAACATTAAAATTTTACTTTATAATGTTTGTTCTTTTTAGAATTTTTGACATCATTAAACCTTTTCCTGTTAGTTATTACGAAAAAAACTTTAAAAATAGTTTTGGAGTTGTTATGGACGACGTCTGCGCAGGATTATATGTTGTGACTGTTCTTGTCTTGTATATGGTTTTCGCATGAAAAAAATTTCTCAAAAAGTAATTAAATTATTAAAAAAGAAAAAACTAAAGATCTCAATTGCTGAATCATGCACTGGTGGAATGTTATCAAATGCTATTACTTCCTTTAGTGGATCATCAAAAGTTTTTAGTCTTGGTTTAGTTACTTATTCTAATGACTCTAAAATTAAAGTTCTTAAAGTACCCAAAAAAATCATAAGTAAATATGGAGCGGTAAGTGAACAAACTTGTAGGATTATGGCTAAAAATGTCAGCAAAATAGGCAAGACTAATATGTCATTATCTATTACTGGAATAGCGGGTCCATCGGGAGGTACAAAGAAAAAACCGGTAGGATTACTCTACATTGGGCTTAAAAAAAATAACAAAATAGATGTGAAAAAATACTTATTTAAAAAAAAAGGACGAACTCAAATCCAAAAATCTGCTGTCAATGAATCGCTAAAATTAATATTAAGTTCTTTTAAATAATTCAATAGCTCTTTTTTCAAAAGCCTCTGCAATTTTTTTTAATCCGATATCAAAAGATTTGACCATCAATAAATTTAAAATTTTATTTTTTAATTCAAAGTCGACATGAAAATCAACTTCACTATTGTTTCCCTTTTGTATGAAAAACCATCTATTTTCTAAATATTTTAGAGGACCATCCATATTGGTAACGTAAATTGAATCCGCAGATTTATCATAAGTAACAAAACTTTTATAAGTTTCGTTAAAAAAACTTTTACCAATAGTTAGGTCTGCCGTTATTTCAACTTTATTGCCCATGTCATTTTTGTTGTGAATTTTACCATTAATACACCATGGTACAAATTCAGGATATTTTTCAATATCAAGTACCATTTTAATTAAATTTTCTTTTGAACAGGGTATTTCTTTTTTTATTGAAGCGGAAGGCATTGAGATTGTTTTTCTCTCAATTTTTTCATATCATGAAAATCTTTATCGGCATGATACGATGACCTTGTTAAAGGTGAGGAAGAAACAATTAAAAATCCTTTTGATAAGGCTATTTCTTTAAATTCTTGAAATTCATCCGGATGAACATAACGTTTTAAAGGATAATGTTTTACAGTAGGCTGAAGATATTGACCGATAGTTAAAAAATCAACTTTGGCTGATAACAAGTCATCCATTACTTGAATTACTTCGTCTTTGTTCTCTCCAAGACCCAGCATAATACCTGACTTCGTAAATATTGTTTTATTTATTTCTTTAACAGATTTTAACAAATTTACAGAAGCAAAATATCTAGAGCCGGGTCTTACTTTTCTATATAAGCTAGGAACAGTTTCTATATTATGATTAAAAACATCTGGATTAGATTCAACAACTTTTTTGTATGATTCACCTTTTCTTAAAAAGTCAGGTGTTAAAACTTCGATTGTTGTGCTTTTATTAATTTTTCTGACTTCTAATATTACTTTTGCAAAATGTTCAGCTCCTCCATCAGCAAGATCATCTCTGTCTACGGAAGTAATAACCACATGTTTTAATTTGAGTTCCTTTGTTGCTTCTGCAATTTTTGATGGTTCTAGGTGATCCAAATAGTTAGGTTTTCCAGTTTTAACGTTACAAAAAGAGCAAGCTCGTGTACAGATATCTCCCATTATCATAAATGTTGCATGTTTTTTGCTCCAGCATTCAGAAATATTAGGACAATTAGCTTCTTGGCAAACTGTATAAAGTTTTTTTTTATTAATAATTTCTTTAGTTTGAAAATAATTTTGTGTGTCAATAATCTTTGTTCTAATCCAATTAGGTTTTTTTTTTATTGGATTTGACGGATTGTTTACTTTTTCAGGATGTCTTATTGTCATCTAATCAATTTTATAAATTTTTTCGTTTGTTTTTCCAACTGTAAATTTTTCTCTATACAAAATCTCTAAATAGTCTAAATCAATTACTTTTGTTAACAGATTGTTTTTATTTTCAATTATTGCAAGCTCTTCAATAAGAGCGCTTTTTTCATGTATAAGTTGTTTTTTTATTTTTTGTTTATCGTAATAAGATATTAAACCACGCTCTCCATCCAATAAATTAAGCATAATATAAATACAAAAAAACACTAAAATGCTAAATAGTAGAATTTTTTTTTGGTTAATTATTTTTATAAATCGCATCTGGTTTAAACTTTAGCTATTTTTGCAGAATTTCCAAGTTCCTCTTCAATCCTTATTAAACGATTATATTTAGCCACTCTTTCTGACCTAGCTAAAGAGCCTGTTTTAATTTGCGATGAATTTGATGCAACAGCCAAATCAGCTATAAAAGTATCTTCGGAATCACCTGATCTATGAGAAATAATTGTCTTAAAATTATTTTGGTGTGCAAAATTAATTACATCAAGCGTTTCAGAAAGAGTTCCTATCTGATTGGGTTTAATTAATATAGCATTTGCAACTTTTTCTTTTATACCTTTCTTCAATCTATCTTTATTTGTTACAAACAAATCATCGCCAACAACTTGCACGTTATTATTATTCGACTTTAAAAATTGAAGGAATCCAGCCCATGTTACCCAATCATCTTCTGCAAAAGGATCTTCGATTGATCTTATTGGATATTTTGAAATTAGTTCTAAATAGTAATCGACTGTTTTTTTTGACTCCTCAAAGGTGGGTGTCTTTACTGAATATTTTCCGTTTTTATAAAGTTCGTTTGACGCAACATCTAAACAAATTGAAACATCTTTGCCAGGTTTAAAGCCTGCTTTTTCAATAGATTCTAATATAAATTCAATAGCTTCTTCATTTTTGCTTAAGGAAGGTGCAAAACCACCTTCGTCACCAACTGTAGTTGAAAGATTTTTATTATTTATAAGAATTTTTAACTTTTGTATTACTAAAAAACATATTTTTATAGCATCTGAAAAATTTTTTGCGTTTTCAGGTCTAATCATGAATTCTTGTATTCTTAATGAATTGTTTGCGTGCGCTCCACCATTTATAATATTCATCAATGGTATTGGAAGTTGATTGCTTTGTGATCCTCCTAAATATTTAAATAGTGAAATTTTTTTTGAAATTGCTGCTAATTTACAAACAGTTAATGAAACAGCTAGAATTGTATTTGCTCCCAATCTTTTTTTTTGTTTTGTTCCGTCTAAATCAATTAAAGCTTGATCTATTTTTTTTTGATCAAAAATATCAAAGTTAACTATAGATTTAGAAATGTGATTATTAATATTATCAACAGACTTTAAAACTCCTTTTCCTAAAAATTCTTTGTTTTTAATATCTCGTAATTCAAAAGCTTCATGTGTGCCTGTTGATGCACCTGATGGAACTATACTTGAAGTATAAGTTCCATCGTCTAAAAAAATTTCAGCTTCTACTGTTGGATTGCCTCTACTATCAAAAACCTGTCGACCTCTAATCTTACTGATTTTTGACATTTTTAATTAATTTATCAATTTCAGATAATTGTTTTAATAAATCAGGCATTTGCGACAACGGAACCATATTAGGCCCATCTGACGGAGCGTTATCTGGATCCTGATGAGTTTCCATAAAAACTGCTGCGACTCCTACAGCGATGGCAGCTCTAGCAAGATATTCTACAAATTCTCTTTGACCCCCACTTTTATCTCCCATGCCGCCAGGTTGTTGAACAGAATGCGTTGCATCAAAGACGACAGGATAACCATTCTTTGCCATTATAGGTAATGACCTCATATCAGAAACTAAAGTATTATAACCAAAACTTGCTCCTCTTTCTGTTACTAAAATATTTTTATTTCCGGAGTCTTCAATTTTTTTTACAACATTTATCATGTCCCATGGTGCTAAGAATTGACCTTTTTTAACATTTACAATTTTTCCAGTTTTAGCTGCAGCAACCAATAGGTCTGTTTGTCGACATAAAAAAGCTGGTATTTGTAAAATGTCTACGTGCTCAGCGATTGTTTTGCATTGATCTATAGAATGAATATCAGTTAGCACTGGTATCCCTATATTTTTTCTAATCTTATCAAAAACCGGTAGAGATTTTTCCAGTCCCGCTCCCCTTTTTCCTTTCAAACTAGTTCTGTTGGCCTTATCAAAAGATGTCTTATAAATGAGTCCTATATTCAATTTTTGAGTAATTTCTTTTAGTTTAGAAGCAACATCTAATGCATGTTTCTCGCTTTCTAGCTGACAAGGACCGGCTATTAAAGTAAATGGAAGTGAATTTGAAATATTTAATTTACCACATTTTATAATTTTATTTTCCATTAGTTTCTAGCCTTATTCATGTCTGCAGCTTTAATAAAAGATGTAAATAAAGGATGTGGAGTAAATGGTCTAGATTTAAATTCAGGGTGAAACTGTACTCCAACAAACCATGGATGATTTTTCAATTCTATTATTTCTGGCAACATACCATCTGGTGATAAAGCGGAAAAAACTAATCCTTTTTTTTCAAATTGATCTCTGTATTTTATATTTACCTCATATCTATGTCTATGACGTTCTTTAATTTTTTTCATAGAATATATTTTAGAAATTAAAGAATTATTTTTTAATATTGCTTCGTATAAACCCAATCTCATAGTTCCTCCTAAATTTTTGTCACTTCCCTTTAATATTTTTTTTCCTTTATGCCATTCTTCTAATAATCCAACAACAGGTGTGCAATTATTTCCAAATTCACTAGTGGATGCATTTTTAATATTTAATAAATTTCTAGCGGCTTCAATTATTGCCATTTGCATACCAAAACAAATTCCAAAAAAAGGTATATTGTTCAATCTTGCGTATTTTATGGCAGCAATCTTTCCTTCGCTGCCTCTTTTACCAAAACCACCAGGAATAAGTACTCCAGATACATCTTTTAATAGATCTTTAATATTCTGAATTTTTAAATTCTCAGAATCTATTCTTTTAAGATTTACCTTAAGATTGTTTGATATACCTCCATGAATCAATGCTTCGTCGAGAGATTTGTAAGCGTCTTTTAGATTTACATACTTTCCTATAATACCGATATTTACATTTCCTCTTGCACCCAAAACTTTTGAAGTAATTTTTTTCCATTTTGTTAGATTGGGTTGTTTTTTATTTTTGATACGAAAACAAGATAAAACTCTATCATCAAGTTTTTCTTTGTGAAAACTTATTGGAGCTTCATATATAGTCCTGACGTCAATCGTCTCTATAACATTTTCAATTTTAACGTTACAAAATAAGGATATCTTTTTTCTTTCGGGTGCAGGAATTTTCTTTTCTGATCTACAAATTATTATATCAGGTTGGATTCCAAGGCTTCTCAGTTCTTTAACTGAGTGTTGAGTTGGTTTAGTTTTAAGTTCGCCGGAAGCTTTCATATATGGAACTAATGTCAAATGGATAAATAAACTTTTATCTTTTCCAATATCATTTGAAAATTGTCTTATTGCTTCAAGAAATGGAAGACTTTCAATATCTCCGACTGTGCCTCCTATTTCACATATTACAAAATCTTCTTTTTTTATGTCGTGAGATATAAATTTTTTTATTCTATCAGTAACGTGAGGGACGACTTGTACTGTACCTCCCAAATAATCACCCTTTCTCTCCTTTTTTATAATATCACTGTAAATTCCACCAGTTGTGATGTTGTCAGATTTTGTTGCAGAAATTCCAGTAAATCTTTCGTAGTGTCCTATATCTAAATCAGTTTCCGCTCCATCATCAGTAACAAAAACTTCTCCGTGTTGAAAAGGGTTCATGGTGCCAGGATCAACATTTAAATAAGGATCTAACTTTCTTATTCTAACTTTAAAACCTCTTAACTGAAGTAAAGCAGCCAGCGAAGCTGATGAGAGTCCTTTCCCTAATGATGAAACCACGCCGCCAGTGACAAATACATATCGCGCCATGGAAGTATGTTATAGTAAATTTCTTATGAAAAATAAAGTTAAATTATTGATCTCATTCAGGAATCTGGGGTTCAGATGAATCTTGTTTTTCCTCTACTTCCTCTAAAACCGATGATGTTGGCATTTCTTGTTTAGATAATATTGTTAATAATATACTAGTAACTATAAAGAGGGTTGCCAATAATGCAGTAGCTTTGGTCAAAAAATTTCCAGCAGATCTTGATGAAATGTAACTGTCTTGGGATGCACCCAAGCCAAGTGCTCCACCTTCAGACTTTTGAAGTAAAATTGCAATAACTAACATAACTGCAATGACAATATTGAATATTAAAATTACATTTTCCATGTTTGCTATTTATAGTAATTTTTTATTATATCAATAAATTTCTTTGAAGATCTTGAAGCGCCTCCTACTAAAAAACCGTCAATATCGGATATTGAGGAAAAAGAGCCTATATTTTTGTCGTCAACTGAACCTCCATACAAGGTGACTGGAGCTTTTTTTGTTTTATATATTTTTTTGCATTCTTGTTTTATAAATTGAAAAATTTTTTTTAGTTCATTTAATTTAGGAATTTTTCCAGTTCCAATTGACCAAACAGGTTCATAAGCAATAATTATTTTGCTTAAGTTATATTTTTTATTAATTGATTCTTTTATTTGTTTTCTAAGAACTGAAAAAGTCTTTTTTTTTCTTTTTTCTTTAAAAGTTTCCCCAATACAAAACACTATATTCATTTTTTGATTTAAGGCAGATTTAATTTTTTTGCTAATCAATCGGTTTGTTTCACCTTTCATTCTATTTTCTGAATGACCTAAAATTATATATTTGGCACCAATTTTTTTAAGCATATACGCGCTTACTGAACCAGTAAATGGTCCATAATTTTGATGATGGTGACAATTTTGTGCTCCAATAGATATAAACTTTGTTTTTAACTTTTTAGCAAAAAAATAAATTAATGTGTTGGGTACGCAAAATGCTATTCTATACTTTTTACCCCTATTTTTAAATTTTGAGCAAAAACTGTTAATGCGATAAATGATTTTTATTGAGCTATAATCGCCAAACATTTTCCAATTACCAATGAAATATTTTAATTTATTTGTCATGATATAAATTATAATTTATAGAGTATCTGAATATATAACAATAAAATAAATTAGTTGTAATTGAAATGTTAAGTAGAATTAGAAAATTTTCATCCTCGATTTTTGCAAAGATTTTTTTAATTATCATTGCTATCCCTTTTATATTTTGGGGTATGGGGCCATTATTTACAGGAGGAAATCTCAACGTTATTGCCCAGATAGGAAAAAATAAAATTTCTACACAAGAGTTTGTAAATTTTTTGAAACAAAATAGAATTGACCAAGAAATAGCAGATTCTAATGCAATAGAAAAATTACTATCTAACTTCATTGGAAAAAAATTAATTGAAGAAGAAGTTAAAGATTTTAAAATTAAATTATCTGACAAATCGTTGACCAAAATTATAAAAAACGAAGATATTTTTAAGAAAGATAATAAATTTTCTAGAACAAAATATGAAAAATTTTTAGTTGAAAATAGTTTAGATGCAATTACTTTAGAAAATAATATAGCACTACAAAATAAAGAAGGACAATTTTTTGATTATATTGGTGGAGGACTAATGCCACCAAAATTTTTAGTGAATATTGCTTTCAACAAAGAAAATCAAAAAAGAAATATTCAAACAATTGATCTAAATAATATTCTACAGAAAAAATTCAATTTTTCTAATAAAGAAATTAAATCTTTTTATGATGAAAATAAAAATTTATATATTGATACTCAAAAATCAGTAAAGTTTGTTAATTTAGATCCGCAAAACTTAACCGGTAACGAGGAATATACTGATAAATTCTTTCAAAATATTGACGAGATCGATGATTTAATTGTTGAAGGTAAAGACTTAAATTTTATAGTAAATAAATTTAATTTGGATACTGTTGAACAAGAAACTTTTAGTAAATCTGATATTGAAAAAAATTCTGCAGATAAAAATAAACTTCCTCCTAAGTTAATTAATAGTATTTTTAAAATTGATGAAAGTGATCCGACTATATTACTAGAAATTGAGAATGAATTTTTTGTAGTCGAATTAATAAAATCTGAAAATTTTGAGCTAGATATTGCTGATGAATTAGTAAAAAAAGATATTCTATCAAAACTTTCTAATCAAATTAAAAGAAAATTTATCTCAGAAATTATTAATAAAATAAATAATAATAATTATGAAAAGAAAGATTTTGATAAATTATCAGTAAGTGAAAATGTTAAAATTGAAAAAATTAAAATAGAAAATATAAATGATAATAAATTACTTAAGCAAGAATTAGTTAATCAAATTTATGCTTACGCAGAAAAAAAGGTAATTGTTGTTGCTGATATTGGTTTTAGAGAAAGCTATTTGATTTATATTGATAAAATTGAAAATATTCCTTTAAATCAAAATCCTGATAATTTTAAAAAATATCTTATATTATCTAAAAAAAATATGGCTAATAGAATATATAATACATATGACACTTACCTGAAAAATAAATATAAAATTGACATTAATTACAAAGCTTTAGATAGTATCAACAATGTTTCTAGATGATTATAAACACAAGTTTTAATACTTTTAAACAAAAACATAAAAAAAAGAAAAGTCAAATATTAGCTCATAGTACCAAATGTAATAATAATAATATTTTGGGAAATGTAATTGACAATTTTCTTAGTAAAAAAAATAGTTTCATATTTGAATCTGTTGAAAAAAGAAAAATAAAGGGTCGTTACACAATAATTGGTGCAAATCCTGATAAAATTTGGGATTTTAATAAACAAAAAATTTATCTTGTAGAAAATAATAAAAAAAAAATAATAAATGGAAAACCATATATATTTCTTAAAAAGTTAATTAAAAGTTTTAATTTTCCACTTCCAAAAAATCTGCCTCCTTTAAGCTCTCTTTTAGTAGGTTATTTTTCATATGATATAATTCGATATATAGAAAAGTTACCTGATAAATGTGATGACGATTTAAAAATACCTGACATAAGAATTATTAGACCCAAAACTCTGATAATCCACGATAATTTGTACAAAAAGGTTTATTTTATTATTAATTGTTTTGCTGATGAAAAAATTTCAAATTACTCTAAATATTATCTAAACCAAATTGAAAATATAAAAAACTTAAAAAAATTATTTTTTTCAACTAAAATAAAACAAAAAAAAATAATTAAAAAAACAAAAAAGATAAAAGTTTCTTCTAATATAACTAAAAAAAAATTTAAAAGCATGGTAGTTAAAGCTAAAGAATACATCAAAAAAGGTGATATTTTTCAGGTTGTTTTAAGTCAAAGATTTAAAACTAAACTTACAAAATCTCCTCTAGAAATTTACAAAAAATTGCGAATTTCTAACCCATCACCATTTATGTATTTTTTTAATTTCAATGATTTTCAAATTATTGGAAGTAGCCCAGAAATTTTGGTTAGATTAAGAAAAGATAAGATTACCATAAGACCTATTGCCGGTACTCGGCCTAGAGGATCTAATTCAAAAAAAGACAGGTTTTATAAAAATCAACTTTTAAATGATAAAAAAGAATTATCTGAACATCTAATGTTGTTAGATTTAGGCAGAAATGATGTAGGAAAAGTTTCAAAAATTAATACCGTTAGAGTTACTGAAAAATTTAAAGTCGAAAAATATTCGCACGTTATGCATATAGTTTCTAATGTCGAGGGTAAATTTAACAAAAAATATGAATTACTAGATACAATGTTAGCGGGGTTTCCAGCGGGAACTGTGTCTGGCGCACCTAAAATAAGAGCTATGGAAATTATAGATAAACTCGAAAAATCTAAAAGAAAAATGTACGCAGGTGCAATTGGTTATTTTTCTGCAAATCAAAATTTTGATACATGTATTGCTTTAAGAACTGCACTTATTAAAAACAATAATTTCTATATACAATCTGGTGCTGGAATAGTTGCTGATAGTATTCCTGAAAACGAATACCTTGAAACAGTAAATAAAGCTAAAGCTTTAATAAACTCGTTAAACTAAAAATTATGAAAATATTACTTATAGATAACTATGATAGTTTTACTTACAATTTATATCATTATTTATCGTCTCTCAGGTGCAAGGTTGACGTTTTTCGAAATGATAAGATTAATGCCAATGTTATTAAAAAAAATAAATACAAAAAAATAGTAATATCCCCAGGACCAGGTAATCCTAACCAGGCAGGATCTTGCCTAAAAATAGTTAAGAAATTTTATAAAACTACACCTATTTTAGGTGTATGTTTAGGCCACCAAGTTATTGGTCAAGTTTTTGGATCTAAAATTGTTATAGCTAAAAAAATTATGCATGGAAAAACAAGTAAGATTAAACATCATGGAATAGGTATTTTTAAAGGTTTAAAAAATAGCATATATGCAACGAGATATCACAGCTTAATCATAGATAGAAAAACTATGGCTAAAGAACTAATTATTACTGCTGAAACTGAAGATAAAACAGTTATGGGTATTATGCATAAAAAATATAATGTCCATGGAGTTCAATTTCATCCTGAAAGTTTTAAAACTCCAGAGGGTATGAAAATATTGAAAAATTTTTTAAAATATTAATTAATTATGAGTAATTCAAAAAATCTCATCAATAAAATAGCACAAGGAAAAAATCTTAGTTTTGACGAAAGCAAGACTATCTTCTTAAATATTATGAGTGGAGAAATAAATGACGATCTTATTCACAATTTTTTAACTAATTTATCTAAAAAGGGGGAAACTTCTGAAGAAATAGCTGGTGGAGTTTATGTACTAAGAGAAAAAGCATTAAAAGTAAAAACGTCCGAATATATAATCGATACCTGTGGCACGGGAGGAGATGGAAAAAATACACTGAACATTTCTACTGCTTCTTCTCTCCTTTTGGCTAGCATGGGTATAAAAGTTGCGAAACATGGAAACAAAGCTTTGTCATCAAAATGTGGTTCGGCGGACGTTCTGGAAAGATTAAAAATCAATATAAATTTGCAGCCAGATGGAGTCATTAAAAGTATAGAAAAAAATAATTTTGGATTTATGTTTGCCCCAAATTACCATTTAACAATGAAATATGTGGCTCCAATAAGAAAAAAAATTGGTTCAAGGACAATATTTAATTTGCTAGGTCCCTTAAGCAGCCCTGCTAACGTAAAAAGGCAAGTGGTTGGTGTGTTTGATAAAAAATGGTTACTACCTTTTGCTAACGCATTAAAAAATCTTAATTCTGAACATGCGTGGATTGTACATAGTGAAGATGGCATGGATGAAATTTCTCCGTTTGCACCAACTAATGTTGTTGAATTAAAAAATAATAAAATTACTGAATTTACATTAGAACCAAAAAATTTAGGAATTAAATTTAATGATCCTAATAATTTGCAGGGTAAAGATGCGGATTATAATGCTAGCAAGATAATAGATATATTTAGTGGAAAAAGAAATGAATTTTCAGAAGCTGTATGTTTAAATGCAGCAGCTGCACTTATGGTCGCCAATAAAGCAAATAATTTTGAAGAAGCGTACAAAAATACAAAAAATCATCTAGAAGCGGGAAAAGCATTAATTCACTTAAAAAAAATTCAAACTTTTTAAAATAATGAATATTTTAGAAAAAATTACTGAGAAAAAAAAGGAAACATTAAAAAATTATAAAAAAAAATACTCTACATCTATCTTATTAAATTATATTAAAAAAATAAAAAACTTTTCAAATTTCCAGGAAAAAATATTAAAAAGAACTTCAGAAAAAAAAATCTCTATTATTGCTGAAATTAAAAAAGCTAGTCCGTCAGCCGGTATGATTGTAAAAGATTTTGATCATCTAAAAATTGCTAAAGCATACGTAGAAAATGATGCTTCCTTTTTATCTGTTTTAACAGAAGAAGATTTCTTTTTGGGTAATCTTGATTTTATAAAAGACATAAAAGATATTTATAATATACCAATATTATGCAAAGATTTTTTTATTGACACTTACCAAGTTCCATTGGTTAAAAGTTTTGGTGCTGATTGTATATTGGTAATTTTATCAGCCCTAGATATAAAACTTGCTAAAGATTTATACCAAACAGCAAATGATTTAAATATTTCAACAATAATTGAAGTCCACACTGAAAATGAAGCTGAACAAGCACTATCTTTTGATGATGCTATCATTGGTATAAACAATAGAAATTTAAAAACTCTAGAAGTATCATTAAATACATCTATAAAGCTTGCAAAGATTTTAGAAAGTCACAAAAAACCACTTGTATGTGAGAGCGGAATAGGTTCTAAAGATAGCGTAAAATTTGTAATCGAAAATACTGGTATTTATAATTTTCTTATCGGAGAATCACTTCTTAAAAGTTTCAATCCGGGAATGGAACTGAAGAAATATACTCAAATAAAGCTTTAAAAATAAGCCTTTTAACATCATTGATTTATAATTAGAACTTTTATAGAACATTAAATGTACGATATTTGTTCTATGCTTACAAAAAAACAAAGAAATTTACTAATATTTATTAACAAAAAAATAAGATCTACAGGTGTTTCTCCCTCTTATGAGGAAATGAAAAACTCCTTAAATTTAAAATCAAAATCAGGAATACACAGGCTTATTTCTGCTTTAGAAGAAAGGGGTTTTGTTAAGAGACTTGCCCATAAAGCTCGAGCATTAGAGGTTTTAAAATTGCCAGAGACTGCCAGTGCAAATGATATATATAACTCTTTTTCTCCTAGTGTAATAAAAGGCGGATTAGACCAAGCCAATAAAAAAAACAGTATGAATGAAGTGCCTATATTAGGTAAAATTGCAGCAGGAACTCCAATAGAAGCTATTCAAAATGAGGTTAGTAAAGTTATTCTGCCTGAAGCCATAAGTAATAATGGTGAGCATTTTGGTTTAAAAATTAGCGGTGATTCAATGACTGATGCTGGAATTAATGATGGTGATACAGTAATTGTAAAAAAAACCAATACTGCTGAAAATGGACAAATAGTTGTTGCATTAATAGACGATCACGAAGCGATGTTAAAAAGAATAAGAAAAAAAGGTAAAGTGGTAGCTCTTGAAAGTGCAAATAAAAGATATGAGACAAAAATTTTCGGTCCTGATCGAGTAAAAGTTCAAGGTGTGCTTGTATCTTTATATAGAAACTTCTAAAAAAATAGTCTAATAATATTTAATGGATTTAGTAGCAACTAGATTTGCTCCCTCTCCTACGGGACCATTGCACATCGGTGGAATAAGAACAGCTCTATTTAATTGGTTGTTTTCAAAAAATAACAAAGGCAAGTTTTATTTAAGAATTGAAGATACTGATAAAGATAGGTCAAAAGATATATATAAAAGCCAAATCATCCAGTCGCTAAAATGGATTGGAATTCAACATGATGATAAGGAATATATTCAATCAGAAAAAATTGTTAAGCATAAAGAAATTGCAAATGAACTACTAAAAAAAGGTTTCGCATATAAATGTTATTGCACAGAAAATGAAATTGCAGAACAAAAAGCAAAAGCCAAAAAAATGGGAACTCCATTTATTTATAATAGAAAATGTAGAGATTCTAAAAATCTTAAAATTACTGAAAATATAAACCCTGTAATAAGATTTAAAAGTAAAATTAGTGGAAACGCTATTGTAAAAGATCTAGTACAAGGAGAGATAAATATTTCAAATTCTACTATAGAGGACTTCATTATACTTCGTAAAGACGGAACACCTACATATCAATTGTCTGCGGTTGTAGATGATCATTTAATGAATATTTCTCACATTATAAGAGGAGACGATCATAAAATAAATACTTTTAAACAAAAACAAATTTATGAAGCTATGAAATGGAAAATACCAGAATTTGCTCACATTCCTTTAATACATAGCTCAGACGGCAAAAAACTCTCAAAAAGAGATAGCACTTCAAATTTATCTGAGTACATTAAAATTGGAATTTTACCTGAGGCTCTAAGAAATTATTTACTTAGATTGGGATGGTCTCATAAGGACAAGGAGATTTTTTCTCTTGAAGAAAGTATAAAATATTTCAATTTATCAGGAGTAGGAAAATCTCCTTCAAAATTAGATAAAGTTCGTATTTTATCAATAAATGAACATTACATTAAGAATATGAAGGAAAAAGACCTATACAAAAATTTCAAGGAATATTGTCAAATTCATAAAAAAAAGATTGATGGCAATTTGGAAAATAAAATAATGAATTCTATGTATTTTCTTAAAAATAAAGCAAAATGTTTAGAAGATATTTACAAAAATGCAGAATATATAATAATAAAAGAGCTAAATATAAATCCGGGAGATCATGCCCTAATAGATGATAATTCTAAAAAAATTATTAAAGATTTTAATGAAAAAATTAAAGAAAGTAAAAAATTTGATAAAGGGTTTTTAGAAAAGTGTATAAATGACTTAATAGAGAAGCATAAAACTAATTTGAAAGGTGTTGGGCAGCCTTTAAGAATTATGCTTACCGGATCAAAGTTCGGTCCTGGAATCTACGATATAATACTTTCTTTGGGTAAAGAAGAAGTTGAAAAAAGATTAAATAAATTATCTTAAATAACTGTTCAAAACTGAAGCTGCTTTTTCTGCTGAGGAAGTTTCCGTTTTTATATCTTTTAATATTTTATTACAGCTTAAAATCTGTTCTTTGCACAGCTCGGGATTTTTAATAAATTTGTCAAATAGTTCGAAGATCGTTTTATAGTTGCATTTAGATTGAAGCAATTCAGGTATAATTTCAAAATTAGAGATAATATTAAAAATATTTGCATATTTAATTTTAACTAATCTTTTAATTATAAAAAAATTTAAAAAATTCATTTTATAAATAATTATAGAAGGTATTTGAGCATTGGAAATTTCTAAAGATATAGTTCCAGATTTAGCTATCGCAAATATAGAATTAGATAGTATATGATTTTTTATACTTTCATCTGAAACAATTTTATAATTTTTTAAGTCCGAAGAATCTAAAATTTTTTTTACTTTATCGTTTAATTTTAATGTAGAATGAAAAATATAGTCAAAACTTTTATATTTTTTATTAGATAATTTAATAAAATTTATAAGAATTGGCATAAACGTCTTAATTTCACTTAAACGACTTCCTGGAAATATCGATATAATCTTTTTATTTTTATCTAGCAAGTTGCCTAGATCAATTTTATCTTTGCCCTTAACATCTAAGAGTGGGTGTCCAACAAAAGTCGACGTAATATCATTTTTATCATAATATTTTTTTTCAAATTTGAACAATAACATCATATGATCAATATACTTCTTAATCTTTTTTAATCTACTTTCTCTCCATAACCAAATTTTCGGTGAAACATAATGTATTGTTTTAATATTATTATTTTTACTTTTTACCATTTTAGCGACTCTTAAAGTGAAGTCAGGACTATCTACTGAAAATAGAATATCGGGATTAAATTCTAGTATTTTTTCTACAGTATAATTAATTTTTTTTTTTATCTTAAATAAATTTAAAAACACCTTGGTAAATCCAAGATAAGTAATATCTTCTAATTTGTATATTGATGAGACGCCTTTTGATTTAAGATTTTCTCCTCCTACTGATAAATATTTCAAATTGGCATTAATATTTTTAAGCTTTGAAATCGCACTTGCTGCCAATCTATCGCCGGAAGGTTCGCCTGTTAAAATAAATACTCTCTTTTGCATATTAAATAGCGCAGATAAACATCTTATTTTTGTTAGCCAAATTAATACATTTTATCTTATCTAAAAAAATACTTTGATTAGCTTTAACAACTATGCCTTTAAGACCAATCTTGATACATTTTTTTATTGTTTTGATTCCTACGGTAGGTAAATCAACGCGTAGATCCTGGTCACGTTTTGGAAATTTTAAAAGAATACCATTTTTTCTTTGGGTATTTGATAGCTTCTTAAATACTTTTTGAGATTTATTTAACATAAAATCTGTACCTTGGGGGCCTTCTATTGCGATTATGTGACCATTAGAAATAACAATTCCTTGTCCAATATTTCTTCTGCTTAAATCAGTAATTATATTTTTTCCTTTTATCATGTCCGTTTTGTTTAAAAAATTAGGCTTAATTTTTGTATAGCTTCCTTTTTTTAATAATAATTCTCGATTATAAAAAGTAGAGCTAATAATATTAAAACCTTCTTTATTAAAAATTTTGATCACTTCCTTTATAATTGAAGCATCTCCTTTTTTTGAACCGATAATGATTTTTGGTAAATAATAAAGAGCCTTCAAATCAAACTTTGTTTTAGAAAAATTTGGTGTTTTAACTTTTCCTGCAAAAATAATTTTTTTACATTTATGAAATTTAAGAATCGATACAGCTCTTCCAAGTTGACCGATTGATAAAGAGTAAGAATTTGTATTTTTTTTAAATATTTTCTTCTTCGTTATATCTATTATAACAAATTTTTTGTTTAATAATTTTAGTTTTCTTATAATTAAATCACCCAACTGGGTCTCGCCAAGCACTAAGCCTATCATCAATAATCAATTTTCTAATGGTGAACAGATTGGTCTTTTTTTATCTTTTAAAATAAACTCCGTTACCTCTTTTACTAGCTCGTTATTTTTAAACTCTCCATTAATTTTATTTACATTTTCATGTAAATTTTTTGAAAAAAATATTTTCTTATACGCTACATCTAGCTCCATTATTGTTTTGTTTTTATAATTATTTCTTCTTAATCCAATTAAATTTATTCCTTTTAAATAATTTCTGTTCCCAAAGGATAGACCAAAAGGTATTATATCCTTAAGTACTCCCGTCATCCCTCCAACCATGGCCAAACGTCCTATTCTAGTGAATTGCTGAACGGCTGAATTTCCTCCTATAACAACTGAATCTTCTATAGTTACATGACCTCCTAAGGGAACGTTGTTTGCTATAACAACATTATTTCCAATTTGGCAATCGTGCGCCACATGTGATGAGATCATGAATAAACAATTGTTCCCAATCTTTGTAACTGTACCACCCTTTGTTGTTCCAGGATTTATCGTAACATATTCTCTAATCGTATTATTATTTCCTATAATTAAACTATTTTTTTCTCCCTTAAATTTTAGATCTTGAGGCTGTGTACCTATACTAGCAAACGGAAAAATTTTAGTTCCTTCTCCAATTTTAGTGTTTCCTTCAATATTAACGTGCGAATGAATTTCTACCCCGCTTCCTATTTCGACATTAGGCCCAATAACTGTGTATGGTCCAATTATAGAATTTTCTGATATTTTTGCTTTTTTATCTATAATGCTTGTGGGATGTATTGTCATTTATTTAGTCCTGTCTACTATTGTAGCTGCCCATTCCGCTTCTGCCATTAATTTTCCATTTACCTTCGCTACTCCTTTGTATTTCCAAACCCGTCCGTGCGATCTTATTGCTTCAATGTCTAAATGGAGTTCACAATCAGGAATAATTGGGTTTCTAAAACGTGCTCTATCTACACTCATCAAATAGACTAGTTTATTTTCGGTTTCTTTAGAATCTAGTCCATGAGCAGTTAAAGCTGCTGCCGCTTGTCCAAATGCTTCTACAATTAAAACACCTGGCATTACCGGTTGATCAGGAAAGTGACCTTGTACAAAGAAGGATGTTTTTTTAACGTAAACAATAGCTGTTGCAGACTTTAACTTTACAATATTAATTAATTTATCAACCAAGAGCATAGGTTCTCTGTGTGGTAATAATTTTTCTATTTCGCTTTTATTAATGGAATTATTTGCCATATTTATTTCTTAATTTTACAAAATCTCTAATTGGAACAGCTGGATAACCCATTACCTGTGAATTGTCAGGTATATCTGTAGTAACTCCACTGGCACCACCTATTTTGACATTATTTCCTATTCTTAGATGTCCAGCAATACCTGCTTGTCCACCAATTAAAGTGTTATTTCCAATAATTGTACTTCCAGAAATTCCTACTTGAGCTGCCATTATACAATTTTCTCCAACTATAACATTGTGAGCTATGTGAATGTGATTATCCAAATAAGTATTTCTCTTTATAACTGTATCAGATATCGAGCCACGATCTATAGTACAATTAGAACCAATTTCAACTTCATCTTCTAAGATAACTTTTCCTATTTGGGGAGTTTTTATATTTTTTTTTTGCGTGGGAATAAAACCGAAACCCTTAATGCCAATCTTAGCTCCATCTTTAATATTAACATTTTTACCAATTAATGAATTTTTAATTACAACAAATGAGCCTATTATACAATTATCTCCGATTTTAACGTTACTTTCAATTATACTATTACTTCCAATGAAAGTTCCTTTACCTATTTTCACATTTTTTCCGATTAAAGTATTTTTTCCAAAATTTACATGAGAATATTTATTCTTAATTTTTTTATATTCTTGTAAATTTAAATCAGGATAATCTGAATCGGCTTTAGGGTAAAACATTCTAGAAACTTGATTTACTGCTAACAAAACATTTTTTACATTCAGCTTGATGCATTTATCTGGAAGAAATTTTGAAAGATTTGGAGAAGTAATACACGCTACTGCCTTTGTTTTAATAGATAAATCCCTGTATTTACCTGAATTTAAAAAAGTCATATCATTTTTTTTTGCATTTATTAGAGATTCTACGCCATAAATCTTAAGATTATTTATATTAGAATTATTATTTAAACAATTTATTGTTTTTATTATTTCTTTTAGAGGGTATGGGCCCTTTTTTTCAAAAAACTGGTTAGAAACCATTTTACTTTAAATTTAAAGAAGGAAGCTCTTTATCTAATTTTTCTGTAATGATGTTTGTTATATCGAGCTTAGATTTTCCGCCAATAATATCTTTTTTATCCATAACAACTGCTATATCATTTTCTTGAATATACTGGTCTATAATTGGATTTAATTTTTCTAATAGATCTTGTCTTGCAGAAGCTCTTTGGCTTGCTATCTTATCTAATGAAGCTCTTCTTTGAGATTGGTAATCTATTACTTTTTTTCTTAGTGCGTCAGTTTTTTTCTGATACTCCTCTTTCGATAATATTGTCTTTTTTTCCAATAAATCTTTTTCCTCTTTTTTCAGAGATTCTTCCTGAGAAATAAATTTCTTTTGATTGTTAGAAAATGACTTTTGAAGAAAATCCTGAGCCCCTTTTCCAGCCTTGCTATTGTTTAAAATATACTTCATATCTAAATATACTATTTTATCCTGTGCTGAAGCATATGTACTAACCGTTAATAAAAAAGTAACTACAAAAATTTTTACTAAATATTTCATTAAAAAGAAGTTCCTATTCTAAAGTTAAATGACTCTGTTTCGTCAGTAGTAGCTTTAGACAAATCTTGAGCTAATGTAAACGTTAATGGCCCAATTACTGTGAATACATTTGCCGCCAAACCCACTGATGATCTTATTTTATTTGTATCTTCAATAGCATCGCTATAATCAACTGACCAAACATTTGCGCTATCTATAAACACGCTAATATCAGTCCTTGTTGCCTCTGGTAGTAAGTTCGGTAACTTGGCTTCAAAACCTACAGCGGTAGAATAATTACCTCCTACCCAATCACCTCCGTCCTTAGGTCCTACTCTTTGAGTATTAAAACCCCTTAGTCTATTTTGTGGTAAAAACAGTCTATTGGTTAATCTTACATCTTCATCTACGCCATGTATTGAACGACCATAAAATCTAAGCGCGCCAACAACATCTTCTGAAATTTCATGGTAGCTTGTCAAATTTATTCCATTTAACACTGATGAGGAATCTATAAGCAGTGGTATTGATTGTTGGAATTTTGTCCAAGTTCCTTTAGTTGGTTGAAACGGTTGATTTCTTTTATCTATTGTTATTCCATAGTCAAAATTTATGTTAGAAAAATTTCCGTCCATCTTTTGTATTTCTTTCGAAGCTCCGGCTTGTGAACTAACTTCCTCATAAGTAGCTTCAAGAGATGGTGAGAAATAAATATTTTCATATTGTTCAAATTGAGTTCCTAAAGATAATCCTGTTTGTGTACTTTCATAACCTGAGCTTGTAGTTCTGTCAGTTGAAGCAATATTTAAGGAACCAAAAACTGCATTTCCTGAATGGTTGTAGTTAGGATTGTTTACTGATAAAGCACCGCTTATAGTTTCGACTGATATATCTAGTTTAGACTGAAGTTTAATTCCTCTGCCAAGCCAATTGTTTTCATTAACAGACACCATAAAAGAAGTTCCGTCAGTACCAACACCTGCTCCCGCAGCTATTTCGCCAGTAGCCTTTTCTTCGACGTTTATTTCTAAAACTTTAGAATCTGGTGTTGATCCTTCATTAATTTTTTCCTCTACTTTACCAAAAATTCCTCTTGCTTTAAGTTTGTTAATTGATTTATTAATAAGAAGTGCACTATACGGATCTCCTTCGTCAACAACTAATTCACCTCTTATTACTGAATCGTTTGTAACATTATTTCCAACTATATTTATTCTTTCAATTATAAATTTTTTACCTTCAAATATATCAATTAATATTTCTACACCATCATCAACTAAAGTTTCCATAACTCTATGATTAACAAACTGTAATTCTTTTTGTTCACTTAACTTGTCAATTTTTTCTAGAATAGAAGTCAATTTGGTTTGAGAATAATTTTCCCCAATAACTTCGTCGAATTCATCTTCTAGAGACAAAAAGGCAGTTTGATCTAGAGCTTGAGATACTTGTGCGTGGATCTTTCTAAATTTATATTTTTTTCCAGCGTTAATACTATATGTTAAAATAAAACCTTCGCCCTCTGAATATTCAACATTGCTGGAAGATATATCTACTTCGTAATAGCCTTTATTTTTATAAAAGTTTTTTAACAGCCTCTTATCTAACTCAATTCTACTCTTATTTAAATAAATATTTCTGGAAATAAATTTCCAAAATTTTGCCTCTTGTGAAGTTATAACGTTTCTTAATCTATTGTCTCTAATTTTTTTGTCACCCAAAAAATATATTTTTGCTATTTTTGCTTTTTCTTTCTTATCTATTGTATAAATTAAATTAACTCTATTTTTCTCTAAAACTTCCTTTTCAACATCTATAGTGACAAAATAAAATCCTAAACTTTTATAAAATTCTCTTATTATATTAACATCAGACTTCACTGAATTACTTATAAATGAACTTTTTTCCCTCAGGTTAAGCAAGCCTGTTATTGCTTCTCTATACTTATTCGCTTTTTCGCCTTTAAAAATTATTTCATTTATAATCGGATTTTCTTGAACGGAAATATTTAACTTATTATTGTTTAATTCAACGGATATATTAGAAAAGAAATTCGTCTCATAAAGCTTTTTTATTAGTAAATTTACATCATTTGAATCATAATCTTTTCCTATAGATATATCTCCAAAAATAATTATGGTTTCCAATGAAATTCTTTCATTTCCTTGAACTTCGACTTTGCTGACTACTTCAGAGTAAGTGCTAGAACTGAAAGTATGAAAAAAAAGGATAAATATAATAAGTATTTTTTTAATAGCGCCCATATAATATCATCTTACACACATAGACAGTGTTTTCAATCTAGCCCAATTATCTACCATCTCCACATCCTTTAATGACCTTGGGTTTCTTTTAGCATATTTCTTGAATTCTTTATCTTTAAAAATCTTATTTATTGTCTTCACAATGTCTAAAAAACCAATTTTTTTGGCTAAAAATAAGTCAACCAATACTTCATTGGAAGCATTAACTATAGTTGGAGTTAGTCGACCAGAATTTAAACACTTGTCAATTAATTTTAATGAAGGGAAACGTTTAGTGTCAACATTTAAAAAAGTCATTTTGTTCAAAGTATTAGTATCAATCATTTTCGTTTTTTTTTGGTAATTTTCTCCTTTGTAAGAATACAAAGTATTCGAAATAGGTATTTTCATATCTGTATTATATAAAATCATTTTAATTAAGCCGTTTCTAAATCTAACTATAGAATGAACATATGATTGTGGATGTATAACAATTCTATATTTTTTTTTATTAAAATTAAATATTTTAGTTGCTTCAATTACTTCAAAAACTTTATTCATTAAATTTGCTGAATCGACAGATATTTTTTTTCCCATTTTCCAGTTTGGGTGTTTGGTAGCTTCTTCGGGTTTTACATTAATCATTTTTTTTTTAGGTATATTAAGAAAGGGACCTCCAGAAGCTGTAATTATTATTTCATCAATCGCTTCGTTGTTAACATTTTTAGTTAATTCTAAGATCGAAAAATGCTCAGAGTCGATTGGCAGCATTTTAGTTTTATGTTTTTTTAGATGTTTAGATAGAATTTCCCAACCGCATATGATCGTTTCCTTATTTGCGATCGCTATCGTTTTACTGAATTTAATAGCATCTACTGTTGGTTGTAACCCAGCTACACCAACTATTGCTGACATAGTATAATCTAACTTTCCCGAAAAAATACTACCTAAATTTGTTTCTGCAGAAAAGACCTTCGTTTTAGTTTTCTTTAAAGAATTTTTAACTTTAGAATAAAAAGAATTATTTTTAATTAATACATTTTTTACCTTAAATTCTTTAGCTTGTTGAATGAGTTTTTTGTAATTATTGTTTGCGGTTAATAGTACAACATCAAAGTTCTTTTTATCTTTTTTAATAACCTCTAAAGTAGATTTTCCAATAGAGCCAGTAGAACCTAATATTGCAATTTTCTTTTTCATGTATTTATAAATAATATTTGTACGAAGAAAGCTAGTATAACCACAAACATTAAACCATCAATACGATCAAAAATTCCACCATGTCCTGGTAAAATTTTTCCAGTATCTTTAATTTTTTCTATTCTTTTAAAATAAGAAATTGTCAAGTCTCCTCCTTGAGATACTGTAGAAAAAATTATAGCCCATAAAAATTCGTCTCCTCCTATTGAATAAAAATTATTAAAAACAAAAAAAGAAATAATTGAACATAAATATGACCCAAAAACTCCGGAAATTGTTTTTTTTGGACTTATTTTGGATAATTTTTTCCATTTAAAGATTTTACCAAAAACATAACCTCCGATATCAGAACTAATCGTAACAGTAATAGCAAAATAAAGTAGCAAAGAATTATTTTCTCTAAGATAGTAAATGGAGAAAAGAGAAAATATTAATATTAAAGATAAAAATAATATTGACTTTATTTTCTTAAACACAGAAAATAATTCACGTGCTCCAACAAAAAGAATAAGGACTAAAAAAAATATTAAAAAATATTCACCTTTTACAACAAAGAAAATTGATATGGGTAAAGCCACTAAAGCAGTTAAAATTCTTTTTTGTAAATTGGTCATATTTTTCCAAAATTTCTTTTTATAAGATAAAATTTCTTAATTATTTTATTAAAATCATTCTCATTAAAATCAGGCCAAAGCTTGTCTAGAAAAAAAATTTCTGTATAAGCAAGTTGCCATAACAAAAAATTACTTAATCTTTTTGTGCCGCCAGTTCTAATTAATATTTCCGGATCTGGTATATTGTTCGTATAAAGCTCTTTTTCAAAATTCGTAGCATTAATTTCCTTGTTTCTTTTTTTAGAAAGCCTTTTGAATGCACTAATAATCTCTTCTTTTGATCCATAATTCAAAGCAAGGTTCAGAGTAATTTTTCTGTTATTTATTGTTTTTTTTTCAATCATTCTTACTATTTCTTCAATATCTTTTGGCAAGCCTGTCTTTGAGCCTAAAATATTAACTTTTATACCCTGTTTTATAATTTGATCTATTTTTTTTTTTAAAGACTTTCTTATTAAATCAAAGAGAAAATCAACTTCGCTCTCTGGTCTTTTCCAATTCTCTGTTGAAAAAGTGTAAAGTGTTAAATATGGAATTTTATGCTGTAGAGAAAATTTTATTACAGTTTCAACTGTTTTTATGCCCTTTAAATGTCCATAGTTTCTTGAATCTTTTTTTTTTAAACCCCATCGCCCATTACCATCCATGATTATAGCGACATGATTCAATTGATTCATACAGTCATTATTTCTTTTTCTTTTTCAGTTAATTTTTTATCTAATTCTGAAATTTGCTTGTCAGTTAAATTTTGAATTTTTTTCTCATAATTTTTCAATTCATCTTCTCCAATCTTCTTATCTTTATGATCTTTTTTTAAGCTGTCGTTTGCTTCTCTTCTTATATTTCTAATGGAAATTTTTGATTTTTCTGCTAGGCCACCCATAATTTTTTTTAGCTCTACTCTTCTTTCTTCTGTTAGACTTGGAATTGGAATCCTCATTAATTGACCATCTATTTGAGGATTTATTCCTAAACTAGATTTTTTTATAGCAGCATCAATTAATGCAACATTATTTTGGTCCCATACTTGTACAGTAATTAATCTTGGTTCTGGTGTTGAAATATTCGCAAGTTGATTAATTGACATATTTTGTCCATAAACATTAACTTTAATTATATCTAACATTGCTACATTAGCTCTACCTGTCCTTAATGAAGCCAAATCCTGACTAAAAACGTCATAAGCTTTTTTCATTTTTAGGTTACAATTTTTTAAAATATCTTCTGAGGACATAGATTTTATATTCCCTCACCAACTTTAAATCTTATGAATTTTTTTATTTTTATTTTATCTTTTCCTGCGATCTCTTTAACAACATCTTTTACTTTTTTCTTTGGTTCCATAATCCATTCTTGGTTTAACAAAGTGTTATCATTAATAAATTTGCTCAACTTTCCTAATGCTATTTTTTCTACAATCTTAGTGTCCTTTCCGCTATTTTTCAATTCTTCTGTTATTATTTCTTTTTCTTTTTCTAGTATTTTTTTATCTAAATCATCCTTATCTATTGAAAGTGGATTTGACGCGGCTACATGCATAGCTAACTTTTTACCTAAGTCCAAAATTTCATTTTTTTTTTTGGATGTTTCAATACTTAATATAACACCTAATTTTCCAACATTTTGTTTAATGGAAGTGTGTATATAAGAAAAATTTATAACTTCTTTTTTATCTATAAAAGCACTTCTTCTTAAAGTTATTTTTTCTCCAATTTTAGATATCAGGTCAATTAAATTGTCTTTAACTTTTTTCTGATTTTTCATTTCGGCATCCATAATATCGTCTATATTTCCTAATTTGATTAATGCTAATTTAGATATTTCTTCCGCAAAAGTTATAAATTCATTATTTTTTGCAACAAAATCTGTTTCACTATTTAGTTCTATCATTGAAAATCCATTATCTTTTTCAGAAATACACACCAAACCCTCAGCCGCGGTTCTTGTCATTCTTTTGTTGGCTTTTGCAATACCTTTTTTTCTCAAAAGTTCTATTGATTTTTCTATGTCACCTTTAGTTTCATCAATTGCATTTTTGCAATCTTTAAATCCTACTCCTGTTATTTCTCTTAATTGTTTAACTTTTTCCAATAGATCCGCTGATGACATAATAATTATTTTTACTTAATTGCTTTTGACGCTAATTTTTTGATTCTTGATATTACTGAAGTAGTTTTTTTTTCTTTTTTTGTTTTTTTATCTTTTGGTTTTGATTCTTTATTTTTAATTTTAGCTTCATCTATATTTATCTTTGGTTTTGATGCTTCCTGCTTCTCTTCAGTCGAAGGATCTCTCTTGGAAATATTTTTTTGTGCGTCTAATATAGTTTGCTTCAAAAGATCACAATATAGATTTATTGCTCTTCTTGCATCGTCATTACCAGGTATTGGAAAATTAATGTTACTAGGATCTGAATTTGTATCTATTATAGCTACAATTGGAATATTAAGTTTTTTAGCCTCTGCTACTGCCAAAGCTTCAACATTTGTATCAATTATAAATATCATATCAGGTACTTTTTTCATGTCTGCTATACCACCTAATGATCTTTCTAATTTATCTCGTTGAACACCCATTTTTAAAATTTCTTTTTTTGTGAAACCTGTATCTTCTTTTTTCAAATCTTCTGAAAGTTTTTTATAACGCTTAATTGAGTTTGATATAGTTTTCCAATTGGTTAACATTCCACCAAGCCATCTATGATTTACATAAAATTGGGAAGTATCTTTAGCTAGTTCGTAAATCGTGTCAGTAGCTTGTTTCTTTGTCGACACAAGTAATATTTTTCCACCTGATGATATGCACTTATAAACTTCTTGAAGAGCTACATTTACTAACTCTAAGGTTTGTGTAAGATCAATTATGTGAATTGAATCCTTTGAACCAAAAATGAATTTATTCATTTTTGGATTCCATCTAAAGGTTTTGTGTCCTAAATGAACACCCGCCTCTAATAACTGCTTTATAGTTACACTTGGTATCTTCATAATTTCCCGGTTATTCCACCACAATTTTTTCCATTAAAGGACCGGAGGTTTCTCAACCAACAATTGTGTGCGTATTTAAGTGTGAAGTTCTACAATTTTAATAAAAGAAATTCAATATTTATTTAAACACTAATTTTCTTTATATAATGCTCTTTATTTAAGTATTTAAGTGTTTCGTAGTTAAATTTTCTTTTATTTTTTAATTCAAATAAATAATCTTTATCATCCTTGTTAAATAAAATTTTTATTGTCGCGTCTCCTCTTTCTTTTATTGTTTCATTGAGTTCTTTTAAACTTTCAAGAGTATTTATTTCTATATGGACATTGTGATAATTGATCTTTGTAATTTCTTCTAAACTTACAATTTTTCTAACATTTATTCTTCTAAAACGATTATCTTTATTTTCTTTATCTTTAATAACAGTAATTAAAAAAGATTTACCTTCCGTTAAGTTTTTCCTATTAGATTCGAGTATTTCAGAAAAAAGAAAAAGTTCATATACCTTGCTTAAATCACTAAATTTAATTATAGCCATGGAGTTTCCTTTATTAGTTTTTTTTTCTTTAATTGACATTATTGTTCCTGCTACAAAAGATTCTGAATCTGAGCTTTCTTCGAAATCTTTAAAAGATTTAACTTTATATTGTTTAAGAGCGTCTACATACGACTTTAGAGGATGGTCAGATATATAAAAACCTACTGACTCAAATTCTTTAGACAATATTTCGTTGTTTGGCCATAATGAAGAATTTTTTTCATTAATTAAATAAGAAACTTTTTGGCCTTCATCAGAGAATAAACTTTCTTGATTTAAAAATTTGTTTTCATGTAAAGTTTTTGAATTCTGTATAATATTGGGTATATTTTCATAAAGAATCTTTCTGTTTTTAAAAATTGAATCAAAAGCTCCAGCCTTAACAAGACCCTCCAACTGTAGTTTATTAATATTTTTTGGATTGACCCTATTTATAAAATCACTAATGGATTTAAATTTTCCGTTTTTTTCTCTCTCATTAATTAATTGTGAAATAGCCTCATAACCAACATTTTTTATTGCTCCTAAAGCATAATATAAAATATTATCTTTGGGTATAAAATCTGCAAAACATTCATTTATGCAGGGCCTTTGAACTTTAATTTGTAGCCTTTTAAGCTCTTCAAAAAATTCACTTAATTTATCTGTATTTGATAATTCATTAGACATAGATGCTGCAATAAATTCGTTAGGATAATAGGCCTTCAAATAAGCTGTCTGGTAAGCAATCATTGCATATGCAGTAGCATGACTTTTGTTGAAACCATATTCAGCAAACGGTTCTATCTTTTTAAAAATAAAAACAGCTGTTTCTTTGCTTATACCATTCTTAACTGCTCCATTTACAAATCTCTCTTTTTGCTTTTCTAATTCAGCCCTCTTCTTTTTTCCCATGGCTCTTCTTAAAATATCTGCCTCGCCAGCTGAAAACCCTGATAATACTTGAGCAATTTTCATTACTTGTTCTTGATAAATAATTACTCCATAAGTGGGCTCTAAAATTTTTTTAAGTTTGGGATGTAAATAATCTGGTTTTTTTTCTCCGTGTTTACATTGATTGTATATTGGTATGTTGCTCATTGGACCGGGTCGAAATAAAGCAACCAAAGCAATTATGTCTTCAAATTTTGTTGGTCTCATGTTTACCAAAGCATCTCTCATTCCAGAACTTTCTAACTGAAACAAGCCTACGGTATATCCTGAACTTAATAATTCAAAGATTTTTGGATCGTCTAATTTAATTTTTCTAATATCTAAATCTTTTTTTTTATCTTTTAAAAGAGATATGGTTTTATCTATAATGGTCAAAGTTTTCAAACCTAGCAGATCAAACTTTACAAGACCTGCGTTCTCAGCTGAATACATATCAAATTGAGTTGATGGTAAAAGTGAATTCGAAGAAAAATCTTTGTATAGTGGAACAAATTCAGCAAAATTCTTTTCAGGAATTACAACACCTGCCGCATGCGTTGCCATATTTCTGTTCAAGCCTTCAAGCTTTTTTGAAATTTCTACTAATTTTTTTACTCTGGGATCTTTTTCTTCTTCTTTTCTAATTCTTGGTTCTTGAGCTATAGCTTTCTCAAGAGTAAGTGGCCTTGACGGGTCAAATGGTATCATTTTACACAATGAATCTACGTAGCCATAAGGTATTCCCAAAACTCTACCCACATCTCTAAAGGCCATTCTCGGTTTAAGTTTTCCAAAAGTAATTATATGAGCAACACCCTTGCCATATTTTTGTTTCAAATATTGAAAAATTTTATCTCTTTTTTCTTCGCAAAAATCTATATCAAAATCTGGCATTGAAATTCTATCAGGATTTAAAAATCTTTCAAAAATTAAATCAAATTTAATTGGATCAATATCTGTTATTGAAAGTGACCAAGCGACTAATGAACCAGCTCCCGATCCTCGACCAGGGCCTACAGGAATATCGTTTTTTTTGGCCCACTTAATATAATCCGAGACTATTAAAAAATAACTAGAGTATTTCATCTTGCAAATAATTTGTAATTCGTGGTCTAATCTATCAAAATATAATTTTTTATTTTCCTCTTGTTTTTCTTCACCAATATATGGCAAAACATATTCATTTAACTTTTCAATTAAACCTTCTCGTGATTCATTAATTATTAAATCATCCACATGAGTATCTTTATTTGTTTGTAGACTTGGTAAAACAGGTAGTGAATTCTTTGGTCTATAAGATATCCTTAAAGGAAAGTTGGCATTATTTTCCAATGCATCCGGAAGATCATGAAAAATTTCATACATTTCTTTTGAATTTTTAAGGTAATGTTCATTTGTATATTTTTTTCTTTCTTTAATATTTACATAAGTCTTTTCGCCTATGCAAAGATAAGCGTCATGGGCTTCGTGCATTTCTTTATTCATGTAAAAAACTTCTTGTGTTGCTATAATAGGTAAATTTAATTTTTCAGCGGCTTGTAATATAAATTTTTCAAATAATTTTTCTCCAATGTCTTTATGTCTTTGGATTTCTAAATATAAGTTATCTTTAAAAATTTTTTTAAGATTATTTAGTATTATAAAAATTTCATCCGTTAAATTTTTAGAAAATAGTTTTCCAAAAAGACCGTCGAATGTGCCAGTAAATAATATAATGCCTTTATAATTTTCTTCTATATCAGTAATTTTGCAGTGTGGTTCCTCATCATCAACTATATCCAAGAAAGATTTTGAAGAGAGTTTTATTAAGTTTTTATACCCCTCCAAATCTTTTGCAAATAAAGGAATTTTTCCAATACAGCCTTTATGATTAATATTAATCTGTGTTCCTATAATAGGTTGTGTTTTTGATTTTGCTATTGATTCAGAAAATTCCAAAGCTCCGCACAAATTATAAGAGTCGCACAAACCAATTGCTTTTATATCATTGTCCTTACAGTATTTAGCTAAATCGGAAGTTCTTAAAGCACCTTCGCAAATAGAATACTGGGAATGAATCTTTAGATGGACAAATTCAGTGTTAACGGCTTCGTTCATTTTTGCTTGGTTATATTACCATCTAAAATATTTAACTTATAGTCTGCTCTACTTGATAATTCTCTATTATGAGTTGCATAAAGTATTGTTCGATTTTTGGATTTCAATTTAATAAATAATGAAAAAATTTCATTTGCAGTTTTTCTATCTAAACTACCAGTTGGTTCATCAGCCAATATTAAATCGGGTTCTGTAATGACGGCTCTAGCTATTGCAACTCTTTGTTGTTCACCGCCTGATAATTCGCTTGGAAAATGAAAAAGCCTTTTAGACAAATTTACCAAATTTAAAATTTTAATAGCTTTATTTTTGGCTTCTTTAAATTCATAACCATTGTTAATTAATGGAATAGTCACATTTTCTAAGGCATTAAAATCGCTTAGTAAATTATTTTGTTGGTAAATTATTGAAATTCCTTTTTTTCTTACTAAATCTTTTTGAACATCAGATGACTTAGAAAAATTTTTTTTATCAAAAAATACTTCTCCTGAAGTGGGTTTATCTAGCAGGCCTATTATATGTAATAAAGTTGATTTTCCAGAACCAGAAGGTCCGTTAAGTGAAACTAATTCACCTTTATTAATTTTTAAATTAATTTTTTTTAATACAACAATATTTTTTTCATTTTCACTAAACTTTTTTGATATATTCAATAATTTTATGATTTCTCTACTCATATTTTAAAGCCTTTACTGGATCTAATCTTGCAGCTGACAAAGATGGAAATATTGTAGCTAAAAAAGTTATAAATAAAGAAAATATTGAAATAATAAATATGTTAAACAAGTTTATTTCTGATGGCATCTGACTTAAAAAATATATTTCTTCAGGAAATAGACGTATATTAAATATAGAAGTGATTAATATTCTAATTTCTTCAATGTAATATGAAAATAAAACTCCGATCGTAACACCAGTAACCGTCGCTAAGAAACCTATAGTAAATCCAGTAAGAAAAAATATTTTTAGTATAGATATTTTACTAACACCAATTGTTCTAAGAATTGCTATTTCTTTTGTTTTATTTTTAACCAGAATTGTTAATCCTGAAATAATATTGAAGGCTGCAACTATTATAATTAAAGTAAGAATTATAAACATAACATTTCTTTCAACTTTTAATGCCCCAAAAAAAGACTTGTTTAGATCAGCCCATGAATAAACATAATGATCACTAAATAATTCTTGTACATTTTTTTTAACTACTTCAGCTTTATCTGGATTATTTAAATATATTTCTAAATTAATATCTATGTCGGTGAGTTCAAATAATGAATTTGCATTTTCGAAGGGCATAAAAATTACATTTTGATCAAATTCACCTAGTCCAGTACTAAAGACTGATGAAATTATAAATTTTTCTTGAATAGGAAGATTTCCAACAGGAGTTTGCAGATTAGATGTTGACATTAATGTTACCTCGTCATCTACAACTAGATCTAAAGATATGGCCAATTCTTTTCCTATAGAAATTGAATTTTTTTTAAATTTACTTAAGGATCCATCTATTAAACCATTTTTAATTAAATCAATTTTATCAATATCATTTTGAAAGTAGGAACGAACCATTAAACCAACTGTATTTTCTTTGCTTATTAAAATTGCTTGGCCATTAAAGCTAAAATCTACTCTTGATATTTGGTCTTTTAAATCTTCAAGATTATCAAGATCTGCTTTGTCAATTTTTTTTTCATAAGGTTTAACTATAATATGTGGATTAAAACCTAATATCTTATTGATTAATTCTGTTCTAAAGCCGTTCATAACAGACATGACTATAATTAAAATGGCAACTCCAAGTGCAATTCCAGTAAAGGAAAAAATAGAAATCACCTTTAAAAAACCTTCTTTCTTCTTGGGTTTCAAATATCTAAAAGCAACTGTCCGTTCTATTTTTGAAATCAATTTGTGTTTCTTTTGTTTAGTAATATTTTTTTAATTTCTTCTAAAGTTAATATTTCTGTTTTGCCATTAAGTTCCTTGAACTCATGCTTATCATCGGTAGATTTTGAACCTAAAATAATTTGAAATGGAATGCCAATTAGATCAAATTTTTTAAATTTTGCTGATAAATGTTCATCTGTATCATCAAGCAAGACATCGACATTACTTTTTACTAATGATTTATATATTTTCTCAGCCCTTAAATAATTTGTATTATCGTTTTTTTGTAAAGTCGGAATGATTGCAACTTCATATGGAGCAACTGAGCTTGGCCATTTCATAATATTATTATTAAATTTAGCCTCAATAATAGCTCCAACCAATCTTGAAACTCCAATCCCGTAAGATCCCATTTTGACATCAACTTTTTTTCCATCTTGTAGGTCTACAGAGCAATTTAGAGGTTTCGAATATTTATCTCCAAAATAAAAAATATGCCCAACTTCTATTCCCTTGGTTATTAATTGATTCTCTTTTTTTACTTTTTTTTCAAAAATTTTTTTATCAAATTTATCGTCCGTAACTGCGTAAAATTCGTCATATTTTTTTCTTAAGTCTTCTATAGAGTTATTTTCATTACCATGTTTGCTTATATCTATATTTAAAATTCTTTTATCAGAATAAATTTTGCTTTCCCCGGTTTCGGCTAAAATTATAAATTCATGAGAAACGTCTCCTCCAATGGGTCCTGTGTCTGCAGCCATAGGTATTGCTGTAAGTCCCAATCTCTTAAATGTACTTAAGTATGCAAAAAACATTTTGTTATATGACTTTTTGGCCTCATCATCATTTAGGTCAAAAGAATAAGCGTCTTTCATAAAAAATTCTTTACACCGCATTACGCCAAACCTGGGTCGTAATTCATCTCTAAATTTCCATTGGATGTGATACAAAAGTTTGGGTAAAGATTTATATGACTTAATACTGCTTCTAAAAATTTCTGTTATTAATTCTTCGTTTGTGGGTCCGTATAACATTTCTTTTCCTTGTCGATCTTTTATTCTTAACATTTCTTCTCCATAATCATCATATCTACCGCTTTCCTTCCAAATTTCTGCTGATTGAATTGTCGGCATTAATAGTTCTTGTGCACCTATTTTATTTTGCTCTTCTCTAACTATTTGCTCTATTTTTTTCATAATTTTAAAACCCATGGGTAACCATGAATAAATACCTGCTGAAGATTGCCTAATCATACCAGCTCTAAGCATTAGTTGATGAGATTTAACTTTTGCTTCTGAGGGTGTGTCTTTTAATATTGGAATAAACAACTTAGATAAATACATATTTTAATTTTTAAATTCTTACTAAATTTATGTTTGTATAGGGTCTCTTTCCAGTCTTTTCTTTAACTGTTTTTCTGCAATTAGTTTTGAGCGCCTCAATCAAATTATGTTCTTGATTAGAATTATGTAAAGAAAAAGTCTTGCAAATACTATGTATTTTATCTTCTAAGTCGAAAACAAAATTGCTATTTTCTTCATTATTGGGAATGCCTTTAAAGGAAATAATAGGTTTTTTTACTATAGAACCAATATCATTAATAATAATTGTTATTTCTAAAAAACCGTTGAGCGATAAATTTTTTCTATCTTTTATTGACTGGGACTCTTCGCCTACACTCACATTACCATCTACATATATTCTACCTGATGGAGCTTTATCAATGACCTTTGGTTTTTCTCCTGGGTACAGTTGAACTATATCTCCATTTTCTACCCGCACTGGATATGGAACTTGCATTTCTTTAGCAAAATTTATGTGTTCTATCATATGTCTATGTTCACCGTGAACTGGAATTACAGATTGTGGTTTGACCCAATTATACATGTCTTTTAAGTCTTCTCTGTTAGGATGTCCTGAGACATGTACAAATTCATTTTCTTCAGAGATAACCTCTATACCATTTTTAACTAATTGATTGTGTAATTTATAAAGTTTTTTTTCGTTTCCAGGAATTATTTTTGATGAAAAAATAACTACATCTCCAGACTCAACCATCACATCTGGGTGAATATAATTGGAAATACGCATCATGGCTCCATTGGGCTCGCCTTGGCTACCAGTACATAAATAAATAATTTTTTCTCTGGAAATTTTCTTAGCTTCTCTTGGGTCTATTGGTTCAACTAAATTTTTTAAATATCCACACTGCCTTGCTGCCTTATAAATTCTATGCATAGATCGACCAACTAAGCATATTCTACGTCTAACTTTTTCCGCGCAGTAAAAAATACTTTCCATTCTGGCTACGTTTGATGCAAAAGATGTTACTACAATCCTTTTTTGAATATTTTCCATGATTTTTAACAAACTTTTTCTAACATCTGCTTCGGAACCAGCTCTTCCAGGACTAAAAACATTAGTAGAATCACAAATCATTGCCAAAACTTTATTATCACCAATTTGTTTTAATTTCTTTTCGTTAATAGTTTCCCCTATTAAAGGATTTGGATCACATTTCCAATCGCCTGTGTGCAATACAGTTCCAGCTGGTGTCTCAATGCTCAAACCATTTGGTTCAAGTATAGAATGCGTTAGAGTGACAAATTCAATTTTGAAAGGTCCTAGTTTAATATTTCCATTGAGTTCCACGATTTTTAATTTATTTCCTATGTCAATTTTTTTTTCTTTAAACTTTTCTTGAATTAAAACACTTGTAAAAGGTGTTGCGTAAATGTTGCAAAGTAGTTTTGGCCATATGTGAGCAATTGCACCAATATGATCCTCATGTGCATGGGTTAAAACCAATCCAAGTAGATCTTTTTTTTTATCAACTATAAAACCAGGATCTGGATAAATTAGATCTATACCAGGAATTGTATCATCTGCGAAAGTTACTCCAATATCGACGATAATCCATTTTTTATTTTCAGGATTTCCATAGGCAAATAAATTCATATTCATTCCTATCTCACCTGATCCTCCCAAAGGACAAAAAATAAATTCTTCTTTTTTCATTTATTATAAATTTTTCTCATTTGCTTTATAAATTTCAATTATACCTTTAATAGTTATATTCTTATCTATCTTAAAAGGTCTAATTATAGAAGTTTTAAATAAATTAGCATAACCTCCAGTAAAAATGATTTTATATTTTTTTCGGGTTTCTTTCTCAATTTTTAAAATAATATTATTGATAAGGCCAGAATACCCCCAGTAAAAACCGGAACGTAAAGCTTCAATTGTATTTTTTCCTATAATTTTATTCAGTTTTTTAAGTGAAAAAGTCGGAATTTGATCAGCTTTATTAACTAAACTTTTTATTGAAAGATTAACTCCAGGAGCAATTATTCCACCATTGTAAATACCTTTGCTTGTAACAACATCGAAAGTAGTTGCTGTTCCAAAATCTAGAATAATACAATTTGATTGATATATTTTATAGGCACCGGCAGCATTTGCAATTCTATCGGAACCTACTTGCTTTTTATTTTTAATATTTATCTTAACTATCTTATTAATATTTTTATTTTTTATTTCTATCAGCTTAATCTTGTAGTATTTTTTAAAAAAAATTTTTAATTTGAACTGATATTTAGGTACGACGCTAGAAAACAATACATTTTTAGAAATATTTTTTTTAATAATATTTTTAAAAGTTTTCTTTAAAAAATTTTTGGAATTTATTTTTAAACTATCAAAATAAATTATTTTTTTAACTTGGAAATCACCTGATTCTACCAAACAAATCTTTGTGCTTGTATTTCCTATATCTCCGACTAAAAATTCCATTTTTTTTATTTCTTGATTGTTATCAATTTGACCTTTTTTTTATAATACTGAAAACTGTAGGTGTTAAGTTCATTAAAAAATTTTTCATAAGATTTTACTACAGCTTTTATAATTTCATCTAACTTTGGTTTTTTTTTAGTTTCAGATAAAATATTAGTAGCCTGGTAATGCATTTTCAGATCTGGATTTGAAACTATATTTATACCTATTCCCACAATTAAAAATTTATTATTATTTATGTTAACTACTTCTTGAAGAATACCACAAATTTTTTTACCTTCTACTAGCACATCATTTGGCCATTTAAACGTTATATTTTTGTCCGCACAAAAATTTTTAATTACACTTGAAATAAGAACTGGGCTAATTATTGCAAATTCATTAAAAGGCGGATAATTTTCTTTTAAAGGAAAAAAAATTGAACCAAACAAATTTCCCATTTTAGAAATCCATTTTTTTCCTTGCGTGCCTCTTCCTTTTATCTGTTTTTCTGCGTAAACATATCCGTATTCACTTTTTTTATTTTGAATCAAATTTACGGCAACATCATTTGTGCTGCCAACCACTTTAAATTTAAAAATTTCAAATTTCATTAATAGAGCGATATTGACGAAACTGCTTTAATTAAAATTGAAGGATATGTAAAATATATCAAAATTAAAATGCTAGAAAATGCTAATGTTAATTTAAGACCAAAATCAAAATTGGTATCAAAAGGTTTCTTTGGTTTATCAAAATAGATAATTTTTATAATTCTTAGATAATAAAATGCTGACACGACAGTAGTTATAAGTCCAATTAATGCTAGCGTATACATTTGAACTTCAATTACTGACATAAATATATAAAATTTAGCAAAAAAACCTGCTAGTGGTGGTATTCCTGCTAGTGAAAAAAGTATAACTAAAAATCCTAATGCTAAAAGAGGATGGTTTTTAGATAGACCAGATAAGTCATTTATATTTTCATAAAAAACATTTTCTCTTTTCATCATGAAGATGCACCCAAATATTCCTAAATTCATAACCAAATATATAGTTAAATAGATAATTGTACTTTGAATACCTTCGTTAGTTCCGGTTGCTATTCCAGCCAATGCATAACCCATATGACCTATAGAACTATACGCAAGCAGTCTCTTAATATTATTTTGACCTATTGCAGCTACTGCACCTAAAATCATTGATGCTATTGACAAAAAAACAATTATTGTTTGCCATTGAGTAATCACATTTATAAAAGGCACATACATAAATCTAATAAAAACTGATAAGGCTGCAATTTTAGGCACCATTGCAAAAAAACTTGTGACTGAAGTTGGGGATCCTTCGTAAACATCTGGTGTCCACATATGGAAAGGTACTGCTGAAACCTTAAAAGCTAGTCCAACCATAATAAATACCAGTCCAAAAATACCTCCGGTGTTTGACTCACTCAAAATTGATGAAATTATTTCAAAGTTTGTAGATCCGGTAAAACCATAAATTAAAGAACATCCATAAAGTAAAAGACCTGAAGCAAGCGCGCTTAGAACAAAATATTTTAAACCTGCTTCTGTAGATCTTTCATCATCTCTTCTAAAAGAAGATAATATATATAAACATAATGATTGTAACTCTAACCCTAAATAAAAAATAATTAAATCGTAAGAGCTGATCATTAATAACATACCTAAAGTAGAGGCTAAAATTATTATTGGATATTCAATTTTGTCTATATTGGTATTTTTTATGTAATCTTTTGATACCACTAAAACAAAAAAACTAAATAATAAAGTAAGAACTTTCATAAAAACTGACAACTTATCAATGATATAACTGTCTCTAAAAATTTTTATAGTTTCGTCGGGTTGATTCAAAACAAGTATGATTGCAAATAATAAACTTGTAATCGTTAGTAAATTTACCATTCTGAAACTTTTTTTGACAAATACTCCTATCATTAGAAGTATCATTATTACTGAGGATAAAAATATTTCTGGAAGAATATACGATATTAATTGCATTTAATTATTTGTTTTTGTTAAATTTAAATTTATATCTGTTTCATATTTATCAATTAAATTATTAATTGAAACATCAACTGTATTAAGTAGAGGTTCTGGATAAATTCCTAAAAAAATTGTTAAAAAAGCTAATGAGGCAAAAATATAAATTTCTGTTCTGTTTAAATCTAGCATTGTTTTTATTTCATTGCTGCCGATTCGCCCGAAGACTACTCTCCGATAAAGCCAGAGCATGTAAGCAGCAACTAAAATAATTCCGAAACTAGCTAAAACAGCTACCAAAATATTTTTTTGAAAAACTCCTACTAAAATCAAAAACTCTCCAACAAAACCGCTTGTGCCAGGAAGTCCTAAAGCGGCCAAAACAAAAATCATAAAAACTAACGCGTACTTTGGCATAACGTTTACTAGACCTCCATAAGATGAAATCATGCGTGATTGATATCTGTCATATACTACACCCACGCATAAAAAAAGTGCCGCTGATATTAGACCATGACTTATCATTTGAATTATGCTCCCTTCCAAACCCTGTTTGGTCAAAGAGAAAATACCTATTGTAACGAAACCCATGTGTGCAACTGAAGAATAAGCTATTAGTTTTTTCATATCATCCTGCATAAGAGCCACCAAAGATGTATAAATTATCGCAATAACACTGAGCGTAAAAATTAATGGGGTAAAATAATCTGAAGCTATAGGAAACAAACCTAGTGAAAATCGAATGAAACCATATCCTGCCATTTTTAAAAGTATTGCCGCCAAAATAACGGATCCTGCGGTGGGAGCTTCAACATGGGCATCTGGTAACCAAGTGTGGAAAGGCCACATTGGAAGTTTGACAGCAAAAGAACTGAAAAATGCCAACCATAACAAGTATTGGTATTCTTGTGCTATTTTTATATTGAGTAATTTAATTACGTCTGTTGTGCCAGTAATCCAATAGATAGATATTATTGCTACAAGCATTAATACTGAACCTAAAAGCGTAAATAAAAAAAATTTAAAAGCCGAATAAACTCTTTTTGGACCGCCCCAGATACCAATTATTAAAAACATTGGAATAAGACCTCCCTCAAAAAATAGATAAAAAATTACTAAATCAAGAGAGCAAAAAACGCCAAGCATTAAGGTTTCCATTACCAAGATTGCTATAAAAAAATCTTTAATTTTAAATTTAATGCTGTTAATTCCCGAAAAAATACAAATAGGAGCTATAAAAGTTGTTAAAAGTATAAATAAAATTGAAATACCATCTACACCTAACTTGAAATTAATAAATCCATTAATCCAGTTTTTTTCTTCAATAAATTGAAATGTTGAAACTGAAGAATCAAATGAATACCAAAGGAATAAAGAAAGAAAGAAATTAGCTATGGAAGAAAAAACTGCCACATATTTAGAGTTTTTCTCAATACTTTTTTGACTTCCTTTTGTGAGAAAAATAAACAGTGCTCCAATAAGAGGAATAAAAATAATTGCAGAAAGAATAGGAAAGTTCATTTAGTATAAAATTAAATAAGTTAATAATATGGACAAACCTACTAACATTACAAAGGCGTAATGATAAAGATATCCGCTTTGAAAATTTACTACTTTATTAGACAAAATTTTAACAATTCTAGAAATGCCATCAGGCCCATACTTATCTATTGTGTTAACATCTCCCCTTTGCCAAAAAAATAACCCAATTTTTTTAGTAGGTTCAACAAATATAAAATTATATAACTCATCAAAATACCATTTATTCAATAAAAAATTATAAAAAAATTTATTTTTTAAAACTAAATTTTTTAAAATTTTATTATCTTTTGCGAATAAATAATATGCTGCTGGAATAGTCGCGGTTACTATGAATGGTGTCATAAAAATTATCCACTGAGGTGGGTGGAGGTATTTAATTGGTTCTAAAAATAAAATTGAACCTTCCCAGAAATTTGTTTCATTCCCAATAAATAATTTTTTAAACACCACGCCGGAAATAATTGCACCAAAAGCTAAAATGGCTGATGGAATTAACATGATTAAAGCAGAATCATGAATTGTACTTAAATTATTTTTTTTATTATTAAATTTTCCATGAAAAGTTTTAAATATTAATCTCCATGAATAAATTGCGGTTAGAAAAGCCGTAAAAATTCCTACAAAAACTGCACAATAGCCAACTGCACTTCCTTTCAAATAAGCAAACTCTATAATTGCATCTTTTGAATAAAAACCTGATAAAAAAGGGAAGCCTGTTAAAGCTAACGTTCCTATTATCATCAAAGCGTATGTGTAAGGAATTTTTTTCCATACTCCCCCCATTAGATTGATGTCTTGTTCTTCTCTAAAGGAATGTATTACGCATCCCGCTCCAAGAAATAAAAGCGCCTTAAAAAAAGCATGAGTAAACAAATGAAAAATAGCTACATGATATGCGCCAATTCCAGCAGCAAAAAACATATAGCCTAATTGACTGCAAGTTGAATATGCAATGATTTTTTTAATATCGTTTTGTACAAGCGCAACTGTAGCTGCAAAAAATGCTGTTGCCATACCAACAATAGCAACTATATTTAACGCTAATTGAGAGTACTCAAATATTGGCGAACATCTTACAACTAGAAAAACTCCTGCGGTTACCATAGTTGCGGCGTGAATTAGTGCTGAAACTGGTGTTGGCCCTTCCATAGCATCAGGTAGCCAAGTATGTAATAGGATTTGTGCTGATTTTCCCATTGAACCAATAAAAAGTAATATACAGACCAAATTTATTAAATTAAATTCTGCTCCCATAAAATTAACTGTTTGCATTATTAATTCAGGGGTTTTCTGGAAAACTTCGCTATAATTAACTGTTCCGTAATAAAAGAAAATTAAAAAAATACCAATTGCAAATCCAAAATCTCCAACTCTATTTACTATAAAAGCTTTAATAGCAGCAGAATTTGCTGACATTTTTTTGTACCAAAAACCAATTAACAGGTAAGAACATAGTCCTACACCCTCCCATCCAAAAAATAATTGAAGAAAATTATCAGCAGTAACAAGTGTGAGCATAGCAAAAGTGAACAAGGATAAATACGCCATAAAACGCGGTTTATGCGGATCGTTATTCATATATCCAATTGAATAAAAATGTATTATTGAAGATATTAAAGTTACCACAACCAGCATAACTGATGTTAATGAATCAATTTTAACAGACCAGTTAACTACAAAATTTCCAGAACTTATCCAATTAAATATTAATTTATTACTTGAGTAATCATGTGATAGTACTTTATAAAAAATTGATATAGATAAAATTGCGGCAACTGCTACTAAAGTGCTGGCTAAAATTTGTGTGTATTTATCTCCTATTCTTTTTCCAAAAAAACCAGAAATCAAAGATCCAACCAAAGGTAAAAAGACAATTGCGTATTCCATGCTAGCCTTTCAAAGAACTAATTTGTTCAACATGAATTGAACCTTTGTTTTTATAATAAACTACTATTATAGCTAACCCCACAGCTGCTTCTGCTGCAGCCACTGTTAATATAAACATGGTAAATACTTGGCCAACCAAATCTTGTAAATAAATAGAAAAAGACACCAGGTTAATATTTACTGCCAATAAAATTAACTCAATCGACATTAAAATAATAATAATATTTTTTCTATTTAGAAAAACTCCAACTACTCCAATAGTAAAAATAATTGCTGCTAAAGTTAAATAATGACCTAGGCCTATATCATTCATCGATTTTAACTCCTTCTCCACTTTTTACTTCGACTAATGAAACTGCGCTCTCTTTTTCTCTTTTAATTTGATCAAAATAATTTTGTCTTTTTACATTTTCTTTTTTTTTGAAAGTAAGAGTTATTGCGCCTATCATAGATACAAGAAGTATCATCCCTGATATTTGAAATAGATGAATATAATCTGTATATAAAATATTTCCAAGTGCATGTGTATTGCTAACACTTAAGTCTAATTCAGATGATGAAAAAGGAGCAAAATTACTTTTATATTTCCAACCTCCAACTGCTACTAATAGTTCTAGAAAAATAATTATACCTACAACAGAACCTACTGATATATTATTTATGAGGCCTTTTTTAATAGAACGTTTTGTGATTTGTTCAGTAACATTCAGCATCATTACAACAAAAAGAAATAAAACTGCCACTGCTCCTACATAAACTATAAGCATTATCATGCCTAAAAACTCAGCGCCTATCATAATAAATAAAATTGATACACTTATAAAAACCAAAATTAAAAAAAAGACAGAGTAAACTGTATTTCTTGAAACCGTGACCATAACGGCTGAAAAAACTGTTATAGTTGAAAAAAAGTAGAAAAATAATGAATGGGCTAACATTTACCTAAAAGGAGAGTCTGCTTTAATATTTTCGGCCAAAGCAGTTTCCCACTTATCTCCATTTTCTAAAAGTTTTTGTTTGTTATAATAAAGCTCTTCCCTTGTCTCTGTAGCAAACTCAAAGTTTGGGCCCTGGACGATTGCGTCAACAGGACACGATTCCTCACATAAACCACAATAAATACACTTAAGCATATCTATATCGTACCTTGTTGTTTTTCTGCTTCCGTCTTTTCTAATTTCAGATTCTATTGTAATGGCTTGAGCCGGGCACACAGCTTCGCAAAGTTTGCATGCTATACATCTTTCCTCACCATTAGGATATCTTCTTAGAGCATGCTCTCCTCTAAATCTTGGGCTTATTTTACCTTTTTCGAAAGGATAATTGATGGTTTTTTTGGATTTAAAAATTTGCTTAATAGCAATTAATAAACCGCTAATGAAATCTGCCATGAATATTGTCTTGATTATTCTATTAATTTTCATTCTCTCATCCTGATTTTGGCAACATATCTAAAAAAAATAAAAAACTTGCTGTTAAGACGACCCAGATTAGAGACAGTGGAAGAAATATTTTCCAACCCAATCTCATTAATTGATCAAAACGGTATCTAGGAACAATAGCCTTAACCAAAGAAAAAAGTATGAACAGTCCCAATATTTTAAATATCATCCAAAAAACTCCTGGTAATATATTAAACGGGTAAATATCAATTGGACTTAGCCAACCTCCCAAAAAAAGAACCGAACCCAATGCACACAAAAGTAAAATATTTGCATATTCACCAAGCCAAAACATGGCATACATCATTCCTGAATATTCGGTTTGATAACCGGCTACTAATTCAGACTCAGCTTCAGGTAAGTCGAAAGGTGGCCTGTTTGTTTCGGCTAAGGATGATATAAAAAATATTACAAACATTGGAAAGAGAGGGAAAATAAACCATACATTTTCTTGAGCTAATATTATTTTATTTAAATTTAAGGAACCCACACAAAGCAGTACGTTTATAATAATTACTCCAATTGAAACCTCATAGGACACCATTTGAGCAGCTGATCTTATAGCTCCTAGAAATGGATATTTTGAATTGGAAGCCCAGCCACCCATTATAATTCCGTAAACACTTAAAGATGAAATAGCAAATAAGTAAAGTATGCCTACATTTATATTTGCTAATACCAACTTATTGCTAAATGGAATAACAGCCCAAGCTATTAAAGAAAGTGTAAGAGTTATTATTGGTGCTAAAATAAATATAGTTTTGTTCGCGCTTGCAGGTATAATTATTTCCTTAAAAATATATTTTAATGCATCAGCCAGAGTTTGAAAAAGCCCAAATGGACCAACAACATTGGGTCCTTTTCTTTTTTGGACAAAGGCCCAAACTCTTCTGTCGAGCCATACTATTAGTGCAACAGATACTAATATAGGTAGTAGTAAAAAAATTATTTTATAAAACTCATTAAAAAAAGAACTTAAATATGTCATTAACTAGCTTTCTCAATTCCTGTAAATAAAAATTTCTTAGATATTTGCCTACATTCGTTCATTACATGTGATGATCTTGCTATTGAGTTAGTGTAATAATAATCAACAGGTTTAATTAAAATATTTTCATCCACAAAATCAATATTATTTATTTTATTAATATTATTGGTGATCTTTTGATTAATGTGATTATTTATAGAATCTCTTAATATTTTAACATTGTTATAACCTATTGGCTTACCCATCTTATTAGCAAGGTCTTTAAAAATAACCCAGTCTTCTCTAGCGTCACCAGGTGGGTATGAAGCTTTGTAAGCTTTTTGAATTTTTCCTTCTAAATTAACAAATAGCCCATTTTTTTCTGTATATGCAGCTCCAGGTAAAATTATGTCAGCAATCTCCGCACCTTTATCTCCGTGACTTCCTTGATAGACAATAAACTTATCTTTTTTGTCAAAGTTAATATTGTCTACTCCTAACAAGTAAATAAATTTAAACTCGTCATTATCCATTTTTTCAAAAAAGGAAAAATTATTGTTATCGTTTATAGAATATACACCAAGATCAATGGCACCTACTCTTGAGGCGTGTTGATTAAGAACGTTTAATCCATTCCAGTCTTTTCTAATAAAATTATTGTTAAATAAAAAGTTTTTTATAGTTTCAAAAATATACTGTCCGGATTTACTAGATAAAGCTGAATTTCCAATTATAACCAATGGTTTTTTAGATTTTTTTATTTTCTCAGAAATCTCATGAGCGCCATTTACTATATCTTTTATTATTGAAGTGTTAGACCCTAATTTTTTATATGGATAAGTTAAATCTCCAGGATCTCCTACAGAGTAAATTTTAATTTTATTTTTTATATAAGCCTTTCTAATTCTTGCATTTAGTATTGTTGCTTCTAGTCTAGGATTTGCTCCAATCAAAAGAATAGTGTCTGCTTCTTCAATTCCGTTTATTTTTGAATTAAATATATAATTCATTCTTTCAGTAGGATTAATGTAAGTTCTGTCTTCGCGACATTCTAAATTTGTTGAACCTAAACTTTTTTCGAAAAAATTTTTAAAACTATAAATCATTTCTAAATCAGCTAGGTCTCCAACCATGCCGGCAATCTCGTAAGGTTTGAACGATTTTAATTTATTTATTAATAATTTTAATGCTAGATCCCATGATGTTTTTTGTAGTCTTCCATTTTCTCGAGTATACGGAGTATCTAATCTTTGCTTTAAAAGACCGTCACATGCATACCTGGTTTTATCAGATATCCATTCTTCGTTTATATCTTCATTAATTCTAGGTAAAATTCTTTTGACCTCCCATCCGTAAGTATCTACTCGAATATTAGATCCAACTGCATCCATAACATCTATCGTTTCAGTTTTTTTTAAATCCCATGGTCTTGCTTCAAAAGCATATGGTTTTGAAGTAAGTGCACCAACAGGACATAAATCAATTACGTTTGCTGACAATTCTGATTCCATTGATTTCTCTAAATAGGTTGTAATTTCCATATCTTCTCCTCTTCCTATAGCACCCAACTCAGGTATGCCTGCTACTTCAGTTGCAAATCTGATACATCTTGTGCAATGAATACATCTTGTCATCTGTGTTTTTATCAATGGACCCATATATTTTTCTTTAACCTGTCTTTTGTTCTCTGTGTATCTTGAATTATCAAGTCCATAAAAAAGAGATTGATCTTGTAAGTCGCATTCTCCACCTTGATCGCATACAGGACAGTCGAGTGGATGGTTTGCCAATAAAAATTCCATTACACCTCTTCTAGCTTTTTCTACAAAAGGTGTGTTTGTTTTAATTTTCATTCCCTCTGTTGCTGGCATAGCACATGAAGCAATCGGTTTATTTGATTTTTCCAATTCAACCAAACACATTCTACAATTACCAGCTATTGAAAGTCTTTCGTGATAACAAAATCTTGGTATTTCTGCTCCAGCTAGCTCGCAGGCCTGGAGGACAGTCATGCCATTTTCAAAATCAATTTCTTTGTTGTTAACTGTAATTTTAGGCATTGTCCTTCTCCAAAAGATGTTGGTCAATAAGATAAGGAATATTAGATTTTTTCTTTATCAAGGGCTCTTCGTGGCTCCGTTTTTCTATTTCTTTTCTAAAATGGCGGAGTAATCCTTGTACTGGCCAAGACGCTCCCTCGCCAAATGCACAAATTGTATGTCCTTCTATTTGTTTGGTCACATCGTACAAAAGATCAATTTCTTTATAGTTTGCCTCTCCTTTACTCATTCTTTCAAGCATTCTCCACATCCAACCGCAACCTTCTCTGCATGGAGTGCATTGTCCACAACTTTCGTGTTTATAAAATTTTGCTATTCTCGATATACACTTAATTATATCTTCGTCTTTATTAATAACTATTATTCCTGCAGTTCCTAACCCGCTTTTTGCTTTTATTAATGAATCAAAGTCCATTGTAATTGTTTCACAAATATTTTTAGGCAACAAAGGCATGGATGAACCTCCTGGTATTACCGCTTGCAGATTATTCCAGCCTCCGATAACGCCACCTGCATGTTTTTCTATTAATTCTTTTAAAGGAATTCCCATTTCTTCTTCTACATTACATGGATTATTAACACTCCCAGAAATACAAAAGATTTTAGTTCCAGTATTTTTTGGCTTTCCTAAAGATGCAAACCATTTAGATCCTCTTCTTAGGATAGTAGGAACTACCGCTATTGTTTCTACATTATTTACTATGGTAGGACATCCATAAAGGCCTACAAGCGCCGGAAAAGGAGGTTTAAGTCTTGGAAGACCTTTTTTTCCCTCCAAACTTTCTAACAATGCTGTTTCCTCGCCACATATGTATGCACCGGCTCCATAATGTAAATAAATATCGAAATCCCAATCTGATCCACAGGCATTTTTTCCTAAAAAATTTTTTTTGTAGGCTTGATTTATTGCTTCTTGAAGACGCTGTCCTTCTCTAAAATATTCTCCTCTAATGTAAATATAGCAAGTATGTGCACTTATTGCATATGCAGATATTAAGCATCCTTCGATTAACTTTTGAGGTTCAAATCTTAATATATCTCTATCCTTGCAAGTTCCTGGTTCAGATTCATCCGCATTTATAACTAAATAATGTGGTCTTGAACCTACTTTTTTCGGCGCAAAAGATAACTTCATTCCTGTAGGAAAACCTGCTCCACCCCTTCCCCTCAATTGTGATTCTTTTATTTCGTTAATTATCCATTCTTTACCTTTATTTATTAAATTTTTAGTTTCTGACCAATCTCCTCTTTCAACAGCCTTGTCAATTTCCCATCCAAAATCGTTATATAAGTTTTTAAAAATTCTATCCTCGTCTTTAAGCATTTTTTATTCCTATTAATGTAGTTTTTCCTTTTTCGGGAGCAGCATTTTTTCTTTCTTTTGCAGATCCAGGTGTGGGAAATTTATCTTCTAATAAATCTTTTATTATTTTAATTGATTTGCTTTCATCTAAATCTTCATAATAATCTTGATTTATTTGCATAACTGGGCCATTAACACAAGCGCCTAAGCATTCAACTTCTGTCCAAGAACAAAGCTTATTTTCTGACAATTGATTCTGGTCTTTAGAAATAAGTTTTTCACATGCGCTTACAATTTTTTTAGATCCTCTTATCATGCAAGGAGTGGTCGTACACACTTGTATAAAATATTTTCCTACAGGTGATAGGTTTAACATTGAATAAAAAGTTGCAACTTCATAAACTTGTATGTAGGGCACATTTAACAATTTTGCGACATAACTTATTGCTACTAAAGGAATCCAATTATTATTTTGTTTTTGCACAAGGTATAATAAGGATAGAACGGCACTTGCCTTTCTATTTTGTGGGTATTTTTTTATTTCTTTTTCCGCTTCTTTATAATTTTCTTCAGAAAATTCAAAAGACTTCGGTTGATTTTCAGATATTTTTTTTATGCTCATCTATCCACTTCTCCAAAAACAATATCTAATGACCCTAAAACTGCTGGCACATCTGCTAGCATATGCCCTTTTAACAGATAATCCATTGCTTGCAGGTGTGAAAAACCCGGAGCTCTAATTTTGCATTTATAGGGTCTGCTGCTTCCGTCAGCTATAAGGTAAACTCCAAATTCTCCTTTTGGTGCTTCTACAGCTGTGTAGATTTCTCCTTCTGGAACTCTAAAACCTTCTGAAAATAACTTAAAATGGTGAATTAATGCTTCCATAGAATTTTTTAAATCTTTTCTTTTTGGTGGTGTAACTTTTCCATCTGTAGATTTAACTGGTCCTGAAGGCATTTTTTTTATGCAATCTTTTATTATATTTATGCTTTCTCTCATTTCTTCCATCCTACAAAGATATCTATCGTAGCAGTCACCATTTTTTCCAACAGGAATTTTAAAGTTAAAATCTTGGTAACACTCATAAGGTTGCGATTTTCTTAAATCCCATGGAACGCCTGAACCTCTTAACATCACTCCTGAAAAGCTATGTTCTAAAGCTTCTTGTTTAGTAACGATGCCAATATCTACATTTCTCTGCTTAAAAATTCTATTGTCTGTTAAAAGAGTCTCCAGATCATCTATTATTTTTGGAAAAGTTTCGCAAAATGAAAAAATATCTTCTAATAATTTTACTGGTAAATCTTTATGAACACCTCCTGGTCTAAAATAATTAGCATGTAATCTTGAGCCAGATGCTCTTTCATAAAAGGTCATCAATGTTTCTCTTTCTTCAAATCCCCAAAGAGAAGGGGTTAAAGCTCCAACATCTAATGCTTGGGTTGTTACGTTTAAAAGATGACTTAATAATCTTCCAATTTCACAGAATAATACTCTTATATACTGTCCTCTAATAGGCACCTCTATATTTAAAAGTTTTTCAACAGCCAAAGCGAAGGCATGCTCTTGGTTCATCGGAGCTACATAATCTAATCGATCAAAATAAGGTAATGCTTGTGTGTAAGTCTTATGCTCTATAAGTTTTTCTGTTCCCCTATGCAAAAGTCCAATATGAGGATCAATTTTTTCTACTACTTCACCATCCAATTCTAATATTAATCTTAGAACTCCATGAGCTGCTGGATGCTGAGGTCCAAAATTTAAATTCATAGTTTTTGTTTGTTTTGGCATTATTTATTTTCGGATTCTTTCTTTTTTTCTTCTTCTTTAATATACTTGGTTCCTTCCCAAGGACTTTCTGAATCAAATTTTCTATATTCTTGTTCCAGTTTAACAGGTTCATAAATTACTTTTTTTTTATCTTCGTCATATCTGACCTCTGAGTGTCCAGTTAAAGGAAAATCTTTTCTAAGTGGATAACCTTTAAACCCATAATCAGTTAAGATTCTTTTTAGATTTGGATGATCTTTAAAAGATATGCCGTACATATCAAAAACTTCTCGTTCCATCCAGTTTGCTGAAGGAAATATTTTTATTATTGATGGTACATCATTTTTTTCATCAATATCCATATTTATAATAATTCTTAAATTATTTTCGTGACTAAGAAGTAAATAAACTATTTTAAATCTTTTATTTTTTTCTGGATAGTCAACAGCTGTTATATCGATTAATTGTTTAAATCTGCACTTATTATTTGTTTTCAAATACAAAATTGTAGAATATAAATCTTCTAAACTAATTTGGATAACTAGTTGGCCAAAATTAATTTTGGACATTTTTATTGCCGTTGTTAAACCTGAGTTAACTGTTCTTTCCAAATCTTCAACAGTTATCGACATTTTTTATCTTTCTAAATTACCTTCTCTTCTAATTTTTTTTTGAAGTTGTAAAATTCCATAAAGCAAAGCTTCAGCTGAGGGTGGGCATCCCGGTACATAAATATCGACTGGAACAATTCTATCGCATCCTCTGACGACTGAATATGAATAATGATAATAACCGCCACCATTAGCGCAGCTACCCATGGAAATTACATATCTTGGTTCTGGCATTTGATCATAAACTTTCCTAAGTGGCTGGGCCATTTTATTAGTTAAGGTTCCAGCTACAATCATAACATCAGATTGTCTTGGTGAGGCTCTTGGGGCAGCACCAAATCTTTCCAAATCATATCTCGGCATTGAAGTTTGCATCATTTCAACTGCACAACATGCTAATCCAAATGTCATCCAGTGGAGAGAGCCGGTTCTTGCCCAGTTAATTAAATTTTCCGAAGAAGTAGTAACAAAACCTTTTTCACTAAAATCTTTAGCAATTTTTTTAAACTCTTGAGGAATTTTTTCTTCTTTTTTTTGTAAATCAATCATTTTAATCCCAGTCTAATGCACCCTTTTTCCACTCATATATAAATCCTATGGTAAGTATAAATAAAAACAACATCATGGACCAAAAACCCAACGCTCCAATATTTCCTAAAGATACAGCCCAAGGAAATAGAAAAGCTATTTCTAAATCAAATATGATAAATAAAATTGCAACTAAATAAAACCTAACATCAAATTCCATTCTAGAATCGCTAAATGCTTCAAATCCACACTCATAAGCTGAAAGTTTTTCAGGATCAGGTTTTTTCGGCGATAATATGAAATTTAAAACTACAAAGCCTACGCTGACACCTAGCGCGATGAAAATAAAAATTAATATAGATAAGTAGTCCTTTAAAAAATCAATTAACATATTTTATAGGTTAATTTATATACCACTTGTTTTAACACAAATAGATGTCAGATTGTCTGTAATTATAATGTTACATGGGGTTAAATATGTGCAAAATTTATTGTGCCTGTTGTTAAACAAACACAAATATTCAACTTTTACTTTCCTATAAAATATATATATTGGCTTTTAATATACGAGATTTGGTGACAGCAAATTTAAGAGCTCACCAAATCGGTGCCAAAATTGCCTGGGGGTGTAGCTCAGTTGGTTAGAGCGCCTGCCTGTCACGCAGGAGGTCGCGGGTTCGAGTCCCGTCACTCCCGCCATGTAATTGAGGAATATGAAAATAAAAAAATACATAGAAGAAAAACTTGATTCTTATAATCGAATAGCTGTTTGGGGATCTGGTGAAATGGGAAAACAGGCTATTCGCGAATGGTTACCAAAACATAAAATTAAAAGTGTTATAGACTCGAATTCAAAAAAAATTGGTGAGAATTTTGAAACTTTTAAAATTATTGCTCCTCAAGATTTAGAATTTAATCAAATAGATTGTGTTATTGTTTGTACTACCGCATATAATGAAGTGCTAGAAATTTTATCAAATAAAGAAAAAAAAATAAAATATTTTTACGTTCTAGAGCTCTTCCCAGGGAGTGAAGATACTAATAATGAAATTGAAAATCTCCTTGTTGATATAGCTGTTGCTAAAAATACTAACTGGTTTAAGTTTTTTATAGAACGTCCACAAATATTAATAAATATTTTCTATAGAATTACTAAATCTTGTATGAATAAAACCTTTTTAATCCCAGTTTTTTGGATTATGAAAATTTTTTATACAATAATTTGTATATTTTTTTCTGTCGATCTGCCAACATCAGTAAAAATAGGGCCTGGTTTTGTTTTGGTCCATCTAGGTAATGTAGTTTTCCATCGTGGTACAAAAATTGGAGATTTTGTTACTATATACCAAAATGTTACAATTGGCTCAAACGATACTGGCAATGTTCCAATTTTAAAAAACTTTGTGACTTTGTTTCACGATTCTTCAGTAATAGGAAATTCTGAAATTAAATCACATTGCCGTGTAGGAGCTAAATCTTTAGCTATAGATTTAAAAACTGAAGAAGCCAGCACCATTTATGGTATTCCAGCAAAGGTTCAAAGAACTTTTAATTGGTACAAGAATAGGCAAAGTAAAAGTTGAAAAATAAATCTGAAATAACTTTTGTAATAGTTTCTCTTAAAGCCATAAAAGGTATTAAAAACTGTTTAAACAATATTGGAAAAAATTATAAAGTGATTATCGCAGAAAATTCCAATAGTGCAGATATAAAAAATGATATAGAAAATAGTTTTTCTAATGCTAAATGCATTCTTTTGGGAAAAAATTTTGGTTATGGTACTGCAGCAAATGTTGGTATTTCAAATGTTGAAACTAGATTTGCATTTTTAATTAATGCTGACATAGAAATTTATGAGAATCAAATAATTAATTTAGAAAATAAATTAAATGAATTAAAAAACGATTTTTCGATTGTAACTCCTTTTTATGACGATTTTAAAGATTTTATTGAAAATAATAAATTTGATAAATTGTCTAATCTTAATCAAAAAATTCTACTTAAAAATAATACTGAACAAGTAACGTTAGCAAAAGGCAGTTCTATGCTTTTTAATTTATCCAAATTCGAAAAAAAAATATTTGATGAAAATTTTTTTTTCTTCTTTGAAGAAATAGATGTTTGTAAAAAAATTATCGGTAAAAGAGAAAAAATTCTTTTAATCAACAATATAAAAATAAATCATTCAGGAAATAAAGGTGTTGAAAATATAGATTCTCATGAAATATTAAATTTTAGAAATTGGCATTATTATTGGTCTTCTTTTTATTACCACAAGAAACATTATGGTTTCTTTAGCTCCTTAAAGATTCATGTGAGACGATTAATTAAATATTATTTACTCAAAAATTATTACATTATTTTTAATAAAAAAAAAGCTGACGTTTATAAGTATAGATTCAATGGTTTATTAAAGTCTATGTTAGGAAAAAAATCTTCAAGTGGTCCAAATTATGGTGGGCGCTGAAGGACTCGAACCTACGACCCTCTCGGTGTAAACGAGATGCTCTACCAACTGAGCTAAGCGCCCCAAAAACTTTTTAAACTTTTTACAGTACAGCACTGATAAAGTAAAATTAAATCTCTAGGTCTTTAATGCTTATAAATTTATTCGCTAAATTACTATTTTTCTTTTTAATTTCATCAAAAAAATTCCAGGCTAAAACTAGTGCATAGTCAAATTTTTGTTTTACTCCATTTTTCGAAATTATAGGAATTTTCATTCCAGGAAGAAATTTTCCATGTTTAAGCTTGTTGTCTTCGACTATACATTCTATCTCGTTTGAAATTTCATAAAAATTTAATGCAGTTGTTGCTTTTGCAGGCGATCCGTATCCAATTAATTTTTTTCCATTTAATTTTAGCTTTTCAATATTTCTTTTTACATTCTTTTTAATTGTATAAATTTTTTCTCCAAATTTTTTATATGTATCGTACTGCTTTAAACCATACTTTTCCTCTTCCTTTAATAAAACTTTTACACTTTGTTCCTCTTTAGAATTTCTATCTTTTTTTAAGTAGATTCGTAAAGATCCTCCATGAGTGTTTATTCTTTCGACCCTAATTATTTTTGCATTAAATTGGGTAAAAAAATTAACTAATGAAGTTAAAGACCAGTAGTTGTAATGTTCATGGTAAATATTATCGAATGTCAGATCTTTTAAAGTATTTAATAAATATTGAACTTCAATAATAATTGTCCCCCTTTCTTTTATTAGCTTAAGCATACATTCGGCCATTTCTTTCAAGTTATCAGAGTGCGCAAATACATTTGAAGCTAAAATAATATCTGCATTCCCTTTTATTTTTCTTAAATTTTTCTTATCTAAAAAACAGTTAACGGTCTTGATTTTATTTTTGTTTGCTAATTTTGAAAGATTTTTGGCTGGTTCTATTCCTAAAATTTTTTTAAATCCCAAATTTTTAAATGGTTTAAGAGCAACTCCGTCATTACTACCTATGTCAATTATATAAGATTTTTTTGGTAATAATTTAAATTCTTTAACATACTTTTGCGCAGCGTTTTCGAAGTGCTGCTTGAAAGTTTCTGAAGTAGAAGATAGATAAAGATAGTTTGAAAACATCTTTTTTGGATCTACAACAACTGATAATTGGCAATTGTGACAATTATTACAATAATTCATTTCTAAAGGGTATAACTCACATTTAGAATCCTTTTTGTTTAATAAATTATTAGCTAAGGGTTGATAGCCTAAAGAAACAACTCGTTTAAGATTATTTTTTCCACAAGATCGACAATCAAACTTATAGCTTTTTATTAATAAATCTTTTTCTTGTTCTCTAACTAAAACATACCTTTTAGTATGTGTTACACCATAATTTTCATGTTCTCTTTCTCCTCTTACTAAATTTAAAAAGATTGAATCTTTCGTAAATACCATTGCATGTGCTACGTTTGGTTTTGTAACAATTAAATCGCCTTCGTTCACAACATGAGTTATTTTTTTCGAACTTGTATTTAGTAAATCCTTATAAACACTAATAAATTGACCTTTGACCAACAAGCATTTTTGCTCTTGTATTGGATGAAAATGATTTGCTCTTATGGTTCCTTTCTTTGAATCGATATATCCAATTAAATTTATTGGTTCAGGAAGCTCGTGGTTACTTATTTTTCCTCTATGGTCTACAAATTCCTTTTCCCCTTTTTTAACGTTTTCAAGATTATTTGTAATATTTTGACTCGACCACTTTAAAATCATTTCCTCGATTGATTCTTCTAATCCGTAAAGAAATTTAAATCCTTTGCTTAAAAGTTTTTTGTTGGAAAGTGCATACCCTGGATTTGGAATTTTATCCTCGGTTTTAACAATTTTTACTTTAGGGTTTATTTTTTTACATATATTAGCAACTTCCTCTACTGAAATTTTATCTTTTGATAAGTTAAAAATTTGATACTTAATATCTTCTCTTTCCTCCATGAACTTAAAACATCTAGCGGCATCTATTAGTGGAACTAAGCATTTCAATTGTTTACCACCGGCAAAAAGTTTGATTGTTCCATTTTGAGAAGCGATTTTTGAAAATAAATTTGGCATTATATTTAATCTCATTGTGTCGGTTGAATATCCATAAACTGAAGCTAATCTCAGGATAACGAAATTTCTCCCAGATTTTTTTATTTGCTCCTCATTTTTATCTTTGCCAACTCCATATGAAAGTACTGGAAATTTTTCATGATCTTCTTCAATATTATCTTCCATTTTGCTTTTTCCCTCAAACACTACATGCGTGGAAGGGAATATTATCTTACAATTGTCTGGCGACTCTGAAAGAATTATGGAAGTTCCTTTTTCAGCAACGTCGTTCATTTGTTTATCTTTGTCGGGATTCGATTCTTCTTTAGTTCTAGCAACATCAGTAACTCCCGCCAAATGATGTATTACGTCAGCTTCTTTTAAAAAATGTTTTATACTATCGACGTCTCTTATGTCGGCATTAACAAAATTTATGCTCCAATTTCTTAATTGATTAACTCTTTCTGATATAAAACGATTGTCTATAACGGTAATTTGATTTTTCCAGCTTTCTCCTGAATATATTTTACATAGCTCTGTTCCTATATAACCAAGCCCGCCAGTAATCACAATTTTTTTAGTCATAGCTGTTATTGTTCTTTATTAAAATTAGATCTTTATGTTATTACTATGGCAAAGATTTATATTATTTAAACTTAATCTTCAAATATATATGAAAATCTACGATTGTTTTATGTTTTTTGATGAAGAGATGCTTTTAGATCTCAGATTAAACATTATGGACAAATATGTAGATAAATTTGTCATTACTGAAGCCGCCTATATGCATAGTGGCAAGCCCAAAAAACTTATTTTTGATATTAACAAGTTTTCAAAATTTAAAGATAAAATTAATTATATAGTTGTAGATAGGCCACCTTCAGATTTGCTTAAAATTGAAGAAAAGGACGATTTGATTAAAAAACAATCTAAAATGACTTTTAATGCAAAAAAAAGAGAAATTTACCAAATTAACAAGACTCAGGAGGGAACAAGCAATGCTAATCCTGAAGATATTATTATTGTAAGTGACTTAGATGAAATACCAGATCTTGAAAAAATAGATTTCAAGAAAATAGATAATAAACTGATTTTTTTTAAACAAAAAATGTTTTATTACAAACTTAATTTATTACATCAAACATTGCCTTGGTACGGAACAAAAGCTTGCAAAAAAAAACGTTTTATAAATCCCGAATGGTTGAGGTCAGTAAAAAACAAAAAGTATCCTTCGTGGAGATTAGATATTTTATTTTCTAAATTTAAATATAGCAATATTCATGTAGTCGAAAATGGAGGTTGGCATTTTAGTAATGTGAGAGAACCTGAAGATTTAGAATTAAAATTAAAAAATTTTCTTCATCATGTAGATTATGATCAAAGCGGACTAGAATTAAAAGATTTAAAAAGATTGATAAAAGAAAAAAAAATTATGTACGACCATTCAGTTGATAAAAAAGGACATAAGTGGGGTGACGGTATTAAATTAAAAAGCATTAAACTTGAAGAAATGCCAAAATATGTTAGTGATAACAAAGAAAAATTCAAACAGTGGCTAGAAATTTAATAAAAAAAAATAAATGAAGAAAGAGAATTTAAGTAAAATTAAAAAACTAGAAGGGCCTCCAAGAATAGTTAAAATTTTTTCTGAAAAAGAAATTAAAATGGTAACAGATCTTTATTTCTCATTACCAGAAACATTATTTAACAAAAAACAAAATGTTCGAAAAAAAGTTTGGCTGCAAAACTATAACAAAGAGCTAGATAAAATATATGTAGAAAAACTTAAAAATGAATTAGGTAACTTTAGAATGGACTCTTTAAAAGATAGTAAAGGTCAGGATTATTTTGGCCTTTTTCATGAAAGTTTTTCTCCACTGCAATTACATGTAGATTCAGGATTTAATAAAAAAGAAATAATTTATAAACAAGTTGTTACTCCATTATCTCCAATTGGAGAAACTGTAATTTTCAAAAATAGATGGTATGGAAGATCTACATCCTTCACAATCGATGAAGAAGAATTAAAATTCAAACCTAAACCTGATCAAAATGACAGATCTTCAAAGCACCTAGGTCAAAAACCTTTTGATAAAGCTGTCCATGAAAAATATTTAACCCATATTGATATAAAAAATCTTCAAGGTCTTGAGGTTGAACTAATATACAATTGGAAGATAGGAGAAACTTTAATAATGGACAGATCTCATATACATTGTTCATCTTCAAATATTAAAGATAAAAAAATAGGTCTTACAACATTTACTAAAAAATAATAATGAAAATATACGATTGCTTTCAATTTTTTGATGAAAATATGATGCTCGATCTGAGACTAAATATATTAAATGATCACGTCCATAAATTTGTCATTGTTGAAAATGCCTACATGCATAGTGGTAAAAAAAAAAATCCTGTTTTCGAAATAAAAAACTTCACAAAATTTAAAGATAAAATTATTTACATACTGGTAGATAAATTGCCTGTCGATCTGTACGATATTAGTAAAATTAGTGAAAAAGAAAAAGGCAACAGAATTATTGATAATACGTTAAAGATAGAACATGCTCAAAGAAATTCTATAGTTAAAGGATTAAACTCAGCTGAAGAGAATGATCTTATAATCATAAATGATGTGGATGAAATTCCCAATTTAGAAGAAAATGACCTTAGAAATTGCAAAAAAAAAATAATTCATTTTAAACAAAAAATGTTTTATTACAAATTCAACTTAAAATATGGTTCTCTACCTTGGTTTGGTTCAAGAGCTACTTTAAAAAAAAATCTTATAACTCCACAATTGCTAAGGGACACTAAATCAAGGAAATATCCTTTATGGAGATTAGATATTCTTTTTTCTAAATCAAAATACAATAGTATTGAATATATAGAAAATGGTGGATGGCATTTTGTAAACATTAAATCGCCTGAAGAAATTGAAAAAAAATTAAAAAATTTTGGACATCATTGGGAATTTCAACTAAGTGGCTTAAAATTAGGCGATATTGAAAATATGATTAACAATAAAAGAGCTGTTTATGACTATAATGCTGATATGAAAACTTCAAAATGGTCCGGAAAGGCAAAGCTTACTAAGTGTGAATTGTCTGAAATGCCAAAATATTTGATTAATAATCAAAATAAATATTTAAATTGGTTGGAGTAATTTTTGAAGTAATATTTTATTTAGTGGGTGCTTCCAGGAACTGCTTTCTCACCACTTTTTGATTTAGGTAAATTTTCAACTTCTATCCATTCAACTGGTTTTAACTCTTTAACCAAAGCCACTTTTAAAACCTCATCAACTGTCTTAACTGTAGTTATTTTTAAATTATCTAAAATATTTTTAGGAATTTCAGATAAATCTTTTTTATTATCCTCTGGTATCAATACTTGAGAAATTCGGGCCCTATGAGCAGCTAAAAGTTTTTCTTTCAGCCCTCCAATAGGTAAAACATGTCCTCTTAATGTAACTTCTCCTGTCATAGCAATATTTTTATCGACAGCTACTCCGGTAATTGATGAGACTATCGAAGTTACCATAGCAATTCCGGCTGACGGACCATCTTTCGGTGTAGCTCCTTCAGGTACATGAACATGAAAGTCTTTCTTTTCAAAAATAGGTGGAATAATACCAAATTCTAAAGATTTAGATCTTACATAAGATTTTGCTGCTTTTACCGATTCTTGCATAACGTCTCCTAGCTTTCCAGTTATTTGCATTTTACCTTTTCCGGGCATTACAGCTGACTCTATTTTTAATATTTCTCCACCAAATTCTGTCCAGGCTAAGCCTGTAGCTACTCCAACTTTGTGGTCGCTTTCTACCTCATCATATTTAAATTTTTTAACTCCAAGATAGTCGGGCAAATTTTGAGAATTAATTTCAAGTTTTTTAGTTTCGTCTGTTAAAATATTTTTTACAGTTTTTCTTGCTAATTTCGAAATTTCTCTTTCAAGGTTACGAACACCCGCTTCTTTAGTGTAGCTCTGTATAATGTCTACTAGAGCTTCTTTTTTTAAATTCCATTCCTCATTCTTAAGTCCATTATCTTTTATCTGTTTAGGTATTAAATATTTATTTGCTATATTGATTTTCTCATCCTCTGTGTATCCAGGAATTCTTATTACTTCCAATCTATCTAGCAAAGGTGGTAAAATACTTAAAGTATTTGCAGTAGTCACAAACATAACATCGGATAAATCATAATCCACTTCTAAGTAATGATCATTAAAAGCTAAATTTTGTTCAGGGTCTAAGGCTTCTAGCAATGCTGAAGAAGGATCTCCTCTATAATCAGTGCCTACCTTATCTATTTCATCCAATAGGAAAAGAGGATTTTTTGTTCCTGCTTTTTTCATTTGTTGAATTATTTTACCAGGTAAAGACCCTATGTAAGTTCTTCTGTGTCCTCTAATTTCTGCTTCATCTCTTATTCCGCCTAAAGACATACGTACAAATTTTCTTCCAGTAGATCTAGCTATTGATTTTCCTAACGAAGTTTTTCCCACACCTGGAGGACCAACTAAACATAAAATCGCCCCTTTTATTTTTCCGACTCTTTTTTGTACTGCTAAATATTCAAGAATTCTTTCTTTAACTTTTTCTAAACCGTAATGATCTTCATCTAAGATTTTTTTGGCTTCAGTTATGTTTATAGTATCTATTTTTTTACTATTCCAAGGTAATTCAACCATCCAATCAAGATAGTTCCTAACAACAGTTGCTTCAGCTGACATTGAGCTCATTGATTTAAGTTTTTTTAACTCGGCTACACATTTTTTGGTAGCTTCTTTAGGCATTTTGGCCTTTATTATGGATTTTTGTAATTGAGCTATCTCATCTTTTCCATCTTCGATTTCTCCAAGCTCTCTTTGAATAGCTTTCATTTGCTCGTTTAGATAATATTCTCTTTGGGTTTTTTCCATTTGGTTTTTAACCCTTCCTCTAATTCTTTTTTCCATACTAATTACATTTATTTCGTTATTAATATGTTCTGCTAGTTTTTCTAATCTTAATTTAATATCAATGGTTTCCAATAATTTCTGTTTTTCTGGAATTGAAATATTTAATTGAACCGCAATATTATCGGCTACTTTAGAAGGATCTTTTTGTTCTTTTAGGCTCGACATTAGCTCAAAAGAAATCTTTTTATTTAAATTTGTCAATTTTTCCAATTTTCTAACTAAAGCTATGGAATAAGCTAACATGTCTTCTTTAGATTCAATTTTATCTTTTATAATTTCTGCAGAACTCGTTATATATTCATCTTCATTTTTACAATCTAAAATTTTAACTCTATCAATTCCTTCTACTAAAACTTTTACTGTACCATCAGGTAATTTCAGTAATTGTAAAATCTTACTTTCACAACCAAAAGCATACAAATCTTCTGCACTAGGATCATCTACTTCAGCATTTTTTTGAGTTACCAATATAATTTTTTTATTGGTTTTCATAACCTCATTCAAAGCTTTAATGGATTTATCTCTGCCTACAAAAAGTGGCACTATTATTCCCGGAAACACAACTATATCCCTTAATGGTAATAATGGAGAAAAATCAGTTTTGATCATAATTATAGTATATGGTTATTATTAAGATTATATCAACTGATTTCTTATGCGGCAAAAGTCTTTTTGTCTTTTTTCTCTTTAGTATATGTAATTAGTGGCTGTGTGTTGTTTTTAACTACAGATTTGTCAATAACCACCTTAGCAACATTTTCCATTGCTGGAAGTTTAAACATAGTTTTCAACAATAAAGACTCGATAATAGATCTTAATCCTCTTGCTCCAGTTTTTTTACTGATTGATTTTTTGGCTATTTCTATTATGGCATCATCATTAAAAACAAGTTCTGCATTTTCAAACTCAAAAAGTCTTTTAAACTGTTTTATCAATGAATTTTTTGGTTCCTTCAATATCTTTACAAGTGCCTTTTCATCAAGGTCGTCTAAAGTAGCAAGTATCGGCATTCTTCCTACAAATTCAGGAATTAAACCATATTTTATCAAATCCTCAGGTTCTAAATTTTTTATTAATTCTCCTGTTGATTTATCTTGGAAATGTTTAACTTTAGCTCCAAAACCAATTGAACTTTCTGAACCTCTTCTTGCAATAACTTTGTCTAAACCACCAAAAGCGCCACCGCAAATAAACAATATGTTAGTTGTGTCTACTTGTAAAAATTCTTGTTGAGGATGTTTTCTTCCTCCTTGTGGTGGAACGCTTGCTATCGTTCCTTCCATAATTTTTAATAAAGCCTGTTGGACTCCTTCCCCAGATACATCTCTAGTAATAGAAGGGTTCTCTGATTTTCTACTTATTTTATCCACTTCATCAATATAAACTATACCATGTTGGGCTTTCTCTACATTATAATCAGCTGCCTGTAGAAGTTTTAGTATTATATTTTCAACATCTTCACCAACATATCCCGCCTCGGTTAATGTTGTTGCATCAGCCATGGTAAATGGAACATCTAAAATTCTTGCTAGTGTTTGTGCTAGCAATGTTTTTCCACATCCTGTCGGACCAACTAAAAGTATATTTGATTTTGACAATTCCACATCTTTGTTATTTTTAGATTGGTGACTTAAACGTTTGTAATGATTATGCACAGCAACGGCTAACACTTCTTTTGCATAAGTTTGACTAATAACATAGTCATCTAAAACTTTACATATTTCCTCAGGTGTTGGGACTCCTTCTTGATTTTTTACAAATGAGTCCTTGTTCTCTTCCTTGATTATATCCATACAAAGCTCAACACATTCGTCACAAATGAAAACCGTTGGTCCAGCGATTAATTTTCTAACTTCATGCTGGCTTTTTCCACAGAATGAACAATAAAGAATATTTTTGTTATTTTTCTCAGTCATAATCTTTTAACGAATCAATTAGTTTCAAAATAAACTAATACTTAATCTTATCAAGTTTAAGTTGATCACAACAACTAAATCTAGTATTTCAGGCTCTCTTTTCTACAACTTCATCTATTAGACCAAAATCTTTAGCTTCAATTGGTGTCATAAAATTATCTCTTTCCAATGCCTTCTTTATTTCCGATTCACTTTTTTTCGTATGCTTGGAATAAATTTTATTTAATCTATCTTTAAGTGCTAAAATCTCCTTAGCATGAATTTCTATATCTGTTGCCTGCCCCTGATATCCCGCTGAAGGCTGATGAACCATTATTCTTGAGTTCGGTAAAGAAAATCTTTTACCTTTTTCGCCAGCTGATAATAAAAAAGAACCCATTGATGAAGCTTGTCCGATACACAATGTAGAAACAGGAGGTTTTATATATTGCATAGTGTCATAAATTCCCAATCCTGAAGTTACTAGACCTCCTGGGCTATTAATATAAAAGGAAATTTCTTTTTTTGGATTTTCTGATTCTAGAAATAGTAACTGGGCTGTAACTAAACTCGCAACATTATCATTTACTGGTCCTACTAAAAAAATAATACGTTCTTTAAGTAGTCTAGAATAAATATCATATGCTCTTTCTCCCCTATTCGATTGCTCCACAACCATTGGGATAAGGTTATTCATATGTTCTTCAATTCTATCTTTCATAACGAATCAACAAATTGAAGTTATACAACTTATGATTACTTTTTTCTAATTTTTTTCTTCTTTTGTGATGTTTTGACTGTTTTTTTTGGCTCTTTTGAAACGTCCTTTTTCTCTTTGGGCTCACCTACATTTTGTGTTTGATAGCCCTTTTTTAATATATCTTCAGCCTCGCTTATAGAAATTGTTTTTTTAACTTGTTTAGACTTATTTTTAATTAAATTAATAATTTTCTCCTCATATAAAGAACCTCTTAAACTAGCAGCTGCAGATGGATTTTTTTGATAGTATTCAAGAACTTGCTTTTCCTGACTAGGCATCGATTGTACTTGTTTTTGAATTTCATTTCTTATTTCCTGTTCATCTACCTTCAAATTATTTTTCTCACCTAATTCATTCAATATTATTCCCAATTTTATTCTTTTTTTTGCAATTTTTTCACTTTTATTTTTATTTTTCTCGATGTCTTCTTTCTTTAATCCTTGTGATATTAGTTCTAATTCTTGTTGAATTAAATTTTCTGGAATTTCGACATCATGCATCTTTTCAAGTTGGTTTAATATGTTTTCTTTTGATAAAGAATCTAGGCTGTTTTTATATTGACTTTGAACTTGTTTTGTTACCAATTTTTTTAAATCGCCCAAATCTTTAGCTCCAAGATTTTTTGCAAATTCATCGTTTATTGTCATTGGTTTAGACATTTTTATACTTAATATTTTACACTTAAAATTTGCTTGCCTGTTTGATAGCTCCTTCTTTGGATAATTTTCTGGTAATTTAACTTTTACATCTACAGCTTTATTTTTTTTGGAACCAATTAATTGTTTATCAAATCCCTGTATAAATAAATCTTTTCCCAAAACTAACTGAGCATTTTTTCCTTGCCCTCCTTCAAAAGTTTTATCGTCAATAGTGGCTTCATAATCAAATACTACTAAATCTCCGTTAACGGCTGGCTCATTTTCTTTTTTGTCTACAAAATTATTTTGATTTTTAGCTATCTCTTCTATTCTTTTTTTTGTCTCACTTTCGGTTATATTAATTTCATATTCGGTAAATTTTATATTATCTAAATTTTTTAATTTAACGTTTGGTAGCTCATCAATTTCTAATGTATAATTTAAATCTTTGCCTTCTCCATAAGATTTTAAATTTAATTTTGGCTGTCCTGCTACTTTTAATTTCTTTTCTTCAATCGCTTGTGCTGATGTTTCCCTTAATATTTTTTCCAATACCTCCCCATATACAGCTTTTCCAAATTGTCTTTTTAAAACTTGTACTGGAACTTTTCCTGGTCTAAATCCTTTAATATTAGCTGTTTTGCTTAATTCAGCTAATCTATTAACAATTTTTTCTTCTATAGTTTTTTTTTCAACAAAAACTTTTAAATTAGTTTTCAGTCCTTTTTTGGAATCAACTGTAACTCTCATAACTTTGGTGGGCAATGAGGGAGTCGAACCCACACATCTTGCGATATTAGATCCTAAGTCTAACGCGTCTGCCAGTTCCGCCAATTGCCCGTGCAGGTGTTATTATCAAATAAAAGCGTAATATCCAATGCTATTAAACTATTTTAAATTTAGTACCTTTTTTCACAATATAAATTCCAATTATCACTGCTATCAATGAAACTATTACTTTGGGAGTTATAGCTTCATTTAAAATTAAAAATCCCAGTATGACACCAAAAATTGGTATTAGATAAGCCACTTGCGCCTGAAAAACTAAACCATTATGTTTTAAAATATAAAATCTTAATAGCCAAGCAATACCTGTAGAAAAAATTCCAAGATAAATAAGAGAAATTGTAGAATCCAGCCTTGGTGATAAATTCCATGGTTGTTCAACAAATAATGAAATGGGAAGTAAAACTATTGATCCCCAAATTAATATGGATGCTGTTACATTCTCATTTTGCTTATTGCTAATTTTTAGAGTTAACAATCCACCTACAACATAAAAACATGAACCAAACAAAATTAAGAATGCTGAAAAAAAGTTATTTTCATTAATTAAAATATTATCCGAAAATAAAAATACTATTCCAGAAAAACCAATTAAGACTCCAAATGATTTGGTCACATTAATTTTTTCATTTGTTGTAAAAAAATGTGCTAACATTGCAGCAGTTAGAGGTGTGCTAGCCATCAAAATAGCTGCCAAGTTACTTTGTACTTTTTGAACTCCATAAGCGATTAAAAAAAAAGGTATTACCAAGTTTATTACTCCTATAGAAGCAAACCAGAACCAATCTTTTGAGAATGCCTCGATTTTAATTTTTTTTACATAACATAAAAAAATAACAGGTATTGCTCCAAAAAAAATTCTTAAAAAAGCAATTGTTAATGGTCCATATGAGTATGTTGCTATTTTTATATTAAAAAAAGCCGATGCCCAAATAAGAGCTAGCACGGTAAGTAAAAAATAATCAAAAGTTTTTGATTCCCTCATTCTGTTATTTCTTTCTCAGAACCTTTTGTAATTTTTAATAATTCGCTGTAGGTAATTTTAAAGACGCAATTAGGATGGCCTGCTGCAGCAAAAATGTATTGAAATCTATTTAAGGATGTATCAACTAAAACATCTAAACTAGTTGCATGAGCTACTGGTGCTACTCCACCAATCGAAAAACCAGTATGCTCTTTTACTTCATTGGCATCAGCCATTGAAACATCTTTCTTTTGTAAAATTTTTTTTAGTTTATTTAAAGAACATCTTCTATCTCCAGCGATTAAGCAAATTAAAAAACCTCCTTCAGCTTTAAATAATAAACTTTTAACAATTGCACCAACTTCACATCTTAATGAGCTGGCTGCCTCTTGTGCGGTTTTTGCAGTTGTGTCTAGTACCATAACTTTTAATTTTGGATCAAATTTTTTTATGTACTCCTGAACTTTTTTTACGGATTCTTTATTTAATAAATTTTCCATTATGTAATCTTTCTAAAGCCGATGGTATTCCTTTAACTATATCTTCAGCAATTAATCCCTTTCCATGTTTTTTTGCAATATCACCGTGTAACCAGGCTGCAGCACACCCTGCTTCAAATGGATTCATCTTTTTTTCTCCGATTAAACTTACAACAAGTCCACTTAGTACATCTCCCGAACCTATAACTGCTAATTCTGGTGATGAATGTTCATTAATAACAATCTTTTTATCATAAGATGAAATCATTGTTTTTGGTCCCTTTAGTATAATATTAGATTTAATCAATTTTCTAGCTTCCTTAATTTTTTCAATATTGCTTATATTTTTTTTAATCTTAGGAAAAATTCTATGAAATTCAGCCATGTGTGGAGTGATTATTTTATTTTTATCCAATAAAGAATATAGAGATTTTAAATCATTGTTAAAACAAGTTAATGCGTCAGCATCTAAAACAACATATTTAACTTTTTGGAGTATTAGTTTTGTAATTTTTTTTATTTCTTTATTAGAGCCAGCTCCTGGTCCAATAAGAAATGATGTTATCTTCTCTTTTTTAAGAAGCTTTTTTAACCCCTGTATACTATTGATTTCTATTTTTAAAACTGAGGGAAATTTGACTAAATAAGTATTTAAATTACTTTTTGAGCATATAATTTTAACTGACCCAGTTCCCGTTCTTAAAGCAGCTAATGAAGATAATATTGTGGCACCAACGAATTCTTTTTTTCCTCCATAAATAAATACCTTTCCTCTACTATATTTATGTCCTAAAGGTAACTTCCATGGAAAATATTTTATCCATAAATTTGGTATGTTTTTTTTTATCTTATACCTATGTGTGTTATGCATAACTGACATATAATAAATTCAATTCATTTAATCATCTAGATTGGTATAGATACAACCTTAAAGTTAAGAAAACGGTTACACGTGAAAAATTACAAATAAAATAAGGGTATTAATGAGCGCAAGTAAAGTTTTGAAGTTAATGAAAGATAAAGAGATAGAATACGTAGATTTAAGATTTACTGACCCTAGAGGTAAACTTCAACATTTAACAATGGACGGAAAAATGGTTGATGAAAACATGTTAAATGATGGTGTTTTTTTTGATGGATCGTCCATAGCAGGATGGAAAGCCATCAATGAATCAGACATGATATTAAAACCAGATCTTAATAGACAAGTTATAGATCCTTTTACTTCACATAACACACTTATTTTATTTTGTGATATTTTAGATGCTGTAAAGAAAAATCCTTATGAAAGAGACCCAAGAAGTATAGCAAAAAAAGCAGAAGAATATTTAAAGAAAACTGGAATTGGTGACAAGGCTTATTTTGGCCCTGAGGCAGAATTTTTTGTATTTGATGATGTTAAATTTAAGAACGATATGAATGAAACAGGTTTTAAAATTGATAGTTCGGAAGGACCTTATAACACTGGGAAAAGTTACGAAACTGGTAATATGGGTCATAGACCCGGAATAAAAGGTGGTTACTTCCCCGTTCCACCAGTTGATAGTGCTCAAGATATGAGAGGTGAATTTTTAAAAGCTTTAAGAGATATGGGAATTAAAGTTGAAAAACACCATCACGAAGTTGCACCAAGCCAACATGAACTTGGTATGTACTTTGGAACCTTAACTGATCAAGCTGATAACATGCAGTTATACAAATATGGTGTTCAAATGGTAGCTCATTCTTTTGGAAAGACAGCAACTTTTATGCCTAAACCAGTTAAAGGAGATAATGGTTCAGGTATGCATACTCACCAGTCGTTATGGAAAGGTGGTACTGCATTATTTTCAGGAAATAAATATGCTGGACTATCTGATACAGCATTACATTACATTGGCGGTATTTTAAAACACGCAAAAGCAATTAATGCTTTCTCAAATAGTACAACAAATAGTTACAAAAGATTAATTCCTGGTTTTGAAGCTCCTGTTTTACTTTGCTACTCAGCTAGAAATAGATCAGCTTCATGCAGAATACCAATAACTTTAAGTAAAAAAGCAGCTAGATGTGAAATAAGATTTCCTGATGCGGCTGGAAATCCTTATTTAACGTTTGCTGCAATGTTAATGGCTGGGTTAGATGGGATTAAAAATAAAATTAACCCGGGTAAACCAGTAGATGAGGATTTATATGCAATGCCTGAAGATAAGGTAAAAAATATACCTACAGTATGCGGGTCTTTAAGAGAAGCTATGGAGAGTCTTGATAGAGACAGAAAATTTTTAACTCAAGGCGATGTATTTACGGATGATCAAATCGATGCTTATATCGCATTAAAATTTGAAGAAATATACAAACTCGAACATACTCCACATCCTATGGAGTTTGAAATGTATTACAGTTGTTAGTATTATTTTTTACTTTTTAAAATTTTTTCGTCAGCAATTTTATTTTTATTGACGCCTTCTTTGATAGTGTAATCTAAAGTTCCATGAGCTCCAGCTTCAACAGCTTTGCGCTGCGTTCTGAACAATGCTTTTTCCTTGGCTTGCTCTGCTAATTTATTTGCATGTTTTCCTAAATGTTTTGTATCTCTCATACAACTTTATTATATACAATTGTTGATTGTGCAGCAATATAGAATTAGATTTTGAAGGATTCTCCACATCCGCAACGCTCTGTTTCGTTAGGGTTTTTAAATACAAATGTTGAGGTTAATTCCTCTTTTTTGTAATCCATTTCAGTACCAAGCAAATACATAATGGCTTTGGGATCGATTAAAACTTTTACACCTTTATCCTCAATAATTTCATCGTTAGTATTTGCTTTTTTTGCATATTCCATAACATAAGACATGCCGGCACATCCTCCTGACGCCACACCTACCCTGACTCCTATTATAGGTTCTTTGGCTTGAGATATAATTTCCTTTACTCTTTTCGCTGCTCTATCGCTTAATGTTATAACTTGTTTGTTCATAAATTCAGTTGTAGCTTTGCTGCCTCTGACATCTTATCTTTATCCCATGGTGGTTCCCATACCAAGTTTAAATTTACATCAGAAACACCTTCTACCTTCATTATATTATTCTTAACTTGATTTGGCAAACTTTCAGCAACAGGACAATTTGGTGAAGTTAGAGTCATATCAACAATTACTTTGTTTTGATTATCAACTTCTAGCTTGTAAATTAGCCCTAATTCATAAATATTTACTGGTATTTCCGGATCGAAAATTTTTTTAATCTCTTCAATAATTTTATTTTTTAAATTACTCATTATTCAGCTGCCTCAGTATTTACTTCATCTTTTTTTCCATCGAGTGCTGAAGTTAAAGTATGCCAGGCTAAGGTAGCACACTTCACTCTCATTGGATATTGTTTAACTCCTGATAATGACATTATTTTTATTTTTTGGTCTTCGTCCAATTCTTTTGATTTAATTTCTTGTAGATTTTTGACCATATTTAAAAAATCAATTATAATTTCTTTTGTAATTTTTAAAGACTTTCCTTTAACAGTCTCGGTCATTATTGAAGTTGATGCAATGGAAATGGCACAACCATTTCCTTCAAAACTTAAATCTTCCACTTTTTTTTCCTTATCTAATTTTAAATAAACTTCAATCTTATCGCCGCAAAGAGGGTTATGGCCTCTAGCTTTGTGAGTATATTTATCACATTTTCCAAAATTTCTTGGGCTTTTTCCATGCTCCAAAATTATATCTTGATATAATTGTTTTAAATCCATTATTTTAATTCAAAAACTTTCCTGCAGTTTTTTATAGCTTCACAAAGCACATCTATATCTTCTTTAGTATTGTACATACCAATGGATGCTCTAGCTGTTGCCGGTAAATTTAATCTATCGTGTAAAATTTGACAACAGTGATGCCCCGCTCTTATAGCAACACCTTCTTCATCCACAATTGTAGAAATATCATGCGGATGAATACCTTTAATTACAAATGAAATTACACCTGCTTTATTCTTAGGGTTTCCAATAATATTTACAGAATTAATATTTTTAAGATTCTCTAAAGCATAATTTGTAAGTTTCTTCTCATGATTTATTATGTTTTCCATTCCAATAGATTCTATAAACTTAATTGACTCATTAAAAGCTACAACCTCTGCCGTGGGCATAGTACCAGCTTCATATTTTTCTGGTAAGGGTGCGTATGTAATTTTGTTTTTTTTAACTTCGCTGATCATTCCTCCGCCGCCAATATAAGGTGGCAATTTTTCTAACCATTTTTTTTTAGCGTACAATATTCCTACGCCGGTCGGTCCATAAACTTTGTGGCATGAAATTGCGTAAAAATCGCAATCTAAATCCTTAACATCAATTTTTATATGAGGGGCACTTTGACACCCATCCACTAAAACAGGAATGTTTTTTTTTCTAGCTATTTCTACAATTTCTTTTATCGGAACAATAGTTCCGGTAACATTTGATAAATGAGTAACCGCTATTATTTTGGTTTTTGATGTAATTAATTCTTTTAGTTTTTCAATTATAATATCACCATCATCGTTAATGGGCGCAAACTTTATAACTGCACCTTTAGTTTCTCTAAGATAATGCCAAGGAACATAATTTGAATGATGCTCTAATTCTGTTATTAAAATTTCATCTCCTTTATTAATATTTTGCTGACCAAAAGTTGTTGCGACCAAGTTGATAGATTCTGTTGCATTTTTAGTAAAGATAATTTCTTCTTTTGAATTGGCGTTAATAAATTTTTTTACACTAATTCTTGTTTCCTCAAATTTGTTTGTCGCATTTACTGCTAGAGAATGAATGCTTCTTCCAATATTGGAAAATTCATTTTTATAAAAATTATCAAGACTATTTAAAACACTAATGGGTTTTTGTGATGAATTAGAACTATCAAGATAAACTAGTGATTTACCATTTATCTTTTTCGAAAAAATAGGGAACTCAGATTTTATTGTATTAATGTCCATTTAACTGATCCTCTAGTTTATTTTTTACAAATTCTTTGATTGAAGGGCTCTTAATAAATTCAACTATATCATTTAAAAAACCTTTGGTTAAAAGCTTAGTTGAATCTTCACGATTTAAACCTCTTGTCATTAAATAATGAAGTGAATTTTCATCAAGACTTCCAGAAGCAGAGCCGTGTGTGCACTTTACATCATCAGCATATATTTCTAGTTCTGGTTTGGAATTAAATTCAGCATTATCATTTAGTAATATGGCTTTACTTAACTGGTAAGCGTCAGTTTTTTGAGCATTAGCTTTTACATAAACTTTACCTTGAAAAATACCTTTACTATCGGAACTCAAAACATTTTTTATTTTTTGATAGCTTTTACAGTTTGGCGCTAAATGATTAACGCTTGTTTTAATTTCCTGGTGTTCATTTTTGTTTAAAAAAAGGGCTGATAATATGTTGCACGTACATTTTTCTTCTTCTAAATCACAGTCTATATCAAGTTTGTTAAACTTTAATCCTGAAGAAAAAATAAAATTTAAATAATTTGAATTATAAAATAATTTACTTTTAATATATTTATGAAAAAATCCATTACTTTTTCTTCCCTGTATATATAAATTTCTAAGTTTCGAATTTTTTTCTAAAATTATATCTTCGTATGAGTTATTAATAAATTTAAATTTAGATTGATTCTCAGTATATTCAATAACATGCAGTTCAGAATTTTTACCAATTTTAATTTTATTTTTATTATTTAAAATTTTATTATTAACATCTGGAGTAAAAAAATTATAAATTACCAAAACTTTTTTAAATTTGTAATTTTCATCTATTTCCAATGAATATCCATTTTCAGCTAGCGCATGGTTTAAACATATCATTGGATTTTTACTTATTCGATAATTAGTATTTTTATCATAGGGTAGTATTTTAATTTTATTTATTTTTTCATAATCAAAATTACTAGAATGTAAATTTCCGTTTACTAAGATAATATAATTGTGTTCAAAATCTTTAAGAAAATTTATTTTATTTACATTCGATGAAACACTTTTTGCATCGAGTTTATTAAAATTATTACTAATAATATTACTAAAATCAGAAAATTTCCAATCTTCTAATCTTTTATTTGGGAATCCAGCGGTCTTAAATAATTCCAGATTTTTAATTCTAAAATTTTTTTCCTCTGAAGTTATTTTTTTTATATTATCAATTTGCTTAGAATTGATATCTAAATTTTGCATCATTTTAATTTAATTTTTGATACCCAGTTTTTTCAAGTTCTTGTGCCAATTCACTGCATCCTGTTTTTACAATTCTTCCTTCTGACAACACATGAACGAAATCTGGTTTTATATAATCAAGCAATCTCTGATAATGAGTTATAACTAAAAATGACTTTTTTTTATCTCGTGATGTATTTACTCCTTGAGCTATAATTTTTAAAGCGTCTATATCTAAACCAGAATCTGTTTCGTCCAAGATAGAAAAATTTGGATTTAAAATTTTCATTTGTAAAATTTCATTTTTTTTCTTTTCTCCTCCAGAAAAACCAACGTTCAATTGTCTAGATAAAATTTTTTCATCTATTCCCAGTTCAGATGATTTTTCTTTTACTAGCTTTAAAAATGCTAGTGCATCTAGTTCTTTTTCTCCCTTTGCTTTTCTCACAGAGTTCAATGAAGTCTTTAAAAAATTATTCGTATTAACGCCTGGTATTTCTAAAGGATATTGAAATGCCAAAAAAATCCCCTTTCTTGCTCTTTCTTCAACAGAAATCTCTTTCAGATTTTCTCCCTGAAATTTTAATTCTCCTGAAATCTCATAACCGCTTTTCCCCGATAGAACATTAGCCAAAGTGCTTTTACCTGAGCCATTTGGACCCATAATTGCGTGTAATTCACCTTCTTTAATGTTCAAATTTAAGCCCTTTAAAATTAATTTCTTATTAATTGATGCCTGCAAATTTTTTATTTTCAACATTAGCCCACACTACCTTCCAAGCTAATTCCCACCAATTTCTGAGCTTCGACCGCAAATTCCATTGGCAACTGCTGTAAAACTTCTTTGCAAAAACCATTTACAATTAAACTTATTGCGTCTTCTTGATTTAAGCCTCTTTGATTACAATAGTATAATTGATCTTCATTTATTTTAGATGTTGTAGCTTCATGTTCTACAATTGAAGAATAATTTTTATTTTTAATATAAGGCACTGTATGCGCTCCACATTTGTTACCCATCAATAGTGAATCGCACTGAGTATAATTTCTAGAATTTAATGCTTTTTTACTAATATCAACTAGACCTCTATAAGTATTGTCTGCATTACCGGCTGAAATACCTTTGGATATAATTCTGCTTTTTGTATTTTTTCCAATGTGTATCATTTTAGTTCCTGTATCTGCTTTTTGATAATTGTTTGTAATCGCAATCGAATAAAATTCACCAACTGAATTATCTCCTTGTAAAATACAACTTGGATACTTCCAAGTAATAGCAGATCCAGTTTCAACCTGCGTCCATGAAATCTTTGAATTTTTTCCTCTGCAAGCACCTCTCTTGGTTACAAAATTATAAATTCCTCCTTTGCCATTTTTGTCTCCGGGATACCAATTTTGCACAGTAGAATATTTTATTTCAGCATCATCTAATGCTATTAATTCGACATTTGCTGCATGCAGTTGATTTTCATCTCGCATCGGAGCTGTACATCCCTCAAGGTAACTTACATAACTTCCCTTATCAGCTATAATTAATGTTCTCTCAAATTGCCCTGTTTCGGATGAGTTGATTCTAAAATACGTTGATAGCTCCATTGGGCACCTAACACCTTCAGGAATATAAACAAATGAACCATCTGTAAAAACTGCTGAATTCAAAGTAGCAAAATAATGGTCTGTTATCGGTATTACTGAACCTAAATACTTTCTTACTAATTCTGGATGTTTTTGAATAGCTTCAGATATAGAACAAAAAATAATTCCTTTTTCAGTGAGCTTGTCTTTAAAAGTTGTTGCAACTGATACTGAATCGAATACCGCATCAACAGCTACTCCACTAAGTTTTTCTTGTTCTTTTAAAGGTATTCCTAACTTTTCGTACGTTTCCAAAATTTTTGGGTCGATTTCATCAAGACTTTTTGGTTTGTTTTTTGAACTTTTAGGTGCAGAATAGTAGTATAAATTTTGATAATCAATTTTTGGGTATTTTGGTTTTTGCCAATTTGGTTCTTTAATGTTTTTAAGTCTTTTGAATGCTTTTAATCTCCATTCCAGCATCCATTTAGGTTCTTTTTTTATTTTAGATATGAATTTAATAACATCCTCATTTAAACCCTTGGGAGCTTTTATACTTTCTATATCGGTGGTAAAACCGTATTTGTATTCTTTACTTTTTTTAAGTTCTTGCTGTTTCATTTATATAATTCTTTTTGTTGATTTTTATAACTTCTAAAAACAATATCTTTAAGTGTATTATTTTCAAAAAAATTATTAATATGAGTCTCGAGATCATCCCATAAATCATGTGTTATACATTTTACTGATTTTCCATTACATCCTTTTTTTAATTCCTTTTTACATCCAACTGTTTTGACTTTTTCATCAACAGCTTTGATAATACTAGATAGTCTAATTTCTTCTGGAGATTTAGTAAGAAAATAACCTCCTGTAGGACCTCTAGAGCTTTTAACTAAATTATTTCTTTTTAATTTTAAAAAAATTTGTTCTAAAAAAGATATTGATATTCCTTGTCTGATAGATATTTCTGATATACTTGTCGGTGTGCTGTTATCAGTTTTGGCTAAATCAGCCATAGCCATAACCGCATATCTTCCTTTGCTCGATAATTTCATATTAAATAATCTTTAAAATACAGGGTTTTTTTAGATAATCCTACCAAAAAGGTCAAGTATAGAAATAAATAAAATTAACGTCTTATAAACGTGGTATACAACTAATCTTTTTGAAAATAGTTATCATTATTAATTAAATATGAAAAATGGAAATAAAGAAATTTTTATTCCAGGTCCAAGCGGTAGGATCCAAGCAGTTTATTATAAAAATAAACAACAAGGATCGCCAGTAGCTTTAGTTTTACAACCACATCCTGAGTATGGAGGGACAATGAATAATAAAATTGTTTATGAGTCTTATAAAGTTTTTTTTAAAAACGGTTTTTCGGTAATTAGAATAAATTTTAGAGGTGTAGAAAAAAGTGACGGTGTATTTGATAATGGGCAAGGTGAATTAGCTGATGCAGCAGCGGCACTAGATTGGATTGAAAAAGAAAATGCAGGCTTTGGTCAATGCTGGATAGCAGGATTTTCGTTTGGGGCATTAATTTGTATGCAATTAATAATGAGACGACCTGAGGTAAATAAATTTATAGCTATTTCACCTCAGCCAAATGTCTATGATTTTACTTTTCTAGCTCCGTGTCCCATTTCTGGACTAGTAGTATATGGAAAAAATGATGAGCTGGTACCAGAAGAATCTGTTTTAAATTTAAAAAAAAAATTACAAATGCAAAAAAATATTGATGTAAAATTTGATCCAATTCCGAATGCAAATCACTTTTTTAAAGGAAAGGAAAAGGAATTGTCTTCAAGTGTAGATCGATACTTAAAAGATAAAGTTACAGTAATTTAATATTTAATAATAATTCCGCCAGTGCAAGCTTCTTTACATCCAGTTGTTTTTGGAAAAGAGATGGGCAGTTTAAGAAGTGACCTAATAGCAAGATATGCAAAAGCTTGGGACTCGATAAAATCACCATTAACTCCATACTCATCGATTAATTGTATTCTTTTACTATTTTCTTTTAATTTTTTTATAAGATATTTATTTTTTCTTCCTCCGCCACATAAAATTATTTTTTCTTTCGTTTTAAATTCTTCTTTGTTTCTTAAAAGTAATAAAATTATTTGAGCTGTATATTCTGTTAATGTGGCTGCACCATCTTCTAGAGATAAATCTTTAGTAAATAAAATATCAAAATCAGTTATATCATATGATTTTCTATTGCTATCTATATTAAGTAAATTTTTCAAAGCTTGATCTAAAATTATTTTATCTATTTTTCCAGACTTAGCTATATTCCCATTTATGTCATATTTTTTTTTTGAATTAGTTCTTATCCACTTATCAATTAAGCACATGCCAGGACCCATGTCAGTTGCAAATAATTCTCCATCATTTAAAATAGTTGTTCTGTTTAATATTCCCCCAATATTTATAAAACTTACTGGCTTAATATTAAATTTTTTTTCTAGAATTTTATGAAATACAGGTGTGAGTGGAGCTCCCTCTCCTCCATTTATTAGATCATTTTGCCTGAAATCGTAAACAATAGTTTTTTTCGTAAGTTTGGAAAGAAGTTTTCCATCTCCCAATTGTCTAGAAATTTTTTCATTTGCGTTGTGATAAATAGTTTGTCCATGAAAGCCTATTAAATCCACATTTACCCTCGTTTTTTTTAAAATTTTGGTAACGGCCTCAGCATGAAATAAAGTAATTTCTTTCTCGGCATTATTAATATCTTTTGAAAACTTTTTTAAATCTTTAGAGCTCTTAATTTCGTCTCTGAGTTTTATTAAATCCTTAAAAATACTTTGAGGGTATTCAAAATATTTATCTATAATTGCTGTATATTTTTTCTCGCCGTCTGATTGAATAATTGAAGCGTCAACACCATCCATTGATGTGCCGCTCATAAGTCCCAAGCTGTAATATGATTTGCTCATAAATTATATTTAATTTAAAAGGAATCTTGTATATTACAATTTTAGTGAAGCTTAAAAATTGATGCAAGAAACATTTCTAACCGAATTTCAAAAAAGAGGTTATTTTAACCAATGTACTGACCAATCTGCATTGGGCATATTGATGTCCAAATCCAAAATTAAGGCTTACATTGGCTTTGATTGTACCGCGCCTAGTCTTCATGTTGGAAGTCTAATGCAAATCATGTGTCTTCGCCTTCTTCAAAAATATGGTCATCAACCAATAGTGCTACTTGGGGGAGGTACAACACTTATTGGAGATCCTTCTGGTAAAGAAGAAACAAGAAAAATCCTTGATAAAAAAGAAATTAATAAAAATATTAAAAGTATTGAAAATGTATTTAAAATTTTTCTAAAATCAAAAAACTCAAAAACTAAACCTATCTTTGTTAATAACTATTCTTGGTTAAGCAAATTAAATTATATTAACTTCCTAAGAGAGATAGGTAAATATTTCACTATAAATAAAATGTTAACCTTCGATAGTATTAAATTGCGATTAGAGAGAGAGCAGTCTTTAAGTTATATGGAATTTAATTATATGATGCTGCAAGCCTATGATTTTTACGAGCTTAATAAAAGACACAAATGTGTTTTACAAATTGGTGGTTCAGACCAGTGGGGTAATATAGTAAATGGTACAGATTTAATTAAAAGAAAAGAAAAAATACAAACATATGGATTAACTACTCCTTTGCTTACTCTTTCATCTGGAGCAAAAATGGGGAAAACAGAAAAAGGTGCAATTTGGTTAAATAAAAAAATGCTTTCTCCTTATGATTATTGGCAGTTTTGGAGAAATACTGATGATAAAGATGTTATAAATTTTTTAAAACTATTTACAGATTTAGATATAAAAAAAGTTGATGATTTGAAAAATAACAAAGATATCAACGAGCTTAAAATTTTACTTGCTAATCAAACTACAACAATGTTGCATGGATCTAAAGCTGCAAAAGATTCTGAGGCAACTGCGAAAAAGACTTTTAAAGATAGGTCTGTTGGAAAAGATTTACCAACCGTAAAAATAAAAAAAAATGAAATAGTTAATGGAATAAATATTTTAGATTTAGTCCTTTTAACAAAATTAGCTACCTCAAAAGGTGAAATTAGAAGAATGATTAAAAATAATGGTTTAAAAATTAACAATGAACTTATAACAGAGGATAAAAAAATGTTTTATCAAAATAATTTTGACCAAAACAGTATCTTGAAAGTTTCACACGGAAAAAAACAACATGTTATTGTAAAAATTACTTAGTTTCTTCCTTTTTCTTTTTTTTCATTTTTTCAATCGCCCTTACTATAAATCTTGGAGTTAATGTTTTAATTGGATTTACAGTTGTCTTTATATCTTTTGGAGAACCTTTCATTTTAAAGCTTACTCCCACAACTCCTTCGCCTGTTTTTTTACCAACTAAGATATCTCCTACCACTGGTATAGAAGCAATAATTGCGTTAAGTTTTGTTGCGGGAACTAAAGTTCCTCTCAAACTTACTGTTTTTCCTTTATCTACATAACCTTCTAATAGTATTGAAACTGCAGGTCCTATTGCTAAAGCATCTTCTATATTTATAACATTTCCTTTTGATTTTGATTTCATTTCAAAAGACGCAAACCTTATTCCCTCTCCACTAAGTGTATCTGCAATTCCTTGTAAAGACGCTAAAGTTAACAACTTGGCTAAAGCAGGAACTTTTGAAACTTTAAAATCTGTCACTAGCAAATTTGAGTTCGAACCTTTTTTAGAAGTAGTTGATTCATATTCTAACTTACCTCCTTCAAATCCCTTTATAAATTCAAAATTTTTTATAAAAGGTCTAGCTCGATCCGAAACAACCTGTAGAGTTTTTTTGTCTTTATCTATTTGATAAAGTGACATTTCAATCATTTCATTATCAGAAAAATATCCAACAGAACTTAATTTAACATAAGAACCATTATCGATTGAAGCTATCATGCTAAATTTTTTAATAAGATCATCTTTTGAATCGGTAATCGCTTCTTTAAAATTAACTTTTAAATCTCCTTTAAATTTTTTAGAAAAAGTTTTTCTTTCATTTTTTTTGTAAAGTGATTTTAATAATGGTCGAGCATCAAACAAATTTCCATTAATTATGAGTTTATCATTCATTTTAATAGTAAAATCATTATTTAAAATCAAACCTTTGGGGTCGGAATATGTTTTTACATAGATACTGTTAAGAGAAAGTAATTCAAATTTTTTATTTAATTTTACCTCCTGTAACTTTATGCGGTAAGTATTAGAGTCTCCTAAAATAAGGTCGGTATATTCAAACTCTAAAATATCGTAGTATTTATCAATTATAAAATTTGTATCAAAAGACAAACTAGCTTCTGTATATTTTTCTTTTTTATAATTTAATCTAGGAATTAGTATCTCGTCATTAGTTAGAGTGACTTTACCCTTTATTTTATGTTTTTTATTTTTGATGTGATAAAAATGTTCAATATTAAAAGAATGGCAATCTTCATTATTTTCAAGATAACAAAATCCACCACTTAGCGTTAACTGTTGAGAAGATTTACTTTCAACAGGTTTAAAATCATATTTAATGTCTGATAATTTCATTTTAGAATTATGCAGAGGCAGATATTTCTTTATAATTTTAATTTCCTTGGTTTCTAAAATGAGATTATCAGCTACACCACTGGATGAGTAAGTAAGATTTTTTATTTTAAAATTTTTATCTATATCAAAATTAATTTTTGTATTTAAATCAGCAAAACCACTAATATCTTTAAGACCAGCTAAATTTAAAGTAAGTAAATTAGAGATCTTTTTAACTTTTTCAAAAGTGAATTTGCCTTTCGTTTTTAAAATATTTTGAATTTTTATATCTCTATTTTCGCGTTTTAAATTAATTTTACTTCCTGATATTTCCAAATCAAATATGGTACCTTTGTTTATTATTACTGATACCCCTCTATCTTTGAGAGTATTAATTTCTGTTGTAAGATTTTTTATAATTATATCTTTTTTTAAATTTATTGTGGCATCAATAATCCTTCCGGAAAACCCATAGTTTTTTCCAATGCTTCCGTCTGGTTCAAAAGGAATAACAAATTCCCCTTCTAGAGTTCCTTTGTTAAATATTTTATTAAGTTTTTTATTAATAATCTTTGGTAAAAAAATATTAGAAATTTTTACTAAGTCTTTTATATCATTTTCTACAAAGGCTATTTCAGATCTCTTCAATAAAAAATCTGAAGTAATAAATGATTTTAAAGCTAAAAATAAATCTATTTTTGATAAATTAACTTCACTACCTCTAATTAAAACTTTTGGTTTTTTTAGCTTTACTACTAAATTTAATTCTAATGGATTAAGATGTATTTTAGTTTTATTAAAGTCTAGCTTAACATTTCTATTTACCTCATTCGCTCTATTTTTTATTAAACTATCGAATCTGTCTGTTTCTACACCAAAATAACTAAGATAAATTATTATAAAAATTGTGCTAATAAATAATATTATTAAAATTCTTGAAAAAAATTTTGCCATAATTAATTAGTTTTTTCTGATTGATAAAGTGCTGCTTCCAAAAATTCATCTATCTCTCCATCGAGTACACCATCTGGATCAGTAATTTCTAAATTATTTCTTAAATCTTTGACAAGCCTGTAGGGTTGCAAAACATAAGATCTTATTTGATGACCCCAACCAATATCTTTTTTTGATTTAGCTGCATTTTCTGAAGCTTGTGCTTTTTTTTGAATTTCGTACTCATATATACGTGCCTTGAGCATATTAAAACAAGTTTCCTTATTTTTATGTTGAGATCTTTCATTTTGACACTGCACAACTATATTGGTTGGCAGATGAGTAATTCTAACAGCACTATCAGTTGTGTTAACGTGTTGACCTCCGGCACCACTTGATCTGTAAGTATCTATTCTTATGTCTTTTTCTTGAATATCTACTTTAATGCTATCATCGACCACTGGATAAACCCAAACACTTGCAAAACTTGTGTGACGTCTAGCACCGGAATCGAAAGGAGAAATTCTTACTAAACGATGAACTCCTGACTCAGATTTTAACCATCCGTACATGAATGCTCCTTTTATTTTCAATGTACTAGATTTAATTCCAGCTTCCTCTCCTCTATGTTCGCTAATTATTTCAAATTTACATTTTTTCTTTTCGGCCCATTTAGAATACATGCGTCTTAACATTTGAGCCCAATCTTGACTTTCCGTTCCACCAGCTCCTGCATGTATTTCTAAATAAGTATCTAAATTATCATTTTCTCCTGATAAAAAACATTCAGCCTCTATTTTTTTTATTTCTTTATGCAATGAATTAATTTTAATTTCACAATCCTTAATTACAGCCGTATCGTTTTCTTTTGAAGCAAGTTTTAATAGTTCTTGAATATTTTCTAAATCATTTACTACTAAATTGAATTTATTAAAAATATTTTCAAAAAATTTTTTTTCTTTAATAATTTTTTGAGCTGAGAATTGATCTTTCCAAAAATCTTCGCTTATTATTTTTTTTTCAAATGTTCGAAGTTTATCTTTAACATTATTTTTTTCAAAGATACCTCCTAACATTATCTATTATCTTTGTTATCTTTAAAATTTTACTTTTCTGATCATCCATAACTAATAAAATCTAAAAATAGCTCTTTCGTTTTTAGAATCATTCACTCCTAATCTATCCTTATTAGACATTTTTTCAAGTTCGACAAGAAAATAATCTTGCGGTTTAAAAGATTCGTAAATTACATTTTTAGTATCATTGTTTGGAGGCAATCCTGTTTCAGGATCTACTATCATTAAATTTATATTTTTTGGTATTCTGAAAGGTTTAGCATCTTCTTTTTTAACTACATTTTTAACAAATTTTTTAAAAATTGGTAAAGCTGCTTTTGCTCCTGTTTCATATTTACCTAAACTTTTTGGCTCGTCAAATCCTACGTATACACCTATAACCAATTTTGAGGTAAAACCTAAAAACCAAGCATCCATGTTCTCATTTGTGGTCCCGGTTTTGCCTGCTAAATTTAACTTTAAATTCCTTAATTTTCTCCCAGTGCCTCTTTTAACTACCCCTTCCATCATCGAAGTAACTTGATAAGCAGTCTCTGTGGAAATAATTTGCTCACTATCATTCAAAATTGTAGGTATCTTTTTCTTTAAATAAGATATTTCTTCGCATCCAACACACTTTCTTTTGTCTGCATTAAAGATTGTTTTACCTCTTCTGTCTTGAATTCTATCAATAAATATTGGTTTTACTCTTTTTCCTCCATTAACAAAAGAACAGTACGCATTTGTAAGTTTAATAAGAGTTGTTTCTGCGGAACCCAGAGATACGGATAGAACTTCAGGAATATCCTTATATATACCAAAACTATTTGTAATTTTTGAAATCTCATCAAAGCCAACTTTTTGTGCAACGCGTACAGTCATTAGATTTCTAGATTTTTCTAATCCTTTACGTAAGGTAGAAGGACCATAAAATTTCTTTCCGTAGTTTTCGGGCTTCCAGGTTTTTAAACCCTCTCCTTGATCCATAACAAAAGGGGCATCTAAAACTAAAGTTGAAGGTGTAAATCCATTTTCTAAAGCAGCAGCATAAACAAAAGGTTTAAAGGCTGAACCTGGTTGTCTTTTTGCTTGAGTAGCTCTATTAAATTCACTTAATTTAAAACTGAAACCTCCAACCATAGCTAGTACTCTTCCGGTAAAAGGATCCATTACCGTAATAGCTCCATTGATTTTGGGCAATTGTCTTAAAGTCCACTTCTTTTTACTATTTTTTTTTACATAAATAATATCATTAAGTTTTAAAAATTCATCAAAACTTTTTTTTCTCGTCCAGCTAGCTGTATTAAAATCTATAATTCCTTTTTCATTGCTTGTAGTTTCGATTTTTAAACTTAATTTATTTAGTTCAGTTACTTTTGCTAAATCCCAATTTAAACTTTTATCTGGAATATGCTCTTCAACGATTTTTTTCCAATTTTTATTGCTTATATTTGTAATCGGACCGCGCCAACCATGTCTCTTGTCATATTCCTCTAAACCTTCTCTTAGTGCCCGCAAGGCTTCAATTTGATATTTAGAATTTAATGGAGTTCTTATTGACAGCCCCCCCTTATATAGATCGCTATATCCATAATTATTATTAATTATTCTTCTTACCTCTTCAGAATAAAAATTGGCCTCTTCTAATAATTTAATCTTTCTTTTTTTAACTTTTATTTCTTTTTTTTTTAAATTTTCATACTCTGTTACATCTATGTAAGAATTCTCATATAAATTTTTTAAAACAAAGTTTCTTCTTTTTGTTGCTATTTTTTTTGATTTATATGGATTATATTTACTAGGTGCTTTAGGTAGCGCTGCTAAAAGAGCGGCTTCTTCATAATTTAAATCTCTTACAGATTTATTAAAATATTCTAAACTAGCTGCTGCGACACCATAAGTTCCTTCCCCTAAATAGATTTGATTTAAATATAATTCCATTATTCTTTCCTTTGTATATGCCCTCTCAATTCTAAAGGCTAATATAGCTTCTTTTATTTTTCTTTTTATTGAAACTTCATTTGTTAATAAAAAATTTTTAGCTACTTGTTGTGTAATAGTAGATGCGCCTTCTAATCTCTTTGTAGAAAAAATATTTTTTAAATTTTTGATAATTGCTCTAGTAATACTTTTTGCATCTATGCCAGGATGGGAAAAGAAATTTTTATCTTCTGCCGATAAAAATGAATTTATTACATTTTTAGGTATATAATCGTAAGGAATAAATATTCTTTTTTGCAAAGCATATTCTGCTATTAACTGACCCTCTCCCGAATGGACCCTGCTTGAAACTGGAGGTTTGTAGTTTGCTAATATCTTATAATCAGGAAGGTCTGATGAAAAATACCAAAATGTTGAAAACATGAACAACATTCCCAATACAAACGCCGTTATTATCAATTTACTTATGTTTTTTAAATATCTTGGCATACATTTAAGAAATGATTGAAATCTGGCTTTCTTAAGGCATTTAATGGTTGTAAATTATGTTTTAAGAAATAATTGCATATATTTATAGGTAATTTTAATATATACAGAACACATAAGTGTTAACAAAATTCAAATTTATGAAAAAAAACATCATTATAAACAGGAATCAAATTAAATGGCAAAAAATATATACATTGATGCTTCGCATCCAGATGAAACTAGAGTCGTGCTTAAATCAGAACTTCATATTGAAGAGTACGAATATGAAAACAAAAATAAACTTTATTTAAAAAACAATATTTATTTAGGAAAAGTTAGCAGAATTGAGCCTTCACTTCAGGCGGCTTTTGTTAATTACGGAAAAGAAAGGCATGGATTTCTTGCCTTTAATGATATTCAGTCTGATTATTATCAAATACCGCATGATGACAAAGAAAGACTAAAAAGAGAAGAAGAAAGTTTAAGATTAGAATTAAAGGAAAAAAGTAAAAAAATCGAAGAAGTAGAAAAATCATCTGAAGAAACAGAAAAACCGACTGAAGAAACTGCTGACTTAACTGCTATAGATGAAAAAAAAAATGGAGTTAGTGCAGAAAATGAAAAAAATAAAAATGAAAATTCTAATCACGGAAGAAATAACCAGTTTAATGAACTAAAAAAAAGATACGGTATTAGAAGATATAAAATTCAAGAAGTAATTAAACCAGATCAAATAATTCTTGTTCAAATCTTAAAAGATGAAAGAGGACAAAAGGGAGCTGCTTTAACGACATTTATATCTTTAGCTGGTAAGTATAGCGTTTTAATGCCAAACACTCCAAAAGGCGGAGGCATTTCAAGAAAAATAGTAAACTCGGATGATAGAAAAAAAATTAGATCAATGCTCCATGAAATTAACATTCCTGAAAGCATGGGTTTAATAATTAGAACTGCCGGTTTAAACAAAACTAAAAATGAACTTAATAAAGATATATCTAATACTATTAGTATATGGGAAGAAATTAAGGCAAAAGCAATTAAATCAATAGCGCCAGCTCTTGTTTATGAAGAAGGAGATATAATTAAAAGAACTTTAAGAGATATTTATGACAATGATACTAATAATGTAATTGTTGAAGGAAACGAAGCTTATCAAAGAGCCAAAAATTTTATGAAACTTTTAATGCCCGAAAATATAAAAAAAGTTAAAAAATATAGAGGAAAAATACCTCTTTTTCATGAAGTCGGGATAGAAAGAAATTTAAATAGAATTTTTGATTCTGTTGTTAAGCTGCATTCAGGTGGTTATTTGGTAATAAATCCTACTGAAGCTTTGGTTTCAATTGATATAAATTCTGGTCAATCTATTAAAGAGGTAAACATAGAAAAAACAGCACTTAAAACAAATCTTGAGGCTGCGGAAGAGTTATCAAGACAAATTAAAATAAGGGATCTGTCTGGATTAATAGTTATTGATTTTATAGATATGACAAATTTTCATAATCGTAAATTAGTAGAAAGAAAATTAAGAGAAAAATTAAAAGACGATAGAGCTAGAATCCAATTTGGAAGAATTAGCAACTTTGGACTCTTAGAAATGACGCGACAAAGATTAAGAGAAAGTTCGGTAAAATGGAAAATGACTCTTACTCTTGAATCTTTTGCTCTAAAAATAGTTAAAAAAGCTGAAGAATTAGCATTCTCTAGCAAAGCAAAAATTACAAATGTCTATATTCCAGAAAAAGTCAAAAAATATATTGAAGAAAATTTAGCTAAAGAAATCAATCATTTTAGAAAAAAATATAAATTAGAATTTAACTTAATATCTGATAAAAATTATATTCTTCCTGAATATAAAATAGATTTATTAAATAAAAATAAAAAAATTATATCAAAAGTTGAAAGTTACCAAAAAATTGAAAAAGATTTTGCTAAACCTAATTTTAAAAGAAAAAAATTTTCTAATAAAAGATATTTTAGAGGAAAAAGAAAATTTAATAATAGAGAATCTGTTAGATACTAATTTTTAAAAGATTAAATTAAATTTTCTTCGGGCGAAGATGCGCTAGCATACTTTCTTTTTTTCATTCTTTCTGCTTTAAAAGCCTTTCTTCCGGCTAAAACTGCATGTTTCATGGATTCTGCCATTAGAACTGGATTTTTGGCTTCTGCAATTGCAGTATTAATTAGCACTCCGTCACAGCCTAATTCCATAGCTATAGTTGCGTCTGAAGCTGTCCCGACGCCAGCATCTACAATCACAGGTACAGATGATTGTTCTTTAATTAATTTTATATTTATTTTGTTTTGTAAACCTAGACCTGAACCGATGGGTGCTCCTAAAGGCATAATTGCGCAAGCTCCGGCGTCTTCTATCTTTTTAGATAGAATTGGATCATCGGTACAATAAACCATTACCTCAAAACCTTCTTTGACCAAAATCTCTGTTGATTTAATTGTTTCTATCATATTTGGATATAATGTTTTTTTATCTCCCAATACTTCCAATTTTACTAATCTCCATCCTCCGATTTCTCTAGCTAGTCTCAAAGTTCTTAGAGCATCTTCAGAGGTATAGCATCCTGCTGTATTTGGAAGGTATGTTATAGCTTTTGGATCCAAGTAGTCCATTAACAAAGGTTGGTCTTTATCTAAAATATTTACTCTTCTAACTGCAACGGTAACAATGTCGGCTCCGGAAGCTTTTACAGCATTTGCGGTTTCTTGAAAATTTTTATATTTACCTGTTCCGACAATTAATCGCGAATTAAAATTTTTGTTAGCTATTGTAAAGATATCTTCCATTTAACCTACCCACCACCAATAAAATGGACTATTTCTACTTTATCATTCTTGTTTAAGATTAAATGCATATATTTATTTTTTTCAATTATTTCGCCATTAACTTCTATTGCCACCTTATTTTTTTGTATTTTAAGCTTATTTAGAAGTTCATTTAAATTGGTTCCATTATTTATTTCGTAAGAACTCCCATTTAATTGTATTTTTGCCACATTTAAGTTATTCATTTGAATTATTTTAACTTATTTAAATGACAAAAAAAATACTAATAATTAATGGTCCAAATTTAAACCTGCTTGGTGAAAGAGAAGAGTCTAAGTATGGTAAATCTACTCTTGAAGAAGTAAAAAAAAATTGTGAATCTCATGCAAAATCAATTGACGTTGAAATAAAATTTGAACAATCCAATATTGAGGGTGAAATAGTCACAATGATTCAGAATGCCAAGGGTGTTTTTGATGGAATAGTTATAAACGCGGCAGGCTATACACATACTTCAGTTGCAATTTTAGATGCTCTCCTTGCAATAAAATTGCCTACAATAGAAGTTCATATAACAAATATATATAATCGTGAGGAATTTAGAAAAAAATCTCTAATTAGCAAAGCTGCAAAAGGAATTATTTGTGGATTTGGTGTAAAAGGATATATTATGGCTTTAGACTCCATGAAGGAAATTTTAAATAAATAAAATGAAAATAAATAAGAAAATCATTGAAGAGCTTACTGGCTATTTAAAAGAATTTGGTCTTAGTGAAATCGAATATGGTGAAGGAACAACAAAAGTAAAAGTATCTCGATCTATAAATGTCACTTCTGTAGCTCCTAGTGAAGTAAAAAAAAAACAGGAGATAATTGAAAGTGATGGAACTAATATATCATCTCCAATTGTTGGAACGGCCTATCTAGCGCCTGAACCAGGGGGGAAAAAATTTGTTGAAGTTGGTCAAAAAATAAAAAAAGGACAAACCATTATGATTGTTGAGGCAATGAAAACGATGAATCATGTTCCTTCAACTCAAGATGGAAGTGTTAACAAAATTTTTGTTAAAGATGGCGAACCAGTTGAATTTGGTCAACCACTTATTTCAGTTAAATAATGTTTAAAAAAATTTTAGTTGCTAACCGTGGAGAAATAGCAGTACGCATTATAAGAGCTTGCAAAGAATTAAACATACCTACTGTAGCAATTCATTCAGATGTTGATTCAGATTCAATGCATGTAAGATTAGCTGATGAAAGTATTTGTGTTGGTTCTCACAAACCGCAAAATAGTTATTTAAACATAGCTTCTATAATGTCAGCCGCTGATGTCAGCGGAGCTGACGCTATACACCCCGGTTACGGATTTTTATCAGAAAACTATCGTTTCGCAGAAATAGTTACCAAAAGTAAAATAAAATTTATAGGACCTAGTGCTGAAGTAATGAAAAAAATGGGAGATAAAATAGAAGCTAAAATAACGGCAAAAAAACTAGGACTTCCTGTTATTGAGGGATCTGAAGGAAATATCAATTCTTTAGATGAAGCAAAAAAAATATCATCCAATATTGGATACCCGATTTTAATTAAAGCTGCCGCAGGAGGTGGAGGTAAAGGAATGAAACTTGTTAACCGTGAAGAAGAATTAAATAATGCTTTAATTTTGGCTAAACAAGAAGCAAAAAAATATTTCGCAGATGAATCTGTTTATATAGAAAAATATTTTGAAAATCCAAGACATATAGAAGTGCAAATTTTATCTGACAAAAAAACTACTATTCATTTAGGAGAAAGAGATTGTAGTGTACAAAGAAAACATCAGAAACTTATAGAGGAATCTCCTAGTCCGGTATTGCAAGAAAAAGTAAGACAAGACTTATTAGATAAAACTGTAAAAATGGTAAGCAAGCTCGATTATGAAGGAGCAGGAACTGTTGAATTTATTTATGACAAAGGAAAATTTTTCTTCCTAGAAATGAATACAAGAATCCAAGTAGAACACCCTGTTTCTGAAATTCGAGGAGGAATAGATATAGTTAAGGAACAAATAAAAATTGCATCAAAGGGAAAAACTTCTCTAAAACAATCAGACATAAACTTTAGAGGTCATGTTATAGAATGTAGAATAAACGCCGAAGACCCTAGTAAAAACTTTCAACCCAGCCCAGGTACAATAAATGTTTGTCATCAACCTTCTGGTTTTAGAACCAGAGTAGATGGAGCTATATTTCAAGGATGTAGAATAACACCTTACTATGATAGTTTAATATGCAAGCTCATCTGTCAAGGTAGAGATAGAGAAGAAGCAATACAAAGACTACAAAGATGTCTTAATGAATTTGTAATAGAAGGTATAACTACTACTATAGATCTTCACAAAAAAATATTGAAACACAAAAAATTTATTAGCTCAGATTTTGATGTAAACTGGCTTATGAAAGAAACTTTTTATTAAATATTTTCACAACTCGTTATCCACAAATCATATATAGGATGGTCCATCGATCTTAAAGTAGGGCTAGACGCAAAAGTCCAACCATTAAACAAAAAAACCTGATTGTTGTCCTTTGCAGAAAGATCTTTGACTTGTATGTACGCCACAGTATCTAATGCTTCATTTTCTTCAGAAATTTGACATTTAAGAGCTACAATTTCTAGCGGTCCAAAATATTTTTTATCTCCAATAGCTAGTCTTATAGATGACGTTTTAGCAGTTATTTTATCAAGCGCGGTTAAATTTATATAAATTTTATCATTTTTATCTTGTTTAGGATCACTATCAATATTTTCAATATTATTTGTAATTTCATTTTTATAATCCATTTTTTCTAACTCATCTTTATCTTCTTCAAAAGTTGGAGATAATTCTTCTAAGTTTATTAGCGGCACTGTTTCTATCTTTTCTTCAGCTAAAGAAATATTAAAAAAAGTTAAAAAGAATAAAATTAAAAATAATTTATCAATTTTTCCAAACATCGTATCTTTTTGTCTTTCGTTTCGAATCAGAACTTAAAGAACCTTCGGGTTTATATGCTTTTGAGGTTCCAGTTAAATTTTCTTGATGTTTTTTTTGCCATTTAAATTTGTTCAAATTATCACTAGGTTTGTTTATTGTTAAAAAATGTATCCATAAGTGCCACTCTGCGGGAATTTTTGATGATTCAACTTTAGTTTTATAAATTACCCAACGTTTTCCTTTAGAATTTGAATAATATTTGTTACCAAATTCATCCATACCAACTAATTTACCAGTAAATAAAGTATAAATGAAAGTGCCTAACGTTTGCCTATTCCACCAAGTAAATATTTGTTTGAAAAAACTAATCATAAAAAATCTTTTGCTTTTTTTACGTCTATTGTTCTACCAAAAAATTCACACAATCAAAAATTGTAAATAATTTATTAGACTTAAAATATATTTAGTATATATCATATTAATGTTCACTATATACAAAAAATAACTAAATTTTGGAGTTTAACTGCATATGTCAAATTATTTGGTCGAAACCTTTTATACTTGTACTTTTAAAATTGTTCACAAATTAGAGAAATTAAATGAAAAAGAACTTTCTGAGCTTGAAGATCGTAATGATGGAAAGGTAGAAATCATTGATGTAAAACTTAATAATAGAAAAACAAAAACAATTGATCAAAAAAATAGAGATTTACCCTCTTCTAAAACCCAGGAAAGTATTAGCCCTAATTTATCTTCAGTAGTAAATGAAAAAATTATCAACTCTGAAAAACTTGAAAATGTAAATAATTTAAATAAAGAAAATATTAGTATTAAAAAATTTAAGAAACAAAATACTAATAGATCAAAAATGCCTGATAGACGAAAAGGTTATATTCAAAAAGTTTCTATTGGGGAACATAAGATTTATTTGCATACTGGCGAGTATGACGATGGGAGAGTCGGTGAAATTTTTATTGACACAAATAAAGAAGGTGAACTTGTTAAAGCGTTAATGAATAATTTTGCAATAGCCATTTCCTTGGGTTTGCAGTATGGCGTGCCGTTAGATGAATTTGTCGATGCTTTTATAGAAACTAAATTCGAACCTTCGGGTGAAATCAAAGGAAATGATAGAATATTGAACGCCTCTTCAATTTTGGATTATATTTTTAGAGAATTGGCTATATCATATTTAGGTAGAGAAGATCTTGCTCACACACCTTCGATTAATAAAACCAGTAACGAAAAATATATTAGCGATAATGAAGATGATGCTTTCCTAAAAATGGTCAAAGATATAACAAGTAAAGGATTTGTTAGAAGTAATTACCAAGAGAAACTTGTGGATTTAAGTAATGTAAGAATTAATTTAAAAAGCAAAAAGTAGCTATTTCTTTTTCTTTTCCAAAACTTTTATATTTAATTCTTTTAATTGGACTTCGTTAACCTCGGAAGGAGCTTTCATCAGCAAATCCTCGGCATTTTGGTTCATTGGAAACAAAGTTACTTCACGAATATTATCTTTATTTGCTAATAGCATAACGATTCTATCAATTCCTGGAGCCATTCCTCCATGTGGAGGAGCTCCATAAGAAAGAGCTCTTATCATTCCACCAAATTTTATATCAACGTCCTTTTTGGAATATCCTGCTTTAGAAAAGACTTGATACATTAATTCAGGTAAGTGGTTTCGTATTGCTCCAGACGATATTTCATAACCATTACAAACTAGATCATACTGGTAAGCTACTATTGATAAAGGATCAGTTTTTTCAAAATCTTCAGAGTTAATTTGAGGCATTGAAAAGGGATTATGGCTAAAATCAATTTTTTTATCTTTTTCATTATACTGATACATAGGAAAATCAACTATCCAACAAAACTCGAATTTACTTTCATCTATAAGGTTTAAAGCCTTTCCCAATTTTTGTCTTGCTAATCCACTTATTTTTTCAGCATTACTTTTTGTTTCACATGAAAAAAAAACAGAGTCGTTTTCATTTAATTTACAAGTCTTCACTAACTCATCAATTGCTTTATCAGAAAAAAATTTCCCTATCGGCCCTTTTCCCAAAATTTTTCCTTCAGTTTTGCTTAACGTTATATAAGCTAAGCCTTTTGCCCCTTCCTCTTTGGCCCAATTATTATAAACGTCAAAAAAACTTCTAGGTTTTTTAGATGTATTAGGAGCTGGTATAGCTCTTACTACAGAGCCTTTAGCTATAGATTTTTTAAAAATATCTATTTTAACATCGTCTCTGTTGATTATTTTTGTAACATCGAATATCTCTATTGGAATTCGTAAATCTGGTTTGTCCGTTCCATATTTCAGCATTGAATCTTTGTACTTAATTCTTTTAAAAGGTGGTTTTGAAGTTACTTTATTTTTTCCAAATTTATTAAAAATTTCAAAAAAAATAGGTTCTAATACATTAAAAATATCATCTTGTTCAACAAAAGACATTTCAATATCCAGTTGATAATGCTCGCCTGGACTCCGGTCAGCTCTTCCATCCTCATCTCTAAAACAAGGAGCAATTTGAAAATATTTATCAAAACCTGAAATCATTACCATTTGTTTAAATTGTTGAGGAGCTTGTGGTAATGCATAAAATTTACCATGATGTAATCTGCTAGGAACTAAAAAATCTCTCGCTCCTTCTGGACTAGAGGCTGTAAGTATCGGTGTTTGGAATTCTAAAAAATCATTTTCTATCATTTTATTTCTTATAAAAGAAATTACTTTTGATCTTAAAATAATGTTGTCATGCATTTCTTGTCTTCTTAAATCTAAAAATCTATATTTGAGTCTAGTTTCTTCTGGATAATCTTGTTCACCAAAAACAGGCATTGGTAAATCTTTGGCTGGAGATAAAATTGTGAAGGATGAAACTGTTACTTCCACTTCACCTGTAAGTAAATCTTTGTTAATAGTTTCGTTAGATCTTTTTACTACTTTACCAGTAATGCAAACAACTGACTCGGGCTTAATTTTTTCTATCTCTTTGAAAAAAGTACTAGTATTCTCAGTAACACATTGTGTTAAACCATAATGATCTCTTAAATCAAAAAAAAGAAGGTTACCATGATCTCTCTTTCTATGAATCCATCCAGAAAGTTTAACGGTTTTACCAGCTTCTTTTTTGGTTAGTTCTGAGCAAGTGTGTGTTCTATATTTATGCAAAGTGATTCCTTTATTAAGGATTTATATCATTTTTAATACTTCTTTTATTAATTTTAAACTAAACGGACTGCCTTTTTTTAAGGAATATTTATCTAAAATTAAAATAAATTGAGATATTTTTTCATATGACCTGTCTATCCTTTTTATTATGTAGTCAATATGCTTTTTTTCAACCTGAATTTGTCTATCTGAAAAATTCTTTGAAAGAATAACACTAATTAAATCATCACTTGGAAGTTCAATACCTATACTTATACAACTGCTAATTCTAGAATTAAGATCTGGTAATTTAAATTTATACTCCTTTATAGGCTTACTAGATGTAATCAAGAGATATTTATTATCTTGATGGGCAGTGTTCCAAAGTGAAAATAATAAGGTTTCTGAAATTTTATTATTTAAATTTTCTATTATTAAAATCTCCTTCGTTTTAAATTCAAAAAAAATTTTATCATTTAGATCGTTAGATTGAACTTCACATGTTGTCGTTTTACTTTTTAAAATGGACGCTAAGTGTGTTTTTCCAGATCCCTGAGGTCCAAATATATTGATAGTTCTTTTAATCCATTTTGGCCATTCGTTAATAAAATCATAAGCTTTTTGATTGCTTGGAGAAACATAAAAATCCTCTTTCAAATATGCTTTATTAGATGGAAATTTTAATATCAATTGGTCATTCATTAAATTCAATCTCCCAATAACCCTGATCACTTTTGAGCTGATATCCAAATTTTAATAATTCTGTTTTTAGTCTTTTTGGATTTCCATAATAATATATTTTAAAAAAAGAATTCTTAATATTTAACTCGTCCAAATGATAATTATCAATTATATTTATTTTATAAAGAACACTTTTTAATTTATCTAAATCTCCCAAATTATCGTGTTTGAATTTTATTCTTACCAAGAGAGGTATGGAAAGATTGATTATATTTTGCTCTTTCCAAATATCAGTTATTTTCATTTTCAAATCTTTTAGAATAAAATTTAATTTATCTTTATCCTTCATCGTCTTTACTTCATAAAAAATATTTTTACTAATTTTAATATTATTAAAATTTGTTTTAAGATATACACTTAGTTTTTCACTTTCATAGTTCATTAATACAAAGCTATAATTTTTTATATTGTATCTATTAACAAAATCATCAATATTTAACTTTTCCATATTATTTTTATTTTTCTTTATTTTTGAAATTTCTTCTAAGTCTTCCAATGGTAATATATAGTTTATAAATTCATTCTCTATCTCGGTACTTAACCACTGTTTATAGAAAAAATTTTCATAAAAATCCTGCATTTCTCCATTCATAAAAAAAATTGGAAAAAATACTGCGGAAATAATATTTGGTTGTGTAAAGGATATATTTTGCTGTCCTAGAAATTTTTTAATTTTTATATCGTTATAAGATACTTTAAAAATAGCTTTGTATTCATCATTTCTATATGTTTCTTCTAAAATTTGAAAACTATTGATTAATTTTTTTATTTTTTTAAGTTTAATCTCACTTATTTTATTTAAATCTTTTGAAAGTAATACTCTCGGCATAAGTATTTTAAATGATTTTAAAAGCGCTATATTAATATATTTGTCTCTTGAAAAATTTAAATCTAATGGTCCTTGAACTTCGACATTGTCTACGACAAAAATATTTTCTTCAGTAAAACTTTTTGAAGTTGTAAACAGCAAAAATATAGTTGCTGTTAAAATGATAAAAATATATTCTCTTAATCTAGTTATAAAATTATTAAACATTAAATAAATTCTTCATGAAAAAAACTTATAATAGTTACAAAAAAAGCGGTGTTAATATGGCATCTGCCGATAAGTTAGTAAATTACATATCTAAAATATCAAGAAAAACTTATAAAAAAAATACTGAATTAGGCTATTTTAAAAATATTGGTAGTTTTGGGTCCATTTACAATTTGTCACACTTAAAAATGAAAAATCCTCTTATTGTATCTTCAACCGATGGTGTTGGCACTAAAGTTGAAATCGCCAATCTGATGAAAAAATATAATACGATCGGGATAGATCTTGTCGCTATGTGCGTGAATGACCTAATAGTACAAGGAGCCATTCCAATATTTTTTTTAGATTATATAGCAGTTGATAAATTAAATATTAAAAAAGTCAAAAAAATTTTAGATGGAATAGTAAAAGGATGCACTATGTCTGGTTGTGCATTAATCGGAGGCGAAACTGCAGAGATGCCAGGAACTTATGAAAAAAATAAATTTGATTTAGCTGGTTTTGCAGTTGGAGTTGTAGAAAAAAAATCTTTACTTCACAAAAAAAAAATTAAAAAAAATGATATATTATTAGGAATCCCATCATCTGGTATCCATTCAAATGGATTTTCTTTAATAAGACAAATTCTTAAAAAAAGAAAAATTAACATAAATTCCAAAAAGGACTTACCAATAAATATAAAAAATGATTTACTTAAACCAACTAAAATTTATGTTAGTGAGATCAACGCGATTAATAAAAATAAATTAATAAATGGATGTGCTAATATAACTGGTGGAGGTCTAGTTAATAATTTAGTTAGAGTAATACCTAAAAAACTTTGCATAAATTTAAATCTATCGCAAATTAAAATTCCAAAAATATTTAAGTGGTTAAAAAAAAATAATATAAAAGACTTAGAAATGCTCAACACATTTAACTGTGGAATTGGTTTTTGTTTAATTGCAAAAAAAAATAATGTAAAAAAAATTTCAAATTTCTTTTCTAAAAAATATAAACCTTTCCCAATAGGATTTATATCAAAAGATAAATCAAATATTAAAATTTCTGGAAAACTCCAATGGGGAAAAAAATAAGATCTTGCATCTTTATATCTGGTAGGGGAACTAATCTTAGATCAATTATAGATCATTCAAAAAATAAAAATTTTCCGATTAATGTTGCACTAGTAATATCAAACAATATTAAGGCAAAAGGGTTAAATTATGCAAAAAAAAACAATATACCTTTTAAATTCTATAATTCTTCAAATCAAATTTCTTTTGAAAAAAATTGCTTGCTTGAATTGAAGAGAAAAAAAATAAAATTTATCTGCCTGGCAGGTTTTATGAAAATGTTATCAAGTAATTTTATAAAAAAATTTAAACATAAAATTGTAAATATTCACCCCTCATTACTTCCTAAATTCAAGGGATTAAATACTCATAAACGCGTTTTGGCCAAAAGAGAAAAATATACTGGTTGCACAGTACATTTTGTAACTTCAAAACTTGACTCTGGAAAAATTATTTTACAAAAAAAAATTGTTGTTAAAAAAAATGAAACTGAAGGTTCTTTAAAAAAAAGAGTTTTAAAACAAGAAAATCAACTTTATCCAAAAGCTATAAAGCTTTTATTTAGTTAGTTATTTACTAAAAAAAAAATTTATTTCTTTTTTCGCGTTTTCTAAACTATCTGAACCGTGAACTGAATTTTTATCAATTGAAATACCATACATTTTTCTAAGTGTACCGGGTTCTGCTTTTAAAGGGTCTGTAGCGCCCATTATTTGCCTATTTTTTGACACCGCCCCTTCTCCCTCTAACACCATTACAACTATTGGTCCTGATGATAAATAATTACACAAATCTTCATAAAATGGTTTTGTTTGATGAATAATATAAAACTCTGCTGCTTCCTCTTTAGTTATTTGAACTTTTTTGCTTTTTGCAATTTTAAAATTTTTTTGTTCAAAAAATGTCTTAATTTTACTTTCTAAATTCCTTTCAATAGCATCGGGTTTAATTATAGATAAAGTTTGCTCTACCATAATTTTATTCGTAATATTTTTTTATCAAATTATTTAATAAGCGAACTCCAAATCCAGTAGCACCACCTGGATTTAAATTCGCTGCTTTTTTTGAAAAAGCCATACCTGCAATATCCAAATGTGCCCACGGTGTATTTTTCAATATGAATCTTTGTAAGAATTGAGCTGCAGTAATAGATCCTGCTCCACCTGCATAATTTATATTTTGTACATCAGCTATACTTGAGTCCATTAATTTATCATAATTTTTATGAAGAGGTAATCTCCATATTTTCTCATTAACTTCTTCGCTAGATTTAATAATATTTTTTGACAATTCATCATTATTTGAAAATAAACCTGCATACTCCTCTCCTAAACTTATAATTATTGCTCCCGTTAATGTAGCTAGATCTACAATAAATTTAGGATTATATTTTTTTTCAGTAAAACTTAAAGCGTCTGCTAAAACGAGTCTTCCTTCTGCGTCTGTGTTAAGAACTTCTATTGTTTTACCAGAATAAGATTTCACAATATCTCCAGGTCTTTGAGCGTTTCCTCCGGGCATATTTTCAACTAGACCAACTACACCAATAGCATTTACTTTTGCTTTTCTTATTGCTAATGATTTTAATAAACCAACAACTACAGCTGATCCTGCCATATCGTATTTCATTTCTTCCATAAATCTTGCTGGTTTCAAAGAAATTCCCCCGGTATCAAAACAGACTCCTTTTCCAACAAAAGCCAAAGGTTTTTGTTTTGAATTTTTTTTACCATTCCATTCAATAGCTACTAAATAAGATTCATTAATACTTCCTTGTCCTACACCCAATAATGCATTCATTCCCAACTTTTTCATTTCTTTTTCATTATAAACTTTAATTTTTAAACCTATTTTTGATAATTGTTTTATTTTTTCTACATAGGTTTTCGGATTTAAAACATTAGGCGGCTCAGAAACTAAATCTCTTGCTAAAAAAACACCTTCTTTAATTGCATTATAATATTTGTATTCTTTCTCTATTCTTTCTTTATTCGCAGTTATAATTTTTAAATTAATATTTTTTTCAAATTTTGCTTTGTTTAAAGTCCTGTATTTATTGAAGCTATAACCTTTTAAATTAAAACCAAAAATAAATTGGGAAAAAAATGTAACTAAATCGTCTTTGTCATAATCTAAACTATCGATATATAATTCCACATTTTTTATGTTTTTATATTTTTGTAGAAAAGAAAGAAAGTTGCCTCCCTTTTCCTGAGGCAAATAACTTTTAGAACTTTTTTCTATTTTAATAACAAAGCACTTTTGTTTGTCTGAAATATCTATAGAGCTTATTTCTTCATCTTTCCTTTTGGTTTTTAAAACACCTAAAAAGGAATTTATTTTTTTTACCGCATTATCGGTTAGGACATTTCTTTTATCCTTATAGTCATATTTATCATTAATAAATATGGCAAATGCCTCACTATTTTGATTTAAACTGCTTGTAAAACTTAACATTTTTCTTCCTTTAACGTATAAATTGAATTCTATTCAAAGTTGTTTTATTAACTATATATAACAATTGTTTGCAATGAAAAACAGAATTAACAAATATTTTTTTCATGAATTTATACGCTATTTTGCAGTTGTACTTTTTGCCTCAGTTTCAATTATATGGACCATACAAGCCGTAAATTTCCTAGATCTTGTGACAGAAGACGGGCATGCCTTTAGGATTTATATAGAATATTCCCTCTTAACTATAACTAAAGTAGCAACAAAATTAATTCCTTTATCATTCTTATTTGCCACAATACTGACGATTTTAAAATTTGAAAAAGAAAATGAGCTAATTATCTTGTGGACCACTGGTCTAAATAAAATAAGAGTGGTTAATCTTATATTTCGTATATCTCTTTTGGTTATGTTTTTCCAACTTGTAATGTCGACTACAATTACTCCTGAAACTTTGAATCATTCCAGATCTCTTATAAAAAGTTCTGAACTACAATTTGTGCCATCTCTTTTAAAGGAAAGACAATTTAACGACACAGTGCAAGGTCTAACAATTTTCGTAGGAAAAAAAAATGATGATGGTACATATAAAAATATTTTTATTAGAGATGAAGGTAAATTAGTAACTCAAATTGCTGTCGGCGGTTCTTCAACAATCTTATCAAAATCTGGATATGTCCTTCAGGATGAAAAAATACTCGTATTGTTAAATGGTATTATTCAAAAAATGGATAAAGATGGAAGTATAAATATTATTAGATTTGAAGAGACTACAATAAATCTTTCAGGATTAACTACTAAAACTATTAGCGAAGCAAAAGTGCAAGAAACTTCAACAGCAAAACTTATCGCTTGTATAGCAGGCAGAAATTTATTTACACATAATTGTGGAGAAAATGAAAAAACTTTAAAGGAATCTAAAATAGAACTTAATAAAAGATTTGGAATGCCTTTTTTTTTACCATTGATCGCTTTGATTTGTTGTTTTCTTCTATCATCAAGGCACGAAAAAAAAATGTCGGGTATATATAAATATATTTATGGTTTAATTGGTTTTGCGATCTTAGTAGGTTCAGAAGTTATTGTAAGATATTCCGGCATTTCTGGAATGCACACGTTAATTTATTATCTTCTGCCTATTTGTTTGATGCCTTTAATTTATCTTTTTTTAATAAGAACTTTTAAATATGAAAATATAAAATAATTTTATGATTAAATCTTTTGTAATAAATAATTATCTGGCTAAAGAATTTTTAAAAATAACATTAAATATTAGTCTTTTCTTTTTTTGCTTAGGTTTTATTATCAACTTATTTGAAGAAATAAATTTATTTAAAGATCATGATATTGGAATCGGTATACCTGTAATTTTATCTTTATTATTTGTCCCAAGTTTAATTTATAACATGTTTCCTTTTGTAATTTTGTTATCAGGAATATGGCTTTTTTTAAAAATAAAAAGAACTGATGAAATAATTACTATGAGAGTTTCTGGAATGTCTAGTGTTTCAATAATTATGGTGCCTAGTTTTATAGCTATAGTTTTGGGAATTTTATTTATAGCCTTAATTAATCCAGTTACTTCTGTTCTAGTAAAAAAATATGAATCAATAAAAAGTATTTACTATGAAAAGGAAAAAGATTATTTAGCCGCCGTTACTGAAAATGGAATATGGATTAAAGAAAAAAATTATGGAAATAACTATATTATAAAATCATCTAATTTAAATAATGAATACTTGATGAATGTTACTATTTATCAGTTTGATGGTAATAACAATTTTACAAAAAGATATGAGGCAAAAACCGCAGACATTAGCTCGGTTAATTGGATACTTAAAGATGTGACTGTTACAGATATAGATGGAAAAGTTATTTCAAAAGATAAACTAAATTACGATTATAAAAGTATTTATGATATTAAAAAAATTAGAAGTTTATATTCAAATTTAGATACAATTTCATTCTGGAATCTCGAGCACGAAATCAAACTTTTGGAGGATAGGGGTTATTCGACAAATGAAATGAGGGCCAAATTACAGAGGTCTTTAGCATTTCCTTTCTTTCTTTTAAGCATGGTTTTTATAGGCGGAGTATTTACTTTGGGAATTCAACTTAAAGAAAATAATTGGACATATGTTTTCGTAGCAATAATAACAAGTGTATTAATATTTTACTTTAACGATTTTTCAGCTGCATTGGGTAAAACTGGAAAATTGCCAATTGAAATTTCCGTTTGGATGCCAATTGTCATTTTTTTCATTTTTGGTGCAGTGGGGTTGATTCATGCAAATCAAAAATAAAATAATTATAATAAGTATTTGTTTTTTAAATCTAATAATATTTACTTTAGATCTTCTGGCTGATGAATTTAATATTTCAGCAAAAATAATCTCTGTAGATAAACAAAATGATATAGTTATTGGAAAAGGCTCCGTTGAGGTTGTGGATAGTGAAGGAAAAATTATTAAAGCAGATAAAGTTACATATACAAAGTCTAAAGAATTTATACTAGCCGAAGGATCTGTAAAAGTTTTTGATACTGAAGGTAATGTTTTGATTACCGAAAAAGCTTCCTATGATAAAATAAAAGAAATAATCATTGCCTACGATAATTCTGACCTAATCCTAGATAATGATTATAAGCTAACATCAAGCAATATTTTATATGACACTTTAAATAAAATAGTAAAATCTGATGAAAATTCTATTTTTACAGATGTAGATGGAAATGTGGTTGAAGTCACGATGTTCCATTATATGTTGAAAAAAAATCTTTTCTCTTCTGTAGGAAAAATAAAAGTTTCTGACACCAACAAAAACACGTATTTTTTTAAAGAAATTCATGTTGATACAGATAAAAAAGAAATGATTGGCTCAGATGTAAGTGCATTAATAGATCAAGAAAATTTTGGTCTTAGCGCGGATAATGAACCTCGTTTTGTTTCTAATGATATTTTTATGTCAGAACAATATTCAAACTTCTCAAAAGGCGTATTTACAGTTTGCAAGCAGAAAAAAGATCGTTGTCCTCCTTGGAGCTTGCAGGCAAATAAAATAAGTCATGATAAAATAAAAAAAATTATATATTATAAAAATGCGATATTAAAAGTTTACGGTTTACCTATTTTTTACTTTCCAAGATTTGCTCATCCAGATCCCACGGTTAAAAGGCACACAGGTTTTTTAACTCCAATTTTTAGCAACACTACAAACACAGGATTGGGACTTGGTTTGCCATATTACTGGAAAATTAGTCATGACAAAGATTTAACTTTTACCCCGAAAACATATGCAAATGAAAATGTTTTATTGTTAAATGAATATAGACAAGCATTCAGAAATGGATTTTTAACACTCGATACAAGTTATAATCAGGGTTATAAAAATACTTCATCGACAAAAACACCTGGTTCAAGAAATCATATTTTTGCAGAATTAGATTTTGATTTAAGTGAGGGTCGTTCGTACGAAAGCAATTTTTCTCTTAAGATTCAAAAGGCATCGAATGATACTTATTTTAGAGTGCATGACATAAATACCGCCTTAGTAAATTCTGAAAATACGAATTTAGAAAATAAAATTAGCTATAATTATAATAAAGATAATACGTATCTAGACATTTCAGCGACTGTCTACGAAAATCTGAGAGAAAAAACAAATGACAGATATGAATTTATTTTACCAAATATATTGTATGGAAAAACTTTTTTTACTGAAAGATTTGGTACCTTAGATTTTAAATCAAATGCTTTATATAAAAATTATGACGCGGATAAACACGCAACTCTTTTAACTAATGATGTCTTATGGAATCCAGGAAGCTATATAACAAAAAGCGGTTTTGTAAATACGTTGCAGGGTTTAATAAAAAATACAAATTACGAGGCTAAAAATACTGCAAGATATAAAACTGCGGGAACTGTGAGCGAATTAAATGGTGTTTTAAGTTTTAAAAGTTCTTTGCCAATGCAAAAAAGAGAAACGGATTCTTCAAAAATATTTTCACCTACCCTCATGCTGCGTTATGCGCCTGGTCATATGAGAAATTTGAGTAATGATGATGTAACATTAAATTATTCAAACTTATATTCAACAAATAAAACTTCAGAAATTGAAAACGGTATAAGTGCTATTCTAGGTTTTGATTTTAAAACGACAAAGAAAAACGAAAATGGTATTGAAGAAGATAAATTATCAATATCAATGGGGCAAGTATTTAGCAGTGAAGAAAACAGAGATATACCTTCAAAGAGTTCGTTAGATCAAAAAACATCAGATTTAGTTGGAGAGATAAATTACAATTTTTCAAAAATTGGAAAAATTGATTATAAATTTGCATTAGATCATAATTTTAATGATATTAATTACAATGAAGTTTCAACTACTTTAAATTTTGGTAAAGTTGATTTTAATTTAGATTATTTGGAAGAACAAAATCATATAGGAGTGGAAAATTATATTACAAGTGGAGTCACCTTGAAATTCAGCGATAACAATAAATTAAGCTTTCAAACAAAAAAGAACTTTAAAACTGATAGTACGGAATTTTACGACATAGGTTACCAGTATACTATAGATTGTTTAACCGCAGGTCTTGTTTATCGTAGAGAGTTTTATGAAGATAGTGATTTAGATATAGATGCAAAAGAATCTTTAATGTTTATGATTACTTTTGTACCATTTGCAGGAGTTAAAACACCATCAGTTATAAATCCGTGATTAATATTAATAAAATAATTTTTTTTGTAATAATATTGTTTTTTAGTTTCACAAAAATTAATGCTGAAATCAAAGATTCATTATTTGCAACAGTTGATAATAAAGCAATTACTCATTCTGACATTATAAAAGAAATTAAGATTATATTAATACTAAATGGTCAAACTTTCTCTGAACAAAGAAGAGAGGAACTTGAAAAAATTGCAATACAAACAACATTAAAAAGAACTATAAAGCAAATTGAAATAGATAAATATAAGTCTCTTGAAGTCAATCAAAATGATTTAATTAAAGAATTAGAAAAAATTTCTTCCAATTTAGAAATGGACCTAGATACTTTAAAAAGTGTATTTGCAGCAAATGGTATTGATTTTTCAGATATTGAGAAACAATTTGAAACTGAACTTCTGTGGAATAGTTTAATATTTGAAATATATAAAAATAGATTAATAATAAATGTAGATGAGATTGAAGAAGAGCTAAAATCGCTAGAAAAGAAAAAAAAGGTAAAAGAATATTTGCTTTCTGAAATTATAATTAAATCTGTAGCGAAAGAACTTTTAAAACAAAAGATAGAAGAGATAAAAAATCAAATTGAAACAACAGGATTTGAAAATGTAGCAATAAACCAAAGCATTTCTGAAACATCAATTAAAGGTGGAAATTTAGGATGGATAAATGAAAATGTGATTACAGATGAATTTAAATCTAAAATAATCAATACTCCTATTGGTGAAGTTTCAGATCCTATTTTTTTACCAACGGGTATATTATTTTTGAAAGTAAGAGAAGTAAGAGAATTAGAACAATTTCAAAATTTAGAACAGGCTAAAAATCAATTAGTTAATGCAGAAAAAACAAAATTGCTTAACATGCACTCGTTATCTCATTATGATAAGTTAAGAAGATCTGTATCGATAAATTATTTTGAATGAAAAAACCTATAGCCATAATCGCTGGAGAGCCAAATAGCATTTCCTCTGAAATTATATTTAAAAGTTGGGTTTCTAGAAAAAAATATCCTCACAAACCTTTTTTTGTAATAGGAAATTTACAATTGCTTAATCTTCAAAAAAAAAAATTAAAATATAAAATTAAAATCAAAAAAATAGAAAAAAACTTTAAAATTAAAGATTTGGCAGGGAAATCTCTTCCTGTATTAAATATAAGGTATAATCAATCAAAACCTTTTCAAGAATTATCAAATAAATCGAATAGATACATTTTCGAATGCTTTAGAACAGCAATTAAATTCGTTAAAGATAAAAAAATAATAGGTTTTGTAAATTGTCCTGTGTCAAAAGAAATCCTATTTAAAAATAAAAATATGGGTGTAACAGAATTTATTTCGAAAAAAGATGGTAATTTTGGTAACGAAGTAATGTTAATTTTTAACAAAAAATTATCAGTATCGCCTTTGACAACTCATATTCCTCTTAAACAGGTAAGTAAAAAAATTAATAAAATTAAAATCATAAAAAAAATTAAGATTATAAATAGTTTTTACAAAAAAATTTTCAATAGGAAGCCAAACATAGCAGTATTAGGATTTAATCCTCATAATTTTTCATCATTAAAAAAATCAGAAGAGAAAGAAGAAATTATTCCAGCTATAAAAAAAATTAGAAGTATTGGAATTAATGTAAATGGACCTGTATCTCCTGATACCAGTTTTACAATTTTTCAAAAATACAAATTTGACATTATTTTCGGAATGTACCATGACCAAGTTCTTGGTCCATTTAAAGCTTTATTTAAATATGATGCTATTAATATTACTTCGGGCCTCTCATACATAAGAGTATCCCCGGATCATGGTATTGGGAAAGATATAGTAGGAAAAAATATTGCTAATCCAAAAAGTTTAATAAAATCAATTCAATTTTTTAATTATATCAATTCTTAAATGGATTTTATTATCAAACCCAAAAAAAGTTTAGGACAAAATTTTTTAATTGATCAAAATATTATCAATAAAATAATTAATATTACCGATATAGAAAATAAAACTATTGTTGAAATTGGTGCTGGTAATGGGAATTTAACCAAAAAAATAGTAAGCAAGAATCCCAATAAACTATACGGAATAGAAAAAGATGAAAAATTATCAATTTTTCTAAAAAATATTTTTTCTGATTTTAATAATATACAAATTATTAATGACGATATAATTAATTTTTTTAAAAAGAAAAAAATAGGAAAAAATATTATTGTTTTCGGAAATCTTCCTTACAACATTTCAACTCAAATATTGTCCTCTCTTATTCTCTTAGAAAAATGGCCTCCGTGGTATGATATGTTAATATTTATGTTTCAAAAAGAAGTTGCTGATAGGATTTTAGCAAAAAACAAAGGCAAAGATTTCGGCAGACTTTCAATTTTATGTAATTGGCGACTTGAAATAAAAAAACATTTTGATGTATCAAAAAATTGTTTTTTTCCAAAACCGAAGATCAATTCTACCGTTTTGTCGTTTAAACCCAAAAAAAACAATAAATTTAATATTAAAAATCCTAAAAATTTAGAAACTGTTACAAGAATTTTGTTTTCCAACAGACGAAAAATGATAAATAAAAATTTTTTAAAATTATTTAAATATGATTATACTGTAGCAAAAGAACTGCAACTTAATTTAAAGCAGAGACCTGAGGAGTTAAGCAATGAAATGTTTTACAAAATTGCAATAAAATATGAAAAATTATTTTATTAGCTCATGAACTTTTTTAGCAATATCCTCTGCATTTTGTTCTTCTTTAATACCTCGTTTTTCTAAATTTATTATTTTCATAATTTTATTAAAACATTCATCTAAGTCATCGTTTATCACTACATAATTATATTCATTCCAGTGGGAAATTTCTTCGTTAAATTTATTCATTCTTTCTTCTATTAATTTTTCTTGCCCTTTATGACGATTAAATAACCTTTCTTTTAAAACTTTTATGTTTGGTGGTAAAATAAAAAAAGTTACTAAGGATAAATTTTTATCTTTTTTTAACTGTTGGTTTCCTTGCCAGTCTATATCAAAAAGAACATCTTTGCCTTCTGACAAAAATTTGAGAACGGGTTCTTTTAATGTTCCGTAATAATTGTCAAAAATTCTTGCATGTTCAAAAAAGCTTTTCTCTTCAATTAAGAAATCAAATTCTTCTTTGTTGACAAAATAATAATCTTTTTTATTTACTTCGCCCGGCCTAGGTTTTCTTGTTGTGTGAGAAATAGAAATATTAAAATTTTTATTACTTGCTGCTATTTTTTTCGTTAAGGTGGTTTTTCCTACTCCTGATGGTGATGATAGTACAAACATCATTCCATGTTTATTTTCTAACATTCTAGAAACTCTTCGGCTTGATGCCTTTTTAATGATTTAACAATTTTATGCCGATTGGTTTTCAATAAACTTTATAGCATCACCGACAGTCAAAATCTTTTCTGCCTCATTATCTGAAATTGTTGAACCAAACTCTTCTTCAAAGGCCATTACCAATTCAACTGTGTCTAAGCTGTCTGCACCTAGATCGTCAATAAAATTTGCTTCTTCAGTGACTTTTGATTCGTCAACACCTAAATGATCTGCTACCATTTTTTTAACTGTTCCTGAAATATCTTTTTTATTCATTACAATTCCTTAAGTTTGAGTTATTTTCTCTTAATAAATTATTAATAAATTTTGTCAAGACATATACATTCCACCGTTTACATGCAATGTTTCACCCGTAACGTACGCTGCTTGTTCTGAAGATAAAAAGGCAACGCAGTTTGACACATCCTCGCCTGTTCCAAGCTTACCCATGGGAATTCTTGATGTTAAAAATAGTTTAACTTTTTCGGCGATATTCATTGTCATGTCTGAAACTATAAATCCTGGGGACACGCAGTTAACTGTTACATTCTTTTTTGCATACTCAATTGCCAGACTTTTTGACATTCCAATAATTCCGGCTTTAGACGCGGCATAATTTGATTGTCCTACATTTCCAGTATGTCCTACTACAGATGTAATATTTACGACTCTTCCAAATTTATTTTTTAACATTTTTCTAATAGCGTATTTTGATAGTAAAAAAGTGGAGGTTAAATTTACATCAATTACTTTTTTCCATTCTTCATCTTTCATTCTTAAAGAAAGATTGTCTAAATTTGTTCCTGCATTATTTATTAAAATGTCTAAACCACCCAATTCTAAAGTTACTCCTTCTACAAACTCTTCTATTCTTGAATGTTCTGAAATGTCAAATTTTTTTACTTTAATATTTGGATATTTTTTTTTGATTAAATCAAGTTTTTCTGCTTTAGTTCCACTACCAAGAACATTTCCACCCAAAGCAACAAACTTTTTTACTAGCTCATTTCCAATTCCTCCACTAGCGCCTGTTATTAAAATGTTCTTATTTTTAAAGCTAATCATTTACTTATAAAATTATTTATTGTGTCTACCGAACTTATATTAGTTATTTTAACATCTTTATTTATTTTTTTTACTAAACCTGAAAGCACTTTACCAGGGCCAATTTCAATAAAATGTTTAACACCATTTTTTATCATATAATTTACACCTTCTCTCCATCTAACCCTAGAAGTAATCTGCTCAACCAACAAAGATTTAATGGTATTGGTGTCATTTTCTTCTTTTGCTGTAACATTACTAATAATACTAGGTTTGGGTTCTATAAAATTAGTATTTTGGATTTTATCTTTCATTTTCGCTGAAGCTTCTCGCATTAACGAACAATGAAATGGAGCGCTGACGGGTAAAATAATTCCTCTTTTATTTTTTTGTTTTAAGTTTTGGTTTAAAATTTCAACATTTTTTTTTGTTCCACTTACAACTACTTGACCATCGCTATTATCATTAGCTATTTCACATATTCCACCTTCTGGAAGTTTTTTTATTTCTTCTTCTATATCTCTTACAGACATACCTAGAACTGCCGTCATGGCACCTTGTCCACTTGGAACTGCATTTTGCATTGCCTTGCCACGTTCATGTAATAGGTAGGCAGCTTTTTCAACTGATAAAGAACCAGAACATACAAGCGCTGTATACTCACCTAAAGAATGACCAGCAAAAAAACTTGAGCTATTTAAATTTAAATTAAAATTTTTATTTAGAACATTAAAAATAGAAACTCCAATTATCATAATTGCTGGCTGTGTATTTTGAGTTAATTTTAACTCTTCATCAGGGCCATTCAAAATAATATTTGAGAGTTTAAAACCCAAAGTTTGATCAACTATATCAAAATTTTTTTTTACGGAGTCAAATTTAGCATAAAAATCAGATCCCATACCTACATACTGTGAGCCCTGACCAGGAAATAAAATTGCTTGCATAAGATAATAAGACCTACAATATAATTAAATTTTAATAGTTGTATATTGAAAATTTTAATAGTATAAAACTCGACCTCTACTAAGGAAAAGCAGCCTTATTAAAAAGAGATATATAATATGAGCCAAGGAAATTATAGATGAATTGTTACGAACACACTATTGTTGCAAAACAGGAACTGACTGAAAGTCAAAATAAGAAATTGCTTGAAAAATATCAAGATTTAATAAATAAAAATTCCGGGAAAGTGATCAAAACAGAAGAATGGGGATTGAGAAATCTAGCTAAAAAAACAAAAAATAACTCTAAAGGTAATTACTTTCACATCAAGTTCGAAGGAGAGGGAAAAACTATACAAGAATTAGAAAGAGCAGAAAATATTGATGATTCTTTAATTAGGTTTTTAACTATAAAAGTAAAAAAACATGACTTAGAAACAAATTATTTTGAAAAGAAAGAAATACAAAAAACATCAAATTATGAAGAAAAACAAGAGATTTAAATCTAAAAAAAAAACATCATCGAATTCAAAATTAAGTTTATTCCAGAAACCAGGTATAAAGTTTTTTAGACCTTGCCCTTTGTCTGGTAAAAATGCACCAACAGTTGATTATAAAAATATTAAATTGTTAAAAAAATATATTTCAGAAAGTGGTAGAATTTTACCTTCGAGAATTACTGCCGTATCTCAAAAAAAACAAAAAGAATTATCTAGAGCAATCAAAAGAGCAAGACTTTTGTCATTGATATAAATTATTATGGAAGTGGTATTACTTGAAAATATTAAAAATCTCGGAAAAATAGGAGATATAGTAAAGGTTAGAAGAGGACACGGACGTAATTTTCTGATCAAATTTGGAAAAGCATTAAAAGCTTCTAAAGAAAATATAGATATAGTAAATAAAAAAAAATCAGAGCTTAATGAAAAAAATCTTGAGTTAAAAAAAGTTGCTAAAAAGACTTACGATATTATAAATAATGCAAAATACAAATTTGCGAAAAGAGCTAAAGAAAACAACGAATTATACGGGTCTATTAAACCTCTAGAGTTATCAAAAAGTATAGAGGAAGTAAGTAAAGTAAAAATAAAACCATCCCAAATTGACCTTGGTAAAGAGATGAAAAAAATAGGTTTCTACGAAGCCACAATTAATTTACATGCCGAAATTCAAGCTAAAATTCATATTGAGGTTGTAAAAGAAGAAGACAAAACTTAAATTTTTAATATTTTTTTTCCACAGAATATTTACCTCGTGTATAACTTTGAGGTTTTTTTAATTATTTTTATGGTATTAAATGATCAAAAATAATTATGTCTTCTCAACCATTTAAAATAATTCAAGGATCGCAAGGGCAGATGCCTTGCAATATTGAAGCTGAACAAGCTCTTATAGGTTCGATCCTGGTCTCAAATGAACTATATGATGAGATCGCACCTATAATTAATTCACAAAAGTTTTTTGATCCTATTCATATAAAAATTTTCGAAACTATTGAAATGCTGATAGGTAAAGGTCTTTTGGCTAATCCTGTCACGTTAAAGAATCATTTTGAAAATGACAAAGGGTTACAGCAATTAGGAGGACAAGAATATTTAGTTAAAATTACTAAATTTTCAACCACTTCTCCAAAACAGGTTTTAGATTATGCTAACATAGTTCATGAAATGCATGTCCGTAGAGAATTAATTAAAATATCTGAAAATGTTTTAAATGAGGCCTCAAATAAAAATGAAGCTATTTCTTCTGGAGAGGAGATGATCCAGAATGCTGAAAAATCTTTATTTGATCTAGCCGAGAGAGGACATTTTAATCGATCTTTTTTGAAATTTGAGAATGCTCTTAAACAAACGATTGAAATGGCAAGAAATGCATATCAAAACGAAGAAGGTATTGTTGGTGTTCCAACTGGTCTAACAGATTTAGACTCCAGATTAGGTGGCATGCACAAACAAGACTTAATAATTATTGCTGGTAGACCATCAATGGGTAAAACCGCTCTGGCTACTAATATAGCTTTTCATGCTGCTAAAAATATTGAAAAAAAGGGATCAAAATCTACAGTTGCCTTTTTTTCTTTAGAGATGTCATCAGAGCAGTTGTCTACACGGATATTGTCTGAACAATCTAGAATAAGATCAAATGATATTAGAAGAGGTAAGGTTTCAGAAAAAGAATTTGAGCAATTTATAGAAACATCTAAAAATATATACAATTTGCCTTTATATATAGATGAGACTCCCGCTATTTCTATTTCGGCAATCAGCAATAGATCTAGAAGAATAAAAAGACTTTTTGGTTTAGATTTAATTGTGATTGACTACATTCAATTAATGAGATCTTCGGGAAATAGAAGAAATGACGGAAGAGTCCAAGAAATTTCCGAAATAACTCAAGGTCTAAAAGCTTTAGCAAAAGAACTTGACGTACCTGTTCTTGCATTATCACAGCTCTCAAGAGCTGTTGAACAACGCGATGATAAAAAGCCACAGTTAGCTGACCTGAGAGAATCGGGTTCTATTGAACAAGATGCAGATGTTGTTATGTTTGTTTATAGAGCAGCCTATTATCTTGAAAGAAAGGAACCAACTCTGGGATCTATAGAACATGCAGAATGGCAGCAAAAAATGGATGAAATTTCTAGCCTAGCAGAAATAATGATAAGTAAACAAAGGCATGGGCCTACAGGAAATGTTAAAGTCGAATTTGAAGCAATGTATACTAAGTTTAAGGACTTAGAAAATAGGTAACTTTAACTTTTTCAATGCTTAAGGATTTTTATAAAAATTTAATAATTGAAAAGCCAAGATTTACATTATTAATTCTCGTTTTTTTGTTAATTGGATTTGGGTATTATTCAAAAGATTTTCAACTAGATGCATCATCAGATACTTTGTTGTTAGAAAATGACCCAGATTTAAAATATTTAAGAGAAGTAAATTCTAAATATAAATCGAAAGATTTTTTGGTCTTAACTTACACGCCAAAAAATGATTTATTAGACTCCGAAACAATAAAAAATCTTACAGACCTAAAAAATGATTTAAAAAATTTAAGTTGGTCCAATAATGTAATAACAATTTTGGATGTGCCTTTACTCAAAAATAATGATGATCCACTAGCAGAAAGAATAAAAAATTTTAAAACTTTATCAAGTGTTGACGTTGATAAAGAAAGAGGATTTGAAGAAATCATAAATAGCCCAATTTATAAGGAATTTGTAATTAGTAAAGACGGCAAAACTAGCGGAATACTAGTTTATATTGAAACAGACGAAAAATTATACAACTTAATAAAAGTAAAAAATATTTACCTAGATAAAAAAAATAATAAAAAATTAACCGTCGAAGATAAAAAGAAATATAAAGAATTTTTAAAAGAATATGATAGTTACAAAAAATCATATAACCGTAAAAATCATCAAAATATTAACGAAATTAGAGAAATAATATTAAAATATCAAAATACAGCTAAAATTCATTTGGGTGGTATACCAATGATAGCTGATGACATGATGACATTTATAAAAAATGACATATTAGTTTTTGGCGCTGGTGTTTTTTTATTTATTGTTTGTACACTTTGGTTTGTTTTCAGAAGTTTGCTATGGGTTTTTATTCCTCTTTTGAGTTGTTTTTTTGCAGTTTTAATCATGGTTGGATTATTAGGATTGGTAGGTTGGAAAGTAACAGTAATATCCTCCAATTTTATAGCCTTGATGCTTATCCTTACTATGGCCATGAATATTCATATGAGTGTTAGATATTTGCAATTCAAAAAAGAAAATCCGAATATTTCAAATAGTGAAGCGATATTGTGGACTTCTGGAAAAATGTTTTGGCCAATACTTTATACTGTTCTAACAACTATTTGCGCATTTCTGTCTCTTATATTTAGTGACATCAAGCCTATTATTGATTTCGGTTGGATGATGACAGTGGGTTTAATAGTTTCGTTAACTGTAACTTTTACCTTGCTTCCTGCAATTTTAAATATTTTAAGTAAAGAAAACGCTAATTATAAAAGTGAAAAAAAATCAAAAATTACTTCTTTCCTAAGTAAAGTTGCACAAAAAAATACTAAAACCATCTTTCTCTCTGCTTTATTTGTTATAGTTGTGAGTGTAATAGGCATTTCAAAATTAGAGGTAGAAAATAGTTTTATTAATTATTTTGATAAGGAAACTGAAATTTACAAAGGAATGAAGTTGATTGATGATGAGCTCGGCGGAACCACTCCGCTTGATGTTATTATAAAATTTCCAGAAAAAGAAATAAAAGATGATACTGAAGATGATTTTGATGGTTGGGATGATGATGAAAAAGATGAAGAAAAATATTGGTTTACTAGAAATAAAATAGATAAGATTACTAAGGTACATGATTATTTAGATGATCTGCAAGCTGTTGGTAAGGTAATATCTTTTGCTTCTATGGTTAGAGTTGCTGAAGATTTAAATGATGGAAAAAAATTGCAAGGATTAGAAATGGGAGTCCTTTATACTAAAATTCCAGATTCAATAAAAAAAGAAATAATTGATCCATATATATCGATTAAAAATAATGAAGCTAGAATAAGCCTGAGAGTTATGGATTCTAAAAAAGATTTAAGAAGAAATGAATTAATAAAAAAAATTAATTATGATTTAGAAAATCAATTAGGTTTAGATAAAACTGAATTTAAATTGGCTGGGGTTCTTATACTTTTTAACAATCTTTTACAAAGTCTATTTAAATCACAAATATTAACGCTAGGTGTTGTAATGGCTGGTATTACTTTTATGTTTTTAATACTTTTTAGAAATATAACTTTGTCATTGATTGGTGTTGTGCCTAATTTCATGGCCGCTTTCCTTATTTTAGGCATCATTGGTTTGCTAGAAATACCTCTTGATATGATGACCATTACTATAGCTGCAATTACAATCGGTATAGCTGTAGATAACAGCATACATTATATTTATAGGTTTAAAGAAGAATTTAAAAAAATTAATAATTACAATCAAACTCTCGAGAAATGTCATAATACAGTTGGTATAGCTATTTTAAACACATCCATAACAATCGTATTTGGTTTTTCAATACTTGTTTTGTCTAATTTTATTCCAACTATCTATTTTGGAGTATTTACAGGTATTGCAATGCTTTTAGCGATGATTTCCGTTTTAACACTTTTACCAAAATTAATTTTGGTAGTAAAACCTTTTGGCAATGAGTGACATTGTAGAATTTATACAAAATAGTATATCAGCATTTGATTTAATTGTTTTTTTAATTATTGTTTATTCTATGGTGCAAAGTGCAGCTAAAGGCTTTATGTTGAGTCTTTTGTCTTTTTCGAAATGGCTTCTTGCGTTAGTAATAACTATTATTTTGGTACCTAAATTAAATCCTTGGGTACAGGAATATATAGAATCAAGATTTATAACTGATATAGGTTTGGGGATTTTTGTTTACATAATTTCTTTGTTTGTAATAATAAATATTGGCAAAGCTATAAGTAACGCAGTAACCTATTCAGGACTCGGCTCGGTTGATAAAATTTTTGGTTTAATTTTTGGAGTTTTCAAAGGATATGTTTTCTGTGTTTGTATTTTTTCTTTGTTCAACTGGTTTTACCCACATCAAAATTGGCCTATAAAAACCGATGATGCTTATTCCTTTGAAATAATATACAAAGGGAGTGTGTTTTTGATCGACGAATTCCCAAACAGCAAAGATTACTACGATAAAACTGAGGAAAAAATAGAAAAAATCTAAATGGGCAGACTAAGAGAGGAATGTGGAATTTTTGGTATTTTCAATAATACTGATGCTGCCAAGCTAACTGCATTGGGATTGCATGCCCTACAACATAGAGGACAAGAAGGTTGTGGGATAGTCACTTGTGACGATAAAAAATTTTATAGCGAAAGAAGACTTGGACTGGTTGGAGATAATTTTACTAAAGGAAAAGTTTTAGAAAAATTGCCCGGAAATTATGCTATCGGACATAATCGATATTCAACGGCAGGCAATAATTTTATAAAAAATATACAGCCATTTTTTGCTGATCTACATACTGGAGGAATAAGCATAGCCCACAACGGAAATCTAAGTAATGCTAATAGTCTTAGAGAAGAATTGGTTAAAAATGGATCAATTTTTCAGACAACTTCCGACACAGAAACTATAGTTCAACTTATAGCTAGATCAAAAAGATCGAAAATAGTAGATAAAATAATTGAATCACTTTTTCAGATACAGGGTGGTTATGCTTTGACTATTTTAACAAATAAAAAATTAATTGGAATTAGAGATCCTTTTGGGATTAGACCTTTGATATTAGGAAAACTAAATAAGTCCTATGTTTTGGCCTCAGAAACTTGTGCTTTAGATATAATTGGCGCAAAATTTGTCAGAGAAATTGAAAATGGTGAAATAGTCGTTATAACTGATAACGGTATAGAAAGCATAAAACCCTTTCCTAAAATTAAAGAGCGACCATGCATTTTCGAATATATATACTTTGCTAGGCCTGATAGCATCATAAAAAACATCAGCGTTTATGAATACAGAAAAAAATTAGGGCAAGAATTAGCTAGTGAATCTCATATAGATTCAGATCTAATAGTACCAGTTCCAGATTCTGGGGTGCCGGCTGCAATAGGTTACTCTGAAAAGATTAAAAAAAATGTTGAATTGGGAATTATAAGAAATCATTATGTTGGAAGAACCTTTATTGAGCCAACTCAACAAATAAGAAGTTTAGGGGTTAAATTAAAACACAGCGTAAACAAGACCCTTATTAAAAACAAAAGCCTAGTTTTAATTGACGATTCTCTTGTTAGAGGAACAACTTCAGTAAAAATTATTCAAATGTTATACGAGTTCGGAGCAAAAGAAGTTCATTTAAGAGTCGCATCGCCTCCCATAAAATATCCTGATTACTATGGTGTAGATACCCCAAGTAAAGAAGAGTTATTAGCTTCTAAGTTTGATTTGGAAGGTATGAGAAAATTTATAAATGTAAAAACTTTACAATTTTTGTCGCTAGAAGGTTTATATAAATCTATGGGATTTAAAAGCAGAAACTCAATTTATCCCCAATTTACTGACCACTGCTTTACTGGTGATTATCCTGTAAAACCGATAGATGCTTTTGATAAAGACTACTATGAAAAAAAATTGTCTTACATGTCGTCAAAAGTCTAAAAAAATAATTTAATTAAATCCTAATATTTTTGGTTTTTCAGTTAGTATGTAAAGGGATCCATTGCTTATTATTGGAGAAGTTGAAATTTCATCTCCAATCTTTTTAATTTCTTCAACTTGTCCTGATGTGGCAGAAGATACAATCAAATAACCATTTTTTGTTGCAGCATAAATTTTTCCTGATCCTAATATAAATCCTGATATATTAGTAATACGTTTTCTTTTTTTTAAAGATTTCAAAATATTAGTTGACCATAAAACTTTTCCAGAAAGTCTATCCAAATTTAAAAAATATCCACTATCTGTTACGATAAAAACATTTTGGCCGTCTATAACAGGCGTGTTTGTTGAGCCAATATCCTGCTTCCAGTTAAGGTAACCAGTATTTAGATTAAATGAAAAAATTGATGAAGATGTACATAAAATTAAATCGTCATCTTTAATAATAATATCTGATGATTTAAAAAAATCGGTATTATGATCAAAAGTTGCGTCTGTCGTATTTAAAGACCATTCGACTTGACCACTTTCAGCACGCACTTTCAATAAATCTCCTGAAGAGTTTAGCATAAAAAGGTCATTCTTTTTTGAAATAGCTAAGCCTAAAAGACCTTGGGACTTAATAAACGAAGATATAGTACGTATATCCCATATTTTATTTCCGTTTTCTGCATCCAAACACAGCAGTCTATTGTCCTGATTAACAACGTAAATTTTATTGTCAAAAATTTTTATATTTGATCTAAGTGGGACGCCGTGGTTTTTGATCCAAATTAATTGTCCATTTACAAAATTAATGGCATAAATAAATCCAATATTATCAGCTATATAAATTTTATTTTCATAAATTGAAAAAGTTAAATTTTTATGTATTTTTTTATAAATTTTTTTATAGATATTTTTTTTCCAATTAACTTTTCCTGTTTGATTTATGCTAAAAATATTTCCTGTATCATCAGTTAAGATAATATCATCTTCAAAAAAAAGAGGTTGTGAAAGAACTTTAGTTAAGAAAAACTTATTTTTTCCAATTTTTTTTTTTAAAAAATTATTATTAGTTCCTGACAAATAAGCATTTCCAGGAGAATTTTGTAGATTTGAACCGGACATTTTCCATGATGAAATATCCTTGGGGTTAGTTAATTTTGCCCTTTTTGTAGCTATAACTTCTTTTGTATAGATGGCGCTTGAAGAATAAATACTTACAAGATCTATTATTTGTTTTTGCTCTTTTTCTATTTCAGCTATTCTTTTTTTCTCTTTTTCAGAACCACTCCAAATACCAGTTACATTATCAAACGAACAGCCTGTAAACAAAATATATATATAAAAAAAAATTAAATATTTTATTTTTTTAATCATTTTTGATTAGCATTAGTTGTGATTGAGCATAATCATATAACTTTATATCTAAATTTTTTAAGGATAAGACTTGTAAATAATAATTTTTTGCATCTAAATTTTTTTCTTTTGAATAAAAATAGTCTCCAAGTAGCAACAATGCATGGGGCTTCCAAATAGAATCGTTTTTAATTAATGGATTTAAAGATTTTGTTAATTCGTTATAGTCTACAAAATCAGATTGGTATAATGCTTTTTTAAAAATAATCAAATTTTTTATTTCTTTATCATATTTATTATTTTCTAAAATATGATCAAAAAAACTTAATAGTTCTTTTTGATCAGAAAAAATATTTTCATTAATCATTAAAAAAAGAGATAATGTAGAGTATGTACTATCATTAGCCAAAATTATTGTATTTAAAATTTCCTTCGCTTTTTCTTTGCTGCCATTTTTTAAGTAAATTTTAGCTTCTGCGTAATTTTCAGCTAAAAATATTTTTTTTTCTTCTTTCGTGTGTAAATAATAAATAATTGAACCAGTAAAAATTAAAGCTACAAAAAAACATGAAAGAATCAAAATTTTATTATCATCATAAAATTTTTGGAATTTATTTTTTTTTGTTATTACGTATTGGGTCTCGTATAAATTTTCACTCATATAATTAATCTACTCAAGATTTATATACATTTTGGTATGTTGGAAATCTTCTTCTTTTTACATCTTCACAATATTTTTTAACGCTTTTCTCAATAATTTTTCCTACTTTTGAATATTGTTTAACAAATTTTGGTTTAATATCGCTTAAACCTATAACATCATCAGTAACCAAAATTTGACCATCACAATACTTTGATGCTCCTATTCCTATGGTAGGTATCGGAATGCTACTAGTAATTATTTTTGCTAAACTCTCAATTACACATTCTATTACTATTGCAAAAGCTCCAGATTGCGAAAGTGCTATTGCATCTTTTAAAATTTGTTTTCTCTGACTGGGAATTTTTCCTTTTAACTTATATCTATTTGATGATTGTGGTAATAATCCTATATGTCCCATTACAGGTATTTTATTTTTTGTAAGGTGCTTAATTATATAAGTTAATTTTTTACCACCTTCTAGTTTTATAGCATCACATTTTGTTTCCTTAATTATTTTTTTTGCATTTTTATAAGCCTCATTTTTATTTTTGTAAGTTTTATAAGGCATGTCAAAAACAACTAAACTTTTTTTTGCATGTTGTTTTACAAACTTGGCATGAAGTATCATTGTTTCCATTTTAACTTCTTTGGTAGTTTTCATGCCATACAAAACCATACCTAGTGAGTCACCTACTAAAATTATATCGCAGTATTTATCAAGGATTTTTGTAATAGGTTTTGAGTATGCTGTTAAACATGTAATTGGTTTTTTCCCTTTTTTATTTAAAATTTTTTTAATTGTTATTCTTGACATTTTCAGGAATTAATTTATCTAACTTAGTGCGCATCTCAGATTCTTTCGAACAAAAAGATTTGCAAACTATATTAAATTTTTCAAGTAACTCTTCAGCTTCGGAATAGTTTGATTGTTTAATTTTTAGCAAGGTTAACATGTAAATAGCTTCATCATTTTGAGGATTAAGCAGAAGTACATTATTTAAATTAATTTCTTGTTCTTTTTCATTATCCTTATTTCTAAAGATTTTTGCTAAATATAAGTATGAGCGCTCATTTTTAGGATTAAATACTATGTCTTTTTCAAAAAAAAATTTAGATTCGTCAAATTCATTCTTTTCAAACAGGGTTTTTCCTTCGTCAAAATAATCGTCTTTTACAGAAAATGTAACCGTTGTAAAAAGCAAATATATAATTGTAATTTTTAAGAAAAAATAGATTTTATTCATAATCATAATTCGAAATTTGATAGATAATACATTATGTATCATACTTTATAAAAGTTAAATTATTTTTAAAGAACTCCTTTACAATAAATATAAATTTCTTTGGACTCTTTTTTGCTAGACGAAGGTTTGTATTTAACTACTTTTTTAAAGCATTTGTTAGCTTTTTCATTAATTTCAGCAAATATAGATCCCATAAACAGCTTTGATAAAAATACTCCATCATTATGCAAAATATTTCTAGCAAGATCCATTGCTTTTAAACAAAGTTCCCCAGTATTATAAGAATCAAGATTTTTATTACCCGTAGTATTTGTTGCCATATCAGACAAAACTACATCAATTTTACTAAAATATTTTTTTATTTTCTCTTGGATCTCATTTTCAGAAAAATCTCCTTTTATAAAATCGATATTATTAATTTTGTCCATTGGTTGAATATCGATAGCTAAAATTTTTCCTTTGTTTATTTCTTTTTTAGCTACTTGAGACCAACCTCCAGGAGAAGATCCCAAATCTAATAAATTGGTGTTGTTTCTTAAAAACTTAAATTTTTTATTCATTTCAATTAACTTGAATGCTGATCTTGATCTATAACCATAAATTTTTGATTTTATAAAAAAAGGATCTCTTTTTTTTTTGTTGAGCCAGTCTTTTGAAATTTTATTTTTTTTCAATTAATTATTTTAATTTTATAAAATATCTTCTACTTCTTCTTCTTCTTCAGTATTTATTTTTACTTCTTTATTTTTTTTATTATAATGGAAATAGCTTATCGGAATTAATATTATATAAACTAAGCCGCTTAAAAATAATGTTTCGAAGGTATAAAAAATTAAAAGACTTACATAAACTCCAATACCTAATAATAAAAATATAGCTAGGTTTCTTGGTATTACAATTCTTTTTAAAGAATAGGTTGGAATTTTACTAACCATCAAAATAGACGTTAACAAAATTGCGATAGAGCTTAAAACAGCATAGTTTTCAAATTGAATTAAGCCGCTTAAATTTAATATAAGCGGAAGTAATACTAAACCAGCGGCTGCAGGAGACGGAACCCCTTCAAAAAAATTTATTTTCCATGGTTCGTTTTCTTCGATAACTGTAAGATTAAATCTAGCAAGACGAAGTGCGCAGCATACTGCATAAATTAAAACTAGCATCCACCCTAAATTTCCAATTTCATTTAAAGCCCAGAAATACATTATAAAACCTGGCGCAACTCCAAAACTAATCACGTCGGTAAGTGAATCTAATTCTTTTCCTACTTTAGATGCACCTTTTATCAAACGAGCCACTCTACCATCTAAAGTATCAAGTATTGCTGCAAAGCCAATTGCAATTATTGCCATAGCGTAATTTGTGTCTAGAGCAAACTTTATAGAGCTTAACCCCAAACAAACACCAAATATTGTTAAAGTATTTGGTAACAATGATCTGGAATTTTTTTTAGAAATAAGTTTAAATTCTTTTTTGTTTTCAAGCATACTTTTATTTTTTAAATGCAAGCAAGGTTTCTCCTGCAACTGTATTTTGTCCTTTACATACTAATAGATTATAATTTTCAAAATATAAATCAACTCTGCTACCAAATCTAATTATACCAAATCTGTCTCCTTGGTTAATTGTGTCACCCTCTTTCGCATCACAAACTATTCTTCTTGCAATCAGACCTGCTATTTGAACAACCACTAATTCTTCCCCCTTTAAATTTTTGTATTTTAAATAATTTCTCTCATTTTCTTCGCTAGCCTTATCAAGAGTTGCGTTTATATATTTTCCGGGTTTGTAAAATATTTCTGATATTGTCCCGCTACAAGGTATTCTGTTTACATGACAACAAAGGACATCCATAAAAATACTTATTCTGGTAAATTTTTTTCCTTCCAAGCCTAATTCTTTGGGGCCATTTGCTTCTACTATTTGTGTTATTTTTCCATCTGCTGGACTAACTAAGTAGTTTTCATCCTTAATGGGAAATCTTTCAGGATCCCTAAAAAAATAGTAAACCCATATCGTAATAATTAAACTTAGCAAACCTAAGTAGTTATTAAATAATAACAGGACAAATGTTGTTACAGCAGCTATACCAACAAATCTATATCCTTCCTTATGAAGTTTTTGGACTATAAAATCTAGCATAATTAAAAACTTTGTAATTTTAAGTTAATATGTATATTTAAGAATTTAATTCAATTAATAAAAAATTAAAATTAATGGCCAAAATTAAAGTAAAAAACCCAATTGTTGAGCTAGATGGTGATGAAATGACCAGGATAATATGGGATTTTATTAAAAAAAAACTAATTTTTCCATATTTGGATATTGATATTAAATATTATGACCTCGGCATCAAAAGTCGCGACAAAACTTCTGACAAAATTACCATAGAGAGCGCTAACGCTATAAAAAAAATTGGAGTTGGTATTAAATGCGCAACAATCACCCCGGACGAAAACCGAGTAGAAGAATTTAAATTGAAAAAAATGTGGAGATCTCCAAATGGAACGATTAGAAATATTTTGGGTGGAACTGTTTTTCGTGAGCCGATAATTTGTAAAAATATTCCAAAATTAGTTCCGAGTTGGACAAACCCTATCGTAATCGGAAGACATGCATTTGGCGATCAATACAGAGCTACGGATTTTAAAGTTCCAGGCAAAGGCAAGTTAGAAATGAAATGGACCTCAGAAGATGGTAAAGAAAAAAAAGAATTTGAAGTTTTTAACTTTAATGGTCCTGGCGTTGCACTATCAATGTACAATTTAGATCAATCAATTACAGATTTTGCTAGAGCGTGTATGAACTATGGGCTTAACAGAAAATGGCCTGTTTATCTTTCTACAAAAAATACAATTTTAAAAAGCTACGATGGAAGATTTAAAGATCTTTTTCAAGAAGTTTATGAAAAAGAATTCAAAAAAAAATTTGATGAAAGATCTATTACATACGAACATAGACTTATAGACGATATGGTAGCTTGTGCGCTTAAATGGAATGGAAATTACATATGGGCCTGTAAAAATTATGACGGAGATGTTCAGTCAGATACAATTGCTCAAGGTTTTGGTTCACTTGGATTAATGACTAGTGTTTTAATGTCACCTGACGGTAAAATCATGGAATCTGAAGCGGCACATGGTACGGTAACTAGACATTATAGATTACACCAGGAAGGTAAGGAAACTTCAACTAATCCTATAGCTTCTATTTTTGCATGGGCTCGTGGTTTGTATCATAGAGGAAAATTAGATGACAATGAAGATTTAAAGAAGTTTGTCAAAACTTTAGAAAAAGTTTGTGTACAAACTGTTGAGAAGGGCTCTATGACCAAAGACTTGGCAGTGCTAGTTGGTAAAAATCAAAAATACTTAACCACAAATCAATTTTTAGAAGTAATAGATTCTAATTTAAAAAAAAGTCTTAATTAATTTTTTTACTTACAGCGTTAAAAGCATCTTCAATTTTATCTTTGTTATATCCACCTGCTTGTGCAAAGTCTTTTCTGCCTCCACCACCCTTGCCACCAATAACTTCTGAAGCAATTTTTACAAGTGAAACAGCATCATATTTTTTTGTTAATTCATTAGTTATTCCAACAGCAACACCAACCTTATCTTCAAAAGTAGAAAACCCAACCACAATACCTTCCTTAATTTCTTTTTTACTTTGGTCCACTATATTTCTTAGTTCTTTTGATGGAAAGTCAGTAAGAACTTGATGCCTTAAAGTAAATGATCCCATTTTTTTATCCTTAATAATATTCTTATTTTTGTCTTTAATTATGTTTTGAATTTTTATTTTATCTAACTGCTTGTTTAAATTTTTGATATTTTCAGATAGATCAGAATCTTCTTTATAATCTGGCTTGGCTTTATATTTTGATAATTCTTTCTTAATTAAATCCAATTGTTCTTTTAAATTTTTTTCTTTTAAAGAAGCATCTTTTTTTAATGATTTTTCATAATCCTCTAATTGCTTATCTCGTAAAGCTTCTACTCTTCTAACTCCGGCAGCAATTGAGGATTGACTAACAATTTTAAATTTTCCAATATCTTTTGTATTTTTTACATGCGTACCGCCACAAAGCTCAGTGGAAAAATATTCGCCGTTTTCTTTACCCATGGATAAAACCCTAACTTCTTCTCCGTATTTTTCACCAAACATAGCCAGGGCACCCTTTGCTACGGCTTCTTTTGGGGTCATAATTCTAGTTTTAACATCAGCAGCTGTACTTACCATTTCATTTACATATTTCTCAATTTTTTCTATTTCCTTTTTTTCAATGGGTTTATTGTGACTAAAATCAAACCTAAGTTTTTCAGGACTAACCAATGATCCTTTTTGAGTAACATGTTTGCCAAGAGTTCTTCGTAAAGCTTCATGGAGTAAATGTGTAGCAGAATGATAAGCTCTAGCATTATTTCTTCTATTAACATCGATTTCTAGATTTACAGTTTCATTAACTTTTAAAGATCCTTTTTTAACTTTTCCATAATGAACATGAAGATCTTCCATTTTTTTTTGAGTATCTTTAATAAAAATTTCACAACTATTAGAAGAAATTATTCCCTGATCGCCGACTTGACCTCCGGATTCAGCATAAAATGGTGTTTGGTTAGTTATTATTTCAACTTCATCACCTGTTTTTACTTCGTTAACAAAATCTTTACCTATTGATAATTTAAGTATAACTCCTTCCAATTTATTAAACTCATATCCTAAAAATTCTGTAGGTTTGAGATGCTCTCTAACTTTAAACCATTTTTTTTCTAATGATTTATCACCAGATCCTTTCCAGTTAGCTCTTGCTAGCTTTTTGCTTTTTTCCATTTCTCTGTCAAAACCAGCATTATCAATTTTTATATTTTTATTTTTTAAAATATCTGCAGTAAGATCTAGTGGAAATCCATAAGTGTCGTATAATTTAAAAGCAACTTCACCGGGAAAAGAATTATTTTTTACTTTATTTAAATTTTCATTCAAAATTTCTATTCCTCTTTTGAGTAACGATGAAAATTTTTCTTCTTCAGTTTTTAATGTCTCAGTAATTAAAGGCTCTGACATCTTTAGTTCTGGATAAGAGTCAGACATTTCTTTAATCAAAGTTGGTATCATTTTGTAAAAAATTGGTTCTCTGCTTCCCAAAGTGTGTGAATGTCTCATGCCTCTTCTCATTATTCTTCTCAGGACATATCCTCTGCCTTCATTTGAAGGTAAAACTCCTTCTGCAATCAAAAATGCACTAGCTCGAAGATGATCTGCTATAACTCTATGACTAGATATATTTTCTGTAGTTACTTTCGTTTTAGTCAAATTTGAAGAAGCTTCGATTAAAGTTTTAAAATGATCCGTTGCATAATTATCATGTGTCCCTTGAAGTAACGCTGAAATTCTTTCTAAACCCATTCCAGTATCAACTGATGGTTTAGGAAGATTTATTCTTTTATCTTTTGAAATCTGTTCAAATTGCATAAATACTAGATTCCATATTTCTATAAAACGATCTCCGTCTTGATCTTTGCTCCCTGGGGGCCCGCCTTTTAGATGATCTCCATGATCATAAAATATTTCAGAACATGGGCCGCATGGACCTAAATCTCCCATTGACCAAAAATTATCACTTGTGGATATTTTGTAAATTCTACTTTCTGGTAGACCAGCAATTTTTTTCCATAGATCAAAAGCTTCTTTATCTTCTGAAAATACGCTCACACAAAGTTTATCTTTTGATATTTTAAATTCTTTAGTTATTAGGTTCCACGCTAATTCAATTGCAACATCTTTAAAATAATCACCGAATGAAAAATTTCCTAACATTTCAAAAAATGTATGATGTCTTGGTGTATAACCTACGTTTTCTAGATCATTATGTTTACCGCCAGCTCTAACACATTTTTGAGAAGTGACTGCTCTATTATAATTTCTTTTTTCAAGACCTGTAAAAACATTTTTAAACTGAACCATTCCAGAATTAGTAAACATTAAAGTTGGATCATTGCTTGGCACTAAGTTGCTTGATTCAACTATCTTATGTTTCTTATCTGAAAAGTAATTTAAAAATGATTTTCTCACATTTTTTAATGTTTTTTCAGCCATCTATCTTATAAATACAGTTTTTTATAATGATGTCTAGACGGGAAGAAAGGCGCCTAAATTGGCGCCTTTCTTAAGAGAGTGATGAGCTTAACTATTTAATCTTTTTTGGGATTATCTGTTTTTACTACTGGATTTCCTTCAATTTTCTTAGAAATTAAACCAGCTTTGGTCCTAATAGCCATTTCGATTTCTGCAGCAATTTTAGGATTTGTTTCAAGGAAAATTTTGGCATTTTCTCTTCCTTGACCAATTTTTTCACCTTTGTAAGCATACCATGCACCGGATTTTTCCACTACATCGGCTTTTGCACCCAGGTCTATTAATTCACCTGACTTACTTATTCCTTTGCCGTACATAAGATCAAATTCAACGACTTTGAATGGAGGCGAAACTTTATTTTTAACTACCTTTACTCTTGTTGAGTTACCAATAATTTGTTCTTTTTCCTTAATCGCTCCTATTCTCCTGATGTCCATTCTAACTGAAGAATAAAATTTTAATGCGTTACCTCCTGATGTAGTTTCGGGATTTCCAAACATAATTCCAATCTTCATTCTAATTTGGTTAATAAAAATAACCATAGTATTAGTTTTTGCTATTGAGCTAGTCAATTTTCTAAGAGCTTGACTCATCAATCTAGACTGTAAGCCCACATGATGATCTCCCATCTCACCTTCTAGCTCTGCTCTTGGCGTTAAAGCAGCTACTGAATCAACCACTAAAACTGAAATAGATCCAGATTTAATTAATGTATCTGCTATCTCTAGCGCCTGTTCGCCTGTATCTGGCTGAGAAATTAAAAGTTCTTCTGTTTTAACACCTAATTTTTTTGCATAAACAGGGTCTAACGCATGTTCAGCATCAACAAACCCGCAAATTCCACCAACTTTTTGAGCTTCTGCTACTACCTGCAACGCTAGTGTTGTTTTTCCAGATGATTCTGGACCATAAATTTCTACGATTCTTCCTTTTGGTAGCCCCCCTATTCCAAGAGCTAAATCTAAACTTAAAGATCCTGTTGAAATAGACTCGATGTCCAAGGCAGTTTTTTGGCCAAGTTTCATTACTGAGCCTTTTCCAAAATTGTCGTCTATTTGACTTATAGCTGCTTCCAAAGCTTTAGCTTTTTCTTTACTTTCTACTTCTTGATTTTTGCCTGATTTTACTATTTTTAAGTTATTTTTAGTCATAATTTACCTTTTTTTTTAAAATTTATTTAACGAATCATACTTACAAATGTACACATTTTGTTCTTTTTATCAATAGTTAATAAAATGCAGCAAAAATGCTGTTTTTGCTAATAAATACTCCATTGTTTACTGTTTCAAATTTAAATGTTCGGCTGTCAAACGACCTATGGATGACAAAAGATCGAATTGAGTTATAAGAAAATTTCTTTCAGAGGTAGCTAAATTTATTCTTGAATTTAATAAAATGGTTCTAGATTGAATTACCTCTAATGTAGTCCTACTACCTCCAGACTCGTATTCTAAAGTAATACCTTCGTTTGCTATTTCTGCTGCCTTCACTTGTGATCTAATTGAATCTAAAACACTTTTGGAAGATTGGTAATTGGACCAAGCGTTGGCCACTGTTATCTCTACAGTTTTTTTGGTGTCTTCAAGTAAAAGTTCTTTTTGGTTTCTTAACTCTTGAGCTTTTTTTAAATTAAAATAGTTGCTACCACCAGCAAACAAAGGCCACGTTGCTGTAGCCTTTAATGTTTGTTGAGTCCTGTCTTTTATAGTTGCACTCATATCTTCTTGTTCCGCAACTTTGTAAGATAAAGTTGCAGTAGGTGAAAGATCTGAACCAGCAATTACAACATCTAATTTAGATTGTTTATATTCTAACGAGGCTATTTGTAAGTCTGGATTTTCTATTTTAGATATATTATAAGCTGCCGCTAAGCTTTCGGGTAAAGATAAATTTATTTTTTTTACCTCCTGTATGCTATCTAAAGGTTTTTTTCCAATTATTTTTTCAAAATTAGCTTTACTAGTAACTAAATCATTCTGAGCAGCTATTAACTGAGCATTTGCACCAGCAAGTGAAGATTCTGATTGGGCCAGATCTGTTAGGCTTATTTCACCCTTTTCTAGTCTGTTTTGATCAGTTTCAACTTGTCTTTCTAATAAATCTATATTTAATAAATTTATATTTACCTTTTCTTTATTAAGCAACAGCTCGGTATGAGCTTTGGCAGCTTCCAGTAAAATTTCTTGTTCTGTTTTTTTAAGTTTGAACTCTGCTAAAATTTGTCCTTGTTTCTTTTTATTATAATTTGCGACGCCACTAAGGCCTTGAAATATTTTTTGTTCCACGAGTATAGACTGTTCTGAGGGTTCAAAATTTGACTCGGCTCCTTGTGTATTGTCTTGTTCACTAACATATCCTGAAATTGTTACACTTGGTAAAAATTCACTTACAGACTCTCTTTTTTCTTGTTTTGAAGCTCGCATGTTAGCTCTTTCTGCATTTAATTTAGGATTATTTAGATATGCAGAATTTAAAGAATCGAACAAAGTATTTGCTCTAGAATCACTGAAGTTCAGTGTAAACATAACAATTAATATAATTTTAAAAAAATTTTTCATTTTAAGTTTTGTATAAAATTTTTTTTATTTCATGATTTTTTTTTAATAACATAACTACTGATGCAGATTTACTTAAATCTCGGATCATTTGCAAAGTAATTCTTTGATAAAACATTATAAAACGTTTTATCTCTTCATAATTCATTATTTTGTTACTTTTTCTAAATTTTTTTCTTAATTTATCTTCTTGCAAAAGTCTCCACTTTAAAACCATATTAAAATTTGGAACTTTAATAAAAATAAAATGATCAATCATGGAGAAAAGTTTTTTATACTCATTTTTTAGTTTTTGATTTACATATTTCCTCCATTTTAAATCTTTATCTTCATTTTTTTCAAGAACGTTTATTGGTCTTTTAACTAAAGAATTTGATTGAGCTTTTGCGCCCACACACCATCCTTCCAAAATTACTATTTCAGGTTTTGTGTTTATTTGTGAAAAATATTTACTTTTTATGCGATCATCTATTGATTTATCAAACTTTGGTAATTTGAATTTTCTAAATTTATTAATTTTAATATTTTTAAAAAATTTTATTATTAAATTAATATCGTGTGTTCCGGGAACACCTCTCGTTTTAAATAATGGATGTATTTTTTCTGATAATCTCTTACGTTGATTTAGAGTCTTATAAAAATCATCTATTGAGCTTACATAAACCTTCCTTTTAAAATAATTTTTCATTATAATTTTTAATATCTTGCTTATAGTGGTTTTACCTGATCCCTGTCCTCCCGAGAGACCTAAAAATAATGTTTTTCCTTTTCTTCTATATTTTTTTTCTATCCAAAATGATACTGGTATATAATAATTTTTCAAATTTTTTACAGATTGGCTTAAAATCTTTTCTTTCTTTATAAATTTTAAATAATCTTTTTTTACTTTAAAAAAACAATCCTCTATTTTTTTCATTTTTTTTTATCAAGAGGATGATTGATACCATCATTAATTGTAACATTTTCTAATTCAAATGGGTTTATCCCTTCGACGCATGCTATGTTTATTCCCCATATTTTTGGGTTTATCCTGGGATTGCTGTGTGTATGAATACCGCAATTTGAACAAAAATAATGTTTCGCTGTTTTTGTATGATATTGATAAAGCTTTAAAAGCTTTTCTCCTTTTACAACTTTTAAATCATCATACGATCCAATCACTCCTATAATGTATCCCTTTCTTTTACATAAGGAGCAGTTACATCGCATAATTTTTTTAAATCCTTCTTCTGGTATTCTGACTTGGATCTCTACTCCACTACAATGACAAGTTAGTTTTTTCATTTTTTTAATTTAAATTTTTTAGCACGATTTTCATACCTTGGTAATATTTATCCACAGTATAACGAGATCTAGTTTTAATGTTCACGTTTTGATTCAGTTTAGATTCTTCTTTGGACTCAAAATACAACCTATTAGCTGTTTATCCACACCTTGCCTTGTGTCCCATCATATTATAGATTAGAACAAAAAGAGAACATAATGAAATTACTATTACCATTTCATCTAAATAAGGTTGGGGCAGGATTTCCTTCCCCGGCAACAGATTATGTTGAAGATGACATCGATCTAAATTCACATTTAATAAAAAATATACCTGCCACATTTCTCATTAGAGTGCAGGGCAAGTCCATGAATACTGTAGGGATTCATGACGGTGATCTTTTAGTAGTAGATAGAAGTTTGAACCCAAAAAATTTTTCTACAGTAATTGCTAATGTTAATGAAGAATTAATTGTCAAAACTTTTGTGAAAGAAAAAAATCAATCTTTTTTGACATCCGGATCAAAAAAAATAGAACACAAAATAGATTTATCTGAAAATCCTGAAATTTTTATTTGGGGTGTAGTAACTTACATTATACATGCTTTATAGTAAAAATAAAATAGCCTTGGTAGATTGCAACTCATTTTATGTTTCTTGTGAAAGATTATTTAACCCATACATTATTAAAAAACCTGCTGTTGTATTATCTAACAATGATGGATGTGTAATTTCTCGTTCGGCGGAAGCTAAAATTTTAGGTATTAAAATGGGAGAACCTTATTTTAAAGTAGAAAAAATTGTAAAAAAAAATGATATAAAAGTTTTTTCTTCAAATTATTCACTGTATGGAGATATATCAAGAAGGGTTATGAAAACTTTAAAACAATTTTCGCCAGAGATAGAAATCTATTCCATTGATGAAGCTTTTTTAAATTTGTCTTCAATAAAAAATGAAGATTTAGCTGAATATGGAAATAAAATTAGAAAAACTGTTTTGCAATGGACGGGGATACCAACTAGTATTGGCATTGCAACAACAAAAACTTTAAGTAAAGCAGCAAATCATATCGCTAAAAAAGAAAAATCGGGAGTTGTGGACTTCGTGAACTCAAAACAAGTAGACAAGTTACTTGAAAAAATCAAAATAAATGATGTTTGGGGTGTTGGCAATCAGTTAACAAAATTTTATATCAAAAACGGAATAAATACAGCTTGCCAACTTAAGAATGCACATAATAATTGGATAAAAAAAAATACAAACGTTTTTGGATCACGAACTGCTGCTGAATTAAAAGGAGTTTCATGTATTGCTTTAGATATACATCATGAAAAAAGGAAAAATTGTTGTGTATCAAGATCTTTTGGAAAAAAAGTTACCAAATTAGAAGAATTAAAAGAATCTATAACAACCCATTGTTTAAATGCTGCAGAAAAAATAAGAATTGATAATCAAACGGTAAAAAAAATAACTGTTTTCATAAGAACAAGCCCCTTTCAAAAAAACAAAGATTACTATGCTAACGCAAAAGATATAGATTTACCTATCAGAACAAATGATAGTATTGAATTAGTCAAACAAGCTTTGATTGCGCTTAATCATATATATAGAAAAGGATATAGGTATCAAAAAACAGGAATAATTCTCTCTGGTTTAAATGACATTGATGTTTACAAAAAAAATTTATTTTCATTGGTTAATAACGAGGAAAAGAGAACAAAATTAATGAAAGCTATCGACCATACAAATATTAGATTTGGCAGGCATGCTTTGAGCATTGCGCAAGCTGGATTAAAAAGAAAATGGAATATTAAAAGGCAATATTCATCAAAAATCGATACAGCAAGTTTTGATTTTTTACCTATCGTTAAAACTGTTTAAATCATCAACGCTACTAATATTGTGCAAAGATCTATTTAGTTCTTCAATATTCTCACGCTGGGACACCCTAAAAACTAAAAACAAAAAAATCATAACAATTAAAACAGGAAAAAGCGTAATAATAGACAAATTACTAGAAACGAAAAAAAGATAAAAAATTAAAAATAAAACCGATCGAACTGCTACCGTATATTTAAAAACCGCAATTATAGAAAAAGAATGGATTAAAAGATTAAAAAAGTTCATTTTGGAAGGGCCAAAATATCTTTTGCCTCTAGTTGAGGGTATCGATGCCCGATCAGAGATAATCTTTGTTACAGAGCCAGAAAAACTACTCCATATACTTGCTTCCTTGATTAATTGAGCAACCTTTTCCTTTGGTAGACAGCTGTAATTACCAAATTTAATTAATTTACCAGTAAAAATATAAGTTAAAATTTTATGGCTTAAATACATTAATTGAAAGAGAAAGCCTTCTGAGCGCTTAATTCTATCAGCTGTAATGACTGTTTTTGGTTTCTCGATTGATTTCTTAAAAATTAAATCTAATTCTTCTGGCCTATCCTCTCCATCTCCATCCATTAATATGACATAATCAAAATCTTTTTTCTCAAATAAAAATTTTAAACCAGTTGCATAACATCTTGCATGTCCTTGGTTTTTTTTAATATTCATTACACAAATAGTCTTTATATTTTTAAGATTTATTTTTTCCTTTGGTTTTTCTTCTGTTGAAGCATCATTTACAATCATAACTGAAACTTCACCTTTCCATTCGGAAATTTGTTGATCAATCTCATTTAAAAGTTTATTTACAGATTTCCAGTCATTGTAAGTTGGTATTAAAATTACAAATTTTTTCATTTATCTCCAATCATGCAAATGTCATTTAAAAATTGAATTTGATACAAAATACCATCGCAATCTTGTAAAGTGTTAAAATCTTTAATCAGTACAATACCAGTATTAACTTCTTTGTCTGCTTCCATTTTCCATTGAGGTCTTGATTTTAAATGGTAGGATAAATTTTGCGCATACCATCCATCTATCCAACCATAGCCAACTACTATTTCAATTTTATTTGTAAAATTTTTATCCCATTCAGTCTGAACTTTTTGTGCTATTTGCCTTCCTGGATAATCTGTTCTCTCATTTTTTTCAGAGATTGAAGTTAAATAATATGTAATGGGAGAAAGAAAAAGAATAAATAAAAATATAAAAAATAAATTTTTAAATTTTGATAAATTAATTTTTGCTTGATATATGTAAACAAAAAACACTCCTATAAAAAGATAAAAAGGTGACATTCCCATAGTTCTTATTCTGGCACCTGTAAATAGAGAAGTTAAAAAAATTAAAAAAATTGGAAGAACTGTTATTGAAATTAGAAAAAGTAATTTTTCATCTTTGAAATTAAATTTCATTTTAACTTTGGTAATAATAAAATAAAGCATTATTAAAAAAGGTATAAGAATAGCTATTTGCTTTCCCAAGAAAATTATTGGATATATTATATGATTAAGAAATTCTAACGATTTAAAACCAGATAAAGGATCATCAACTGATCTAAAGATTGCATAATTAATAGTGGTATAATTGTTGTCCACCAACCACATTAAATGCGGTGCCAAAACTGCAAAAAAACTTACAAGTGAAATTAAACATTTGAAATTAATTTTTTTGTTAATTATCAAATAAATAAAAAATATATCCATTGCTATCAATAAATAAATAAACAAATATTTTGATAAAACTCCTAGGGCCGCAAAAAAACCAAATAATAGCCAATTCGTAATGTTGTTATGTTTTATGCCTTTCCAACAATAATAAACTGATAGTGCCCAAAACGGTAGCTGGCAAACATTTACATTGAATTCTGGAGTTGTATAATTGTAAAAATAAATTCCTTCTAAAAGTAATATTGAAACCAAACTTAAAATTTTATTTTTAAAAAAATCTTTAGAAAAATTAAAAATAATAATAAAACTTAAAACAACGAAAATTTGACTTAAAAAATAATAAGCCCAGTCTTGTTTTCCAAACATTTGATAAAAAAGCTCAACAAACCATGCGCTAAGAGGTGGGTGTTTTTCATAACCGAGCTGTAAGTCATTTCCCCAAGCTAAAGCTTCTATTGTATCTAATGGAAGATTATTGTTTGTAAAACTAGGAACTAAAGTCCAAACAACAATATGAAAAAATAAAAAAAATATTAAAATTTTATTAATATCGATTTTTTTGAACGCCATTAGTTAAATTTATACAAGTTTATCTCTCTTGACACCTAGAAAAACGTCAATATACTGTGCCGCCTTAAACATTTGTTAGTGAGGTATTATGCCAAAAAAATATGTTCCTAATGATAAAGAAAAATACATGTGTGCACGACAAAAGGCTTACTTTAAAAAAAGACTAATTGAATGGAGAAAAGAAATCATAGAAATCAACAACAAAAGCCTCTATATAGGCGATGTCGACCACGAAATTTCTTCTCCGGACATTGTTGATCAAGCGTCTTCTCAGACTGAAAAAACTGTTGAAATGAGAACCTTAAACAGGCAAAGAAAGCTTTTATCAAAAATCGATAAAGCTATTAAGAGAATTAATGATAATACCTATGGATATTGTGAAGAAACTGGTGAACCAATAGGTATAAAAAGACTAATCGCAAGACCAATTGCTACTCTATCAATTGAAGCGCAAGAAAAACATGAAAAAAATGAAAAAATATACGCCGACATTTAAATTTTTGGAATTTTTATTCCATTTTTAAGTGCATCAAATCCTTTTATAACACCATCTCTTTTAGAAATATCTTCATACCAACGACTTAAATTTATAAATTTTTTTAACCCAATATCATGTATTGGATGTCTAGCTATCCAAGGAAAAGTCGCAATATCAGCAATGGAGTATTCGTCTCCTGCTAAAAACTTTGATTTTTCTAATCTTGCATCTAAATCTTTATATATAGACTTAGATATTTTAAAATAGCGCTCCTCTCCAAATTTACTCTTTCCGGGATTATAGTGATGAAATTGATGATGCTGACCTAAAAAAGGGCCAATATGCGCTACTTGGGCTATAAGCCACTGATTAATTAAAATTCGATTTTTTTTATCATAAAATTTCCCACTCTTTTCGGCTAAATATATTAAAATAGCCCCAGATTCAAATATACTAATTTTTTTTTCATGATCTGTTATCACTGGTATTTTGCTAAAGGGACTTATTGATCTAAACTTAGAGTTAAATTGTTCCCCTTTATTAAGATTTACAACAGTGATTTTATATTTAAATTTAATTTCTTCCAACATAATGGAAATTTTTTTACCATTAGGTGTGTCCGCATAAAATAACTCTATCATTTATTTTTTAGTGATTCCTAGTCTGTCTTGGACACTTTTTGAAGTTGTAGTAAATTCAAATCTATATTTTTCATTTGGTCTAGCTAATTTAAAGCAAGCTCTAGCTGCAAGAGCCCCTTCATGAAAACCAGATAATATTAATTTTAATTTTCCTGGATATGAGCAGATATCACCTATTGCAAATATACCTTCTTTATTAGTTTGAAAATTTTCTGTATTTACTGGTATTGTTTTCTTTTCTAAATTTAAACCCCATTCAACAATTGGGCCTAATTTCATAATTAAACCAAAAAAACCAAGAACATAATCGGTAGAAATTTTTTCAATTTTTCCTGACTCATCTTTTATTGTAATTGAAGTAATATTTTCTTTTCCTTCAATGGAGTTAATCTGAAATGGTGTTTTTATTTTTAATTTTCCCTCTTTTTCAAGTTCTTTTACTTTATTGCCGCTACTTTCAACACCTCTAAATTCATTTCTTCTGTGAACTAAAGTTACCTCAGCAAGTTTCGACAATTCAATTGCCCAATCTAAAGCTGAATCTCCACCGCCAAAAATGCTAATTTTTTTATTTTTAAAATTATTTTTATCTTTTATGGAATAAAAAATTGATTTATTTTCAAATTTTTCTGCCCCCTCTAACGAAAATTTTCTTGGCTCAAAAGACCCAACTCCTCCCGCAATAATTATATTTGGTGCTAAAAAAATTTTTTTTTTATTTGTTGTTATTTTCCAATTATTATTTTCCTTAATGATCTGTTCAACTCTTTCGTTTAAATGAAAATTTGTTTTAAAAGGTTTAATTTGCTCTAATAAATTATTTGTTAAACTTTCTCCTGTGCATTCTGGAAGAGCTGGAATATCGTATATTGGTTTATCTGGATATAGTTCTATGCACTGTCCTCCAATTTTATCAAGATTGTCTACTACTTCGGCTTTGAGACCTATAAGCCCCAATTGATGAACAGCAAATAAGCCTACTGGTCCAGCACCAATTACTAAAACGTCTGTTTTAATCATAATTAAATTATCCTTGTTTTGATGGCATTTTTACGACTAAGCCATCTAAATCATCTGTCACGGTTATTTGACAAGACAACCTGCTTAATTTCTTTGGTTCAAAAGCCATATCTAGCATATCTTCTTCTGCTGCTTCTTTTTGTGGAAGTTTATTATACCAATTTTCATCAAGGTAAACATGACAAGTAGCACAAGCACACGAGCCACCACAGTCTGCGTCAATTCCTGGAACATTATTTTGTACAGCTCCCTCCATAACACTCAATCCTTTTGAAACTTCTATCTCATGAGATTTACCGTTATGTTCAATATATGTAATTTTTGGCATGATTTATGTAACCTAAATATATGCTAAATAAAATAATGCAATAGATAAAATGATGTGTTTTAATAGTTTGTTGGATTATTTCTTATGGCAACAAAATATCAAGAAATTTATGAAAAATCTATAACTGATGCACAAGGTTTTTGGTCTGAAGTAGCTAGTGATATATTTTGGTATAAAAAACCATCAAAAATTTTAAATTCTGACAATCCGCCGTTTTACAAATGGTTTCAGGACGGAACCACTAATACCTGTTATAATGCAATTGACCTTCATGTTAAGAAAGGTAAAGGTGACAAGCTTGCAATTATCTATGATAGCCCAATCACTAACTCACAAAAGAAAATAACTTATAAAGAATTACAAGATCAAGTATCAATTTTTGCAGGAGCTTTATCAAAGCAAGGCATAAAAAAAGGTGACAGGGTCATAATTTATATGCCGATGATTCCTGAGGCTGTAATCGGTATGCTTGGATGTGCGCGAATTGGGGCTATCCATTCTGTAGTATTTGGTGGTTTTGCTGCAAATGAACTTGCTAGTAGAATTGATGACTCTAAAGCGAAAATTATTTTATCTGCTTCGTGCGGTTATGAACCAGGAAAAACAATTGAATATAAACCACTTCTTAAAAAAGCTATCGAATTAGCCAAACACAAACCTGAAAAATGTATTATTTATCAAAGAAAAGATTTTAAGGCTAATCTAGAAAAAAATGAGATTGACTGGAACGACGCCATAAAAGATGTAAAGCCTGTTGAATGTGTTGAAATGAACGCTAACGACTATGCTTATATTCTTTATACGTCTGGGACAACGGGCGTTCCTAAAGGAATAGTTAGAGATATAGGTGGACATATAGTTGCACTTAAATGGACCATGAAAAATATTTATAACATCGATCCAGATGATGTTTGGTGGTCAGCGAGCGACATTGGTTGGATTGTTGGTCACTCATACATTGTTTATGCTCCTTTATTTCATGGATGTACAACAGTACTTTTTGAAGGAAAGCCTGTAGGAACTCCTGATGCCGGAGTCTTTTGGAGAATTATTTCTGAACATAAAGTAAAATCGCTTTTCACAGCCCCTACCGCTTTTCGTGCTATTAAAAAAGAAGATCCTAATGGAATTTTTTTTAAAAAATATGATTTATCTAAGTTTGAATCTTTATTCCTTGCTGGAGAAAGAGCTGACCCCGATACATTAAAATGGGCAGAAGGTTTATTAAAAGTTCCAGTCATTGATCACTGGTGGCAAACTGAAACAAGTTGGGCGATTAGTGCAAACTGCGCAGGAATAGGACTAGAAAAAACAAAATATGGATCAGCATGCAAACCAGTTCCAGGATATGATGTAAAAATATTAAAGAGTGACGGTAAAGAAGCAAAACCAAATGAAATGGGAGATGTTGTTGTTAAACTTCCTCTTCCACCAGGAACTTTTCCAACACTTTGGGGTGCTGATCAAAGATATAAAGAAACTTATATGTCAAATTATCCTGGTTACTATCAAACGTATGATGCAGGACATATTGATGAGGATGGATATGTTTGGATTATGTCACGAACAGATGACATCATCAATGTTGCCGGCCACAGATTATCAACGGGTGCCATGGAAGAAGTTTTAGCAGAACATAAAGATGTTGCTGAATGTGCAGTCTTAGGAATTGCCGATAAATTAAAAGGACAATTACCCATTGGTTTATTAACGCTTAAAGCAGGCGTCACTAAAAGTCATGAGGATATTTCAAAAGAATGTGTGCAAATGGTCAGACAGAAAATTGGTCCCGTTGCAGCTTTTAAAACTGCCATAGTTATAAAAAGACTTCCTAAAACAAGATCAGGTAAAATATTAAGAGGAACAGTAAGAAAAATAGCAGATAATGAACCTTATAAAATGCCAGCAACTATTGATGATCCTGTTATACTAGATGAGATAAAAGGGGATTTAAAAAAACACAACATACTAAAATGAAAAAAATATTTATAATTCTGTTTTGTTTATTAATTACAAGTCCTGCGTATGCTGGAACAACACCATTATTTGATTTATGGAAATTTTTTAAAAAGGGTAAGATAGTAAAATCAGCTAAGTTAATAAAAATCCCTTCATATAATTCAGGAGCTATTCCAAATGAATTTATGAGTTTAAAAGATGGGTCGTATAAAAATTCACCAGTCAAAATAGATGCATTAATTTTATTTCCTAAGAAAGGTGAAGAACCATACCCTATGTTAGTATTCAATCATGCAAGCGGTGGAGCTTGGCTATTTAGCAATGAATGGTTTAAATTTGACAGACAAATGGCAAAGATGTTGTTGAATAAAGGAATGGCAGTAATTTTCGTAGATAATTTAACTGGAAGAAATGTAATAACTGTGGATACTGATCAAGCACAAGTATCTACTTATTCATATTATATTGATGCATTTATGACGCTCGAATATTTGTCAAAAGATCCAAGGGTTAATATAAAAAAAGTTGGAATTACTGGTTGGTCAAGAGGTGGGATGAATTCACTTGCAATCGCTGAAAAAAGAATAAGAGATCTGCTTGTGAGTAAAGATTTATATTTTGCTGCTTCATTACCTAGATCTAATGAATGTAATCAGTCAGGATATTTTAAAAATCCTCAACCAATCAAAGAAACCAAAATCTTGATGGTAAATGGTAAAGATGATGACGCTTCACATGCACACCTATGTGAAGAATATGGAGCAAAAATGAAAGCTAATGGAGCGGATATAGAAGTAATAACTAAAAAAGGATGGGGTCATGGATTCGAAGCTAATTATAAACCTGAATATGAAGCAGACCAAGAAAAATGGCTTGAGTGCCCACCTTACTATATAGAAGATGACGGAATGGCGAACAAGGACTTCAAGATAGATGCTTCATGTATTACTTATGGTTATACCATTGGTGGAGATAAGAAAGCGTTTAGGGGAATGTTCCAAAAATTTTTTAAAAAAAACTTACTTAATTAAAATTTTAACGGTTTACCATTAGCTTTTTCGATAAGTTTACCATCCCAAACAATTGCTTTTCCATTTACAATCGTTCCTAAAGGAAAACCTTTTACTTCATAACCATCAAATGGAGTCCAGCCACATTTACTTGCGATCCAATCATTTTTAATAACTTTTTTCATATTCATATCCACAATGGTTAAATCAGCATCATATCCTTCTTTGATGTAACCTTTATTTTTTATTCCAAAAATTCTTACTGGATTTTCGCAAACTAATTTTATGAATTGATTTAAAGTTAACTTATTATTGTTTATGTGATTAAGCATAAGCGGAACAAGTGTTTGAACTCCTGGCATTCCTGATGGAGTTTGAGGATATTCTTTCTTTTTATTTTCTAAACTATGCGGAGCATGGTCTGATCCAATAGTATCAGCTAGACCTTCTTTTGCCGCTTTCCAAAGCATATCTTGGTGTTTCTTTTCTCTAATGGGTGGATTCATTTGCGCAAGTGATCCTAACAATTTGTAACACTGTGGAGCACTTATAGTTAGGTGTTGCGGCGTAATTTCAAAGCTAACATTACCTTTATATCTAGATAAAAATTCTACTTCTTCTTTTGTTGTCACATGTAATACATGTATTTTTTTATTATACCTCTCTGCAATTTTTACTACTCTTCTGGTTGAAGACATTGCGCATTCTTCATTTCTCCATATTGGATGAGAGCTAACATCACCTTTTTTTATAAATTTTTTTCTAAGATTTAAGATATCTTCATCTTCTGAATGGATAGCAACAATTTTAGAACTATTTGAAATAACTTTTTCTATATCTTTTTCATCCTTTACTAAGAGATTTCCAGTAGAAGAGCCCGCAAATAATTTTACTCCACAACATCCTTCAAGTTGATCAACCTTTCTTAAATCTTCCATATTTTGAGGAGTAGCACCAAAATAAAATGCATAATTAGAAAACATTCTATTTTTGGCTAAGCTAAGTTTTTTATTAAATTCTGCTTGATTAGATGTTGGTGGATTAGTGTTGGGCATTTCAAAAACAGATGTTACTCCACCCATAACAGCTGCCTTGCTCCCCGATTCTAGATCTTCAACATCCGTAGAGCCTGGTTCTCTAAAATGAACCTGAGTATCTATAACGCCAGGTAAAATGATAAGATTATTAGCATCTAAGATTTTTTCATTTGAAGTTTTTTCGATTTTACCAATATTTTTTATGATTCCCTCGGAAATACCTATATCAACAGTTTTTAATTGTTGATCAATAAAACATTTGCCATTTTTTAAGATAAGATCAAAAGTAGCGGGCATTCTGAATGTATTTAATATATTATAGATATAAAATTTGCAAATATGGAAAAAAATGAAGTTGTAACTCTGGAAGAACGTGGGTTTATACAAGTGAAAGGACCCGAGGCCAAAGATTTTTTACAAAATATAGTAACTAACGACATAGAAAAAGTAACAAATAATTTAACAATTTTTTCTTCAATATTAACCGCCCAGGGTAAATATTTATTTGATTTTTTTATAATAAAAATAAAAGATAGCTATCTTCTTGAATGTGAAAAAAAATCTACTTTAGAAATTATAAAACTCTTAAATTATTATAAATTAAGATCAAAAGTTGATTTCGTTGACTTGAGCGAAAAATATGTTGCTGCAGTAATATCTTTAGAAAAGTTTAAAGAAATTGAAAATTCTGACATTTCAACAGGCAAAAGAATAAATTATCGAGAAGACCCGGTTTATATTGATCCGAGAAACATTAATTTAGGTGCAAAAATTGTATCTAAACTTGAAAATATACATCTCACAATTAAGAAATTAAACTTAGTTATTGTTGATAAAAAAAAATATTATAATAAAAGCTTTGAGTTAGGAATACCTCAAATTGATTTAGATAAATTGAGAGACAAAATTTTTGGTATTGAAAATAATTTAGACGAGTTAAAAGGAATTGATTTTAAAAAAGGTTGCTACGTAGGACAGGAAAATACATCAAGAATTAAACTAAGAAATAAACTGAGAAGACGAATATTGCCAGTTCAAAAAATTGATGGAAAATTTTCTGAAAATGAAATAATTAAATATAAAGATAATGAAGTTGGAAAAATTATGATAAGCGAACCCTATTCATTTGCTTTAATTAAAGTTGTAGATCCTGATTTAAAAGAATTTAATAACAAAGAGCTTATTTGCGGAAATTCTAAAGTTAAAATATTGAAACCTGATTGGATCTAATTAAAAAAATTAAATATATTAATCAAAACATAAAAAGCTAAAGTGGACATAAATATTATTATAAATATATTTATTATTTTCCAAATTTTTATAGTTTTAAGATAATTAGATAAAAACTTTGACATATACCCAATTGTAAAAAAGAATATAAAAGAAGATATGGAAGCTCCTATACCAAAAAGAATTTTTTGATTAAGTATAAAGTCTTTAGAAAAATTACCTAAAAAAAAGACAGTATCAGAATAAACGTGTGGATTGAGATACGTAAAGCCTAATGTTTTAGAAACAACTGCTGTCAATGAATGCTTGGTTTTTTTAATATCTAAATTTGACTTATATATTTCGCCATAAATTTTTCTCCGCATGAAATTTAGTAAAAAAATTAAAAGCAATATATTCAATATCAATTCAATTAATGGAGTAAAAAAGTACTGAAAATAATTAAATATGAATATTCCCAAAAAAATTAATAAAAAATCAGACAAAGCACAAATTAAACAAACAATAAAAACAAATTCTTTTTTAAGACCTTGCTCTATAACAAATATATTTTGAGCTCCTAATGCTAAAATTAAACTTAATCCTGTTATAAAACCTAATATAAAATATGTCATTTTAATCTGGTGCGGTTAGAGAGACTCGAACTCTCACTGGGAAACCCCACTTGGCCCTCAACCAAGCCTGTCTACCAATTCCAGCATAACCGCTTCTGCGTCAGAATAAGTTAATGACATCCTATATTCAAGTTGGTAGATTTTGGCTATGGAGTTAAAAGAACAAATAAAAAAAGAAACTGATCCAATTTATAAAAAAGTTTCTAAAATTATTCCTGAAATTGAATGGGCTTTCCATGCCCCTTTAATTCATAAAATTAATAAATTAAAAAAAGAAAAAAATGCAGTTATTTTAGCTCATAACTATCAAACGCCAGAAATTTTTTATGGCATAGCTGATATAGCAGCCGATTCATTAGCTCTGGCTGTAGAAGCAGAAAAAACTAAAGCTAATATAATTGTGATGTGTGGAGTGCATTTTATGGCTGAAACTGCAAAACTAATGAATCCAAATAAAAAAGTTTTATTGCCAGATATGGCGGCTGGATGCTCATTAGCATCTTCAATTACTGGTAAAGATGTACAAATGCTTAAAGAAAAATATCCTGGTGTACCTGTTGTAACATATGTAAACACATCCGCTGATGTTAAAGCCGAATCAGATATATGTTGTACTTCTGCAAATGCAGTAAAAGTTGTGGAATCTCTTGGTGTAGATAAAGTAATTTTTCTTCCAGACCATTATTTGGCAAATTATGTGCAAAAAAATACAAAAGTTAAAATTATTTCTTGGCAAGGCACTTGTATAGTCCACGAAAAATTTACTGGAAAAGAAGTTGAAGATATTAGAAAAGAAAATCCTGATATTAAAGTTATTGCACACCCAGAATGTCCTCCTGACGTAATCAGCGCTTCAGATTTTGCTGGATCAACCTCAAATATGGTAAAATATGTTAAAGAAAATCAACCTAAAAAGGTTTTGCTAGTAACAGAATGCTCAATGAGTGACAATGTTCAGATTGAGAATCCCAATGTACAATTCATAAAACCCTGTAATCTTTGTCCTCATATGAAAAAAATTACACTTAACAAAGTATATGATTGTTTAAAAAATGAAACTAATGAAATTAAAATAGGCAATAATATAGCAGAGATGGCTAGAAAATCTGTACAGAGAATGGCCGCCATAGGTCGTTAATTATCTAAACGTGATAACTAAAAATTTAGTAAAACATGCAATGTTGGAGGATTTAAGACCTTCTGGTGACATTACCAGTCAACTCATAAGAAATAATAACAAATTAAAAGCAAAAATAATTTCAAATGAAAATTGTATAATTGGTGGATTAAATTATGCAAAAGAAGCTTTTAAATATTCAGATAAAAAGATTATTTTTAAAACAAAAACTAAAGATGGAAAAAAAATAAAAAAAGGAAAGATTGTTGCTACAGTATACGGAAAACCCAAAGCAATTCTAAAAAGCGAAAGGGTAGCTCTAAATTTTTTAAGTCTTATCTCTGGTGTAGCAACAAAAACAAGAAAATTTGTAAATAGGATAAAAGGTAAAAGCTGTAATGTTTGCTGTACAAGAAAAACTTTACCAAATTTAAGATCGATACAAAAATATGGTGTTAGACTAGGAGGGGGAATTAACCACAGGTTTAACTTAAGTGATGAAATTTTAATTAAAGATAATCACATCGCTATAGAAGAAAATATTCGAAAATTAGTTAAGAGAGCCATAAAAAGTAAAAAAGGTAAAAAAATTACAGTCGAGGTAGACAATTTAAACCAGCTGAAAAAAATTTTAGGTTTAAAATTTAATAGGATATTATTTGATAATATGAATCCGAAAAATCTCAGAAAAGCAGTTAAGCTATCAAATAAACTTTACGAAACTGAAGCTTCTGGAGGTATTAATTTAAAAAATGTAAGAAAAATTGCATCTACCGGAGTTAAGAGAATATCAGTAGGTCAAATTACTCACAGTTCTCCAGCTATTAATTTTAAATTAGAAATATAAAATGAAAAAAAATAATTTTCCTAGCAAAATTGCAGTTTTTCCTTTGTCAAATGCAATATTTTTTCCAAGAACTATTTTGCCTTTAAATATATTTGAAGATCGATATATACAATTGGTTAATGACTGCATGAAGGAAAATAGAATGTTTGGAATGGTGCAACCAAGAAATAAGAAAGACACAACACCCGAAGTTTATAAAATCGGATGCTTGGGCAGAATTACAAGTTTCAATGAAACTACCGATAAGCGATTTATAATAAGTCTATCTGGTATAATTAGATTTAGAATAAAAAAAGAACTTGAAGAAGTTAAACTTTATCGTAATTTTGAGGTTGATTATTCTGAATTTTTAGATGATTTAGACGAAAAAAAAAATCAGGATATAAATTATAATAAAAAAAATTTAATGAATACTATAAAAAATTACTTTCAAAAAATTGGTTACCCAATTGACTATAAGGAATTGGAAAAACTGAATTTAGACTTATTAGTAAGTACAGTTGCTATGATTAGCCCTTTTTCTGTTGAGGAAAAACAAAAATTGGTTGAAACGGTAAAAATTGAAGATAAAGCTAAAACATTAAGTGAAATTATAAATTTTAATCTCTTAGATTTTCAAGAAAATAAAACTGTTCAGTAATTTAAATACTTCTATTTATTTTTTTTTCTTCAAATATGCCTGTGCAGCAGCTAATCTAGCAATTGGTACTCTGTATGGTGAACAAGAAACATAGTTTAGTTTAGCTCTTTCACAGAACTCTACACTAGATGGATCTCCGCCATGCTCTCCACAAATACCCAGTTTTAAAGATCTTTTTTGTTTTCTGCCCCGTTCTGTTGCAATTTTTATCAATTCACCTACTCCTCTCTCATCAATACTTACGAAAGGATCTTTATTAAAAATTTTATTTTCAACATAATCGTTTAAAAATTTTCCAGAATCGTCTCTGCTGATCCCGAAAGTAGTTTGGGTTAAATCATTAGTTCCAAAACTAAAGAAATCAGCAAACTTTGCAATGTCATTTGCTCTTAAGGCTGCTCTAGGTAATTCAATCATAGTCCCCACGTAATACTTTATTTTTATAGAGTGCGTTTTTTGAATTTTATCTGCTGTTTTGTCTACTAAATTTCTAAGTATTTGTATTTCTGCCGCCGTGGAAACTAAAGGCACCATAATTTCTGGCACAACTAACTTAATTTTTTTTCTTTTACATTGTGCCAAAGCTTCAAAAATAGCCTGGCATTGCATTTGATAAATTTCTGGAAAAGAAATACCTAATCTGCATCCTCTGTGTCCTAACATAGGATTTTGTTCGTGAAGTTCAATAATTCTCGATTTTATATCCTGATGACTAATATTTAATTCTTTAGCAATATCATCCACATCCTTATCTGTTTTTGGCAAGAATTCATGTAGCGGAGGATCTAAAAGTCTAACCGTAACTGGCAAACCATTCATTATTTTAAAAATTTCAAAAAAATCACTTTTTTGATAAGGTAGAAGTTTCGCTAAAGCAGTCTTCCTATCTTCGGCTGTTTTAGACAATATCATTTGCCTTACAGAAATAATTCTTTTTTCATCAAAAAACATATGTTCTGTTCTGCATAGACCAATTCCTTCTGCTCCAAAATCTCTTGCAGTTTTAGTATCAACTGGTGTTTCTGAATTAGTTCTAACTTTTAATTTTCTGTACTGGTCAGCCCATTTCATTAATTTTGAGAAATCTCCAGATATATCTGGTTTAACAGTAGGCACTTGCCCCTGCATTACTTTCCCACTGCCACCATCTATAGTAATAACTTCTCCTTCTTTTATTTCAAAATTACCAGATTTGAATTGCTTATTTTCGTAATCAATTTTAATTTCACTTGATCCTGAAACACATGGTTTGCCCATGCCTCTAGCAACGACAGCAGCATGGCTAGTCATTCCTCCTCTTGCTGTAAGTATTCCCTTTGCCGCATGCATTCCATTGATATCCTCTGGGGAAGTTTCAATTCTAACTAATATGGTATCCTGCATTTGTTCTTTTAATCTTTCTGCTTCATCGGCAGAAAAAGTAACTTTACCACTGGCTGCACCCGGAGATGCTGGTAAACCAGATGCTATTATTTTTTTTTCTGCTTTTTCGTCCAACGTGGGATGCAGCAAGGTATCTAAAGTGTTTGGATCTACTCTTAAAATAGCCTCCTTTTTTGATATTAATTTCTCTTGCACCATGTCAACCGCAATCTTTATTGCGGCTTTTGCAGTTCTTTTTCCAGACCTTGTCTGAAGCATCCATAATTTATTGTTTTCAACAGTAAACTCAATATCTTGCATATCTCTATATTTTTTTTCCAATTGATTAAAAAATTTTTTTAATTGCTGAAAAATGCTTGGCATAGATTTATTCATATTAACTAAATTTTGTGGAGTTCTAGTTCCTGCAACCACATCCTCCCCTTGTGCATTAATCAAATATTCTCCAAACATTTTTTTTAATCCTGTTGATGGATCTCTTGTAAAACCTACTCCCGTTGCACAATCCTTACCCATATTACCAAATACCATAGCTTGAACATTCACAGCGGTACCCCAATGATCAGGTATATAATTTATTTTTCTGTATGTTTTGGCCCTTTTACTATTCCAGGACAAAAATACAGCGCTAATTGCTCCCCACAGCTGCTTGTTTACATCTTGGGGAAAATCTTTTTTAGTTTTTTCTTTAACAAGATCTTTAAAATTTTGTATTAACCCGTCCCAATCTTTCTCTTCTAATTCTGTATCTTGTATAACTCCCTTGGTAAGTTTGTAATTTTCTATTAACTCTTCAAATAAATATGATTGGATTCCGAGAACCACATTGCTATACATTTGAATAAATCTTCTATAGCTATCTTTAGCAAAACGACCATTGGAAGTTTTATTTTTTAAGGCAATAACCGTTTTATCATTTAAACCTAAATTTAAAATTGTATCCATCATACCTGGCATTGAAACTCTTGCTCCCGACCTAACAGAAACCAATAAAGGGTTGGACAAATCTCCAAATTTTTTTTTTGATATTTTTTCAATTACTTTAATTTCTTTGTTTGTTTGTGAAACTATCTGCTTTGGTATTTTATTATTGTTCCTAAAATAATATTCGCACGCTTTCGTTGAAATTGTAAATCCAGGTGGAACCGGCAATCCTAATTTAGCCATTTGAGCCAGGTTAGCTCCTTTTCCTCCGAGAATTTCTTTGTTGTGAGAAATATTATTGGAAGTTTTATTATTAAATCTAAATACTAATTTTTCCATTTATGCGCCTTCCATTTTAGAAAAATCTATAAAATTATTATAGGTCTTGCAAAACATTTGAAGTAATTCTAGACGGTTTTTTTTAATATCCAAATTTTCATCATTAACAATTACATTATCGAAAAAATTATCTGTAGTAAGCTTTGCATCTGCTAATATTTTTAACGTTTCGTCATATCTTTCTTGGCTTTTTGTACTTAAAAAATATTTTCTAATTTCATTTATTTTATCAAATAAATGTTTTTCTTCGTCTTTTTTAAATAAAATCGAATCTGGTTGACCCATAATATTTGCTTTTTCGTTTTTTGACTCTTGATTTACAATATTTGAAGCTCTTTTATATGTTCCAATTATGTTTTTACATACATCTTTTGAAATATTTTTGTTCAAAACTAGACATTTTTTGTACAATGTTAAGAAATTATCTCCTGTATTAGAGGACTCAACAGCGTCAATTATATCATTTCTTATTTTTTTATCTTTAAGTAAATTTTTAAATCTTTCTTTTAAAAAGGTAAGAACATCCTTAAATGTAAGGCTGTTTGAAAATTTTACATTTTGCTCACCATACAGAACAATAGAATAACTTATTAAATCTTTTAGTTTAATGCTCAAATTATTTTCAGTAATTGTTCTAATCAACCCGATTGCTGTTCTTCTCAATGCAAATGGGTCTTTTGAACTGGTTGGTTTTTCGTTTATTCCAAAAAAACCTACCAGAATGTCAATTTTATCAATTAGAGCTACTGCAATACTAATTGGTTTTTTTGCAACTTCACTGTCGATACCTGTTGGAAGATAATGGTCACTGATGGCCAAAGAAATATCATCTGAAAATCCCTGCACTTTTGCAAAATATTTTCCCATAACTCCTTGTAGCTCAGGATATTCCCCTACGAGATCTGAAACCAAATCAGCTTTGCAAATTGAAGATGCTATTTCGACTTTTTCTTTGCTTAAATTTAATTGATCTGAAATTAAAGATGAAAGTTTTCTTAATCTTTGCGTCCTATCATAATACGTTCCCAGTTGATTGAAAAAAGATAGTGATTTTAGTTTAGTTATTTGTTTTACTAAATTTTGAGTTCTGTTTTTTTCCCAAAAAAATTTAGCATCGGATAATCTTGCTTCAATGACTCTTTGATTTCCAGTTTTAATATAGCCTTTTACATCTGGTAAATTTGAAACCAAAAGAAATAGATTGGTTAATTCATTTTTGCTATCAAAAAGCGGAAAGTATTTCTGATGTTGTTGCATTGTAACAATTAAAATTTCATGCGGAACTTCCAAGTAAGCCTCGTCAAATTTGCATAAAATCACATTGGGGTTTTCTACCAAATTAACAACTTCATTTACTAGATTAGTATTTATATTATTTTGCAATTTTCTAATGCTGCAAATGTTATTTATTTTTTTAATGATTATATTTTTTCTCTTTTCATGATCTAAAATGATGTTTTCATATTCTAAAATTTTTAAATAAGACTTAAAACTGTTTACTTTTTTTTCTTTATCTTCTTTTTCTCCGTCGATAATTGTCAAGTTTCCACTTTTCAAGTGAAAAAAATCAAAATTTATTACTTTGTTATTTAATAGTGCAATTATAGATTTTAATGGACGAGCCCATGTCAAATCATAATTTGACCATCTCATTGATTTTTTCCATGAATAGTTATTTAGCGTATCGGGCAAAATCGTTTGAAATTCATTTAAAATATTTATTGTTTTTGGTTTTGTTTCGGCAAAATAAAACTCTCCCTTTTCTATAATTTTTTTATAAACGTCCAACTTGCTTAAATTATTTGATTTTACAAAGCCATCTAGAGCTGCTTGTGGGGCACCAACTTTTGGCCCTTTTATAATCTTTTTTTTTTGTTCAATTTTCTCAGGAATTCCGTCTATAACAAATACTAGTCTTTTTGGAGTGGAAAATGAGTTGCTGGATTTAAAATTTATTTCTTTTTTACGCAAACTGTCTTCGAGCATTTGTTTAATTGCTGTTCTTGCGTGGATTTGGAGCTTTGCTGGAATTTCTTCACTGAAAAGTTCTATAAATAATTCGGCCATTTTTTATTTTTGACTTTCTAACCAACTTTGTCCCGATCCTTTGGCTAACTCTCTTATCCTAGAAATATATTCAGTTCTTTGAGCAACTCCAATAACTCCACGTGCATCTAAAAGATTAAAAATATGACTAGCCTTTAAACATTGGTCATATGCTGGTAGTGGTAATTTTTTTTCTAACAATGATTTGCATTCTGACTCTGCTATTTCAAAGTTTTTTAATAATTTTTCTGTATTGGCAAATTCAAAATTATAAGCAGAAAATTCTTTTTCAGCTTGATAAAAAACTTCTTTATATTTTACTCCCTCGTTGTTCCAAATTAATTCAAAAACATTATTTTTTCCTTGAGTAAACATACATATTCTTTCTAATCCGTATGTAAGTTCAACCGAAACCGGTTTGCATTCAATTCCGGTCATTTGCTGGAAATATGTGAACTGAGTTATTTCCATTCCATCACACCAAACTTCCCACCCGCGCCCTGCTGCACCGAGTGTTGGACTTTCCCAATCATCTTCTACAAATCTAATATCGTGCTCATTATGGTTTATTCCTATTGCCGCAAGACTTTTTAAAAAAGTTTTTTTTATATCGTTAGGTGAAGGTTTGATAATAACTTGAAATTGGTAATAGTGCTGCAAGCGATTTGGATTTTTACCATACCTTCCATCTGTAGGACGTCTCGAAGGCTGTACATAGGCAGCCTTCCAAGGATTTGGGCCCAGAGAACGCAAAGTTGTTGCTGGATGAAATGTTCCCGCTCCAACTTCCATGTCATAAGGTTGTAAAATGATACAGCCATACTTTCCCCAAAACTTTTGTAAATTTAATATTGTATCTTGAAAACTAACTGGAGTGGGTTTTCCTTTTTTTTTCTTTTCTTTAATTTTTTTAGGCATTTATAAACCAAATTTTTGCCATTCAGCTCTTTCCTCTAAAACATTTGCAATACTATCAATTTGATTATCAAATGATGTTGATAATTTCTTGGCTATAAAACTTTTTGGTTTCTCAAGTTTTTTAATTACAACATCTTCGCCAAATTTTTCTCTCAAAATTTGTTCAGCATTACCAATCCCATCTATTAACCCTAATTTTAAAGAAGTTGATCCTGACCAGAACTCTCCCGTAAAAGTATTATTTTTTTCAGTATCTATAAGCTTTGAACCTCTGCTAGTTTTAACAACATTAATAAAATCCGAATGCAATTCTAGCTGTATTTTTTTTAATCTTTGAATATCCTCTTCTTTTTCTTCTTTAAAAGGGTCAAGGGTACTTTTATTTTTGCCCGCGGTATAAACTCTTCTTTCTACTCCAATTTTTTTAATAGCATCCTGAAATCCAAAAGACGCAGAAATTACGCCAATTGAACCTACTATTGAACTGGAATTTGCATAAATTTCGTCTCCTGCACAAGCTATTAGATATCCACCTGAAGCCGCTACATCTTCTGCAAAAACTAAAACTTTTTTATTATTCTTTTTAGCCATTTTTTTTATGTAACTATATATAAGGTGTGATTGAACCGGCGATCCTCCTGGTGAGTTTATAGAAACTGCAATTGCTAAAGCTTTTTTAATAGAAAAAGCCTTATCAATAATTTCTTGCTGCCCAGCAAAACTTATGCCCTGTTTAAACCTTCCAACTGAACCGATGATTCCTGATAATCTGATATGAGGAACTAACTTTTTCTTTTTAAAAATTTTAAAAATTGAAAACATTTGCTGATATATATTCTAATTATCATAGTTTTTAGAACCTTTGAAAGTTTAAGTAAAGTTTTAAAGCTACCTTAGGTTGTAATTCTGAAGGTGCGTCATTAGTGAACTAAAAGACTTTTTTTTTATGCAAAATAAAAGCTATAATTATTTACATGGGAACTGTAATACCTTTAAAAAAAGAAATAGATAATTCCTATTTAAGGTTGAAAAATCTTATTGGAAGTAAATTAGACGATGTTAGCCAGAGAATAAAATATAAGCTAGCCAGCGAAATAAATCTTATTCACAAAATGACAGATTATCACGTTAAATCTGGCGGAAAAAGAATCAGGCCCTTGCTAACATTAGCGTCAGCCAAATTATGCGGATATAAAGATGGAAATAGAGATGTAAATCTAGCAGCCTGCATTGAGTTAATTCATAACGCGACTTTATTGCACGACGATGTAATTGATAATAGTAAGCTTCGAAGAGGAGTTAAAACTGCAAATTCAGTTTGGGGAAACCAATCTTCTATTTTAGTTGGAGATTATCTCTTTAGTCGTTGTTTTGAAATGATGGTTGAAGATGGATCAGATGAAATATTAAAATTATTGTCTTCGACTTCATCAAGAATAGCTCAGGGTGAAGTCTTGCAGTTAGAGCATAAAGGAGAAGTAGATCTGTTAGAAGAAACTTATTTTAATATCATAAATATGAAAACAGCTACATTATTCGCTGCTGCTACCAGAGTTGGCGCTTGTTTAGGTAATAAAAGTAAAAAAGAAAAAGATGCCTTGGAATCTTACGGAAAAAATCTTGGTTTGGCCTTTCAAATAGCTGATGATGCATTGGACTACCTTTCCTCCAAAACAATTTTTGGAAAAGAAATTGGCAAAGATTTTTATGAAGGAAAAACTACACTACCTTTAATTATTATCTTTCAAAGAGGAAATAACGAAGAAAGAAATTTTCTTAAAGAAATATTTAAAAAAAATAAAAGAAATGAAGATGATTTTAGTGAAACTTTAGCTTTGATAAATAAATATAAAGCAATCCAAGCAAGCTTCAAAAGAGCTGAATATTTTGTTAACGTTTCCCATGACGCCCTAGGAATATTTCAATATAGTAAAGAGAAAGAGATTTTACAAAATTTGACAGAATTTAGTCTTAATAGATCTTTTTAAGGATAAAGAATTTCTTTTTTCCATCTGTTTAAAACTTTATTATATCTTAATCTTTCGTGAATTCTATATTTGTCTCCTAACCAAAATTCAAAAGAAGATGGCTTCAACCGCCACCCAGACCAATTTTGAGGTCTAGGCATTTTATTATTTTCTTGGTATTTTTTTTTTAATTCATCAATTTTTTTTAACAACTCTTCTCTTTTGTTCATAATTTTTGATTGGTCAGAAGCCCAGGCACCAATTCTACTTTCGTATGGTCTACTATTAAAATATACATCCGCTTCTTTATCATTAATTTGAGTAACGCTACCTGAAACTCTCACCTGCCTTTGAAGACTCTTCCAGTGAAAACACATAGATGCTTTTGGATTTTTTTTTAGATCATCGCTTTTTGGGCTGTTCAGATTTGTATAAAAATCGAATCCTTCTTGACTTAGCCCTTTTAAAAGAATCATCCTTACACTTGGTTCGTTTTTTCTGTTGGATGTGGCTAAAGATAGAGCATTTGGATCATTAATCTCCTTTTTTTCAGCCTCAGACATCCATATCTTAAATAATTCCAATGGATCGTCTAAATCCATAAAGCAAGAGTTCAGGCCTAATGAGTTTTTTTGATTCATAAAATAGTCAAAATATTCTATATAATATAATCTAATGTCATTTAATACATTTGGAAAGTTATTTCGGTTTACAACATGGGGAGAATCTCATGGTCCGGCAATTGGATGTGTTGTGGACGGCTGCCCACCTAATATTGCTTTATCCGAAAAAGACATACAGATAGATATGGATAGAAGACGTCCCGGAAAGTCAAAATTTACCTCTCAAAGAAAAGAATATGACAGAGTGGAAATTTTGTCTGGTGTTTTTGAGGGTAAAACTTCCGGTTCTCCTATTTCAATGATTATTTATAATAAAGATGCAAAATCTAGAGATTACGAAACAATCAAAAATAAGTTTAGACCCGGTCATGCAGATTATACTTACCTTTTAAAATATGGAATAAGAGATTATCGAGGTGGTGGAAGACAGTCTGCTAGGGAGACAGCTTCTAGAGTTGCTGCTGGAGCTATTGCAAAAATTGTTTTGAAGAGTTTTTTAGGAAAAAAATTTAGTGTAGTTGGAGGTGTTGTTCAGCTAGGTATACTTGGTTGTAATAAAAATAATTGGAAAGCAAAAGAAATAAATAAAAATCCATTTTTTTGTCCCGATAAAAAATCAATTAAACTTTGGGAAAAATATTTACTGGCAATAAGAAAAGCAGGAACTTCGTGTGGAGCTATAATTGAGTTGAGAGCAAATGGAATACCAGCTGGCCTAGGAGCTCCCATTTATTCAAAACTAGACTCAGATCTCGCTGCTTCGTTAATGAGTATTAATGCTGTCAAAGGTGTAAATATTGGTGCTGGTATGGGTGCAGCTTTTTTAAGTGGTGAAGAAAATTCTGATGAAATTAGAAATTTCAAAGGCAAGATAAAGTTTAAATCAAATAATGCTGGAGGAATATTAGGAGGCATATCTTCTGGTCAAGAAATTGTGGCTTCTTTTGCTGTTAAGCCCACATCATCCATTTTAAGCAGCAGAGAAACTATAGATAAAAAAAGAAAAAACACAAAAATTTCAGTTAAAGGTAGACATGACCCTTGTGTGGGAATTCGGGCGGTACCTATCGGTGAAGCAATGATGGCTTGCGTGTTATTAGACCACTATTTACTGAATAGAGCTCAATGTGGTTAAAATCTAAAACTTTCTATCAATTATAAACTCAACCGAGTCTAATAAGTCTTTAGCTTGAATGCCGTATTTTTTAATTTGTTGATCTATTTTTTTTTTAAGATTTTGTGCAAAAAGTAATGTTTTTTTGTAGCCTAATAAATTTATAAGGGTTGCCTTACCTTTCTTTTTGTCTCTTTTCGTTGGTTTCCCTACAATTGCGCTGTCGCCTTTATAGTCAATTAAATCGTCTATTATTTGAAATAACAGTCCTATGTTTACCCCGATATTTTTTAATCTTTTTCTTTTTGGAATGTTTATGCCTTTTATAATACCAATACTTTCACAACAAAAACCAAACAATTTGCCTGTTTTTTTCTTTTGCATTTCTATAACATTTTTTTTTGAAATTTTCTTTTTTTCAAAAGTTAAATCAGAATATTGGCCACCCGCTAGACCCGAATGACCTGAATAGTTAGACAATTTCTTAATTAATTCAGTTTTTATTTTTTTTGATAACTTTAGATCGTTGCTAGATAAAATTTCAAAAGCTAGAGTTAGCAAAGAATTTCCTGCTAAAATTGCTGTAAATTCATTAAATTTTTTGTGTGTTGAAAGTTTACCTCTCCTTAAGTCGTCATTATCCATGGAGGGCAAATCATCATGTATAAGAGAATATGAATGTATACATTCGATGGCAGCTCCAACCATAATTAAATCTTTATAATTTATTTTGAATATTTTTCCGGTATTAACAACAATCGCCGATCTAAATCTCTTGCCCCCAGAAAAAACACCATATTTCATAACTTTAACTAAATATGAATTTCCCTCTTGCTTTGAGAAAAAACTTTTTAAGTATTTGTCTGTCTTTTTTGCAATCTTGTTTAATTTAGATGAAAAATGTGACATTTGTTTTTTTAGTCTTCTATTGAAAATTTTCCACTCTTGTTTATTTTAACTTTTTTAATCTCGTTAGCCTTTTTTTTAAATTTTTCGTGAATATAGTAATTCAATTGAAGCATTCTATTGTATTTTTCCATGGAATCTTCAAGATTAGTTTCGTTGTTTTCTAGATTTGCAATTAATTCTTTTATTTCATTTTGTGCTTCTTTTATCGATTTAGCTCTTATATCAGCTGGAATATTTTTTAATTTCATAATATATCCTTATACTAATTAATTTATGAAAAATATCTATTCAAATATATATGAAGCAAATTTAACAAATTTAAAAAAGGCAAAAAAAAACATAGAAAATAATAATGTTATTGGTATGCCGACTGAAACTGTTTACGGTTTAGCTGGAAATGCATATTCTAATAAATCAGTAAAAAAAATATTTAGATTAAAAAAAAGACCAAATTTCAATCCTTTAATAATTCATTTTAGAGATTTAAAAAAATTAAAAAATGAAGTTATATTAAACAAGGATTTTATAAGGCTTTATAAAGCTTTTTGTCCAGGTCCAATTACTTTTATATTAAATAAAAAAAAGAAGTCAAAAATTTCAAAAATGGCAATTGCAGGTAAGAAAACTATTGCCGTCAGGTTTCCTAAAAATAAAATAGCGAGAAGCTTACTAAAAATAGTAAATGTGCCTCTAGCTGCGCCTAGTGCAAATATTGCTTCAAAACTTAGCCCAACTTCAGCAGAAGATGTAGCTGATGAATTTGGTAATAAAATTAAATTTATATTAGATGGAGGTAAGTGCCGCTTTGGATTAGAATCCACTATAATAGATTTAACAACCAAACCATCTATTTTAAGACCTGGGATTATTTCTAAAGAAAAAATTCAAAAAGCTCTTAGTAAAAAAATTAAAAACAGAAAAGGCATAAAAATAATTAAATCTCCCGGACAATTAAAATTACACTATTCTCCTGGAATACCAGTAAAAATGAATAAAAAATATCCACAAAAAAATCAAGCTTTCATTTGTTTAGGTAAAAAATTTAGAAATACAAAAAATTATTTCAACCTGAGTAAAAATGGCAGCTTGCATGAAGCCGCTAATAACTTATACAGAACTATGCGAAAAATAAAAAAAGCAAAATATAAATCGATTGCTGTCATAAAAATACCTAATAGAGGTATTGGTCAGGCTATTAACGACAGGCTTAAAAAAGCTTCAAAAAAATGATCGAAGTTAATAATTTAACAAAAATGTTTGGTAATACTTTAGCCGTTGAAAATATAAATTTCAAAATTAATAAAAGTAAAATAGTTGGGCTTCTTGGGCCAAATGGCTGTGGTAAATCTACTACCATTGGAATGTTATTAGGTCTAATAAAACCTAGCACTGGGAGTGTTGTTATAGATGGCAAAAATATTGAAAAAAATAGAACAAATTTATTAAAAAAAATGAACTTTATATCTCCATATATTGAACTTCCAAAAAAGCTTACGGTAGAAGAAAATCTGAAGGTTTATGGAAGATTGTACGGTGTAAATAATCTACAGAATAAAATTGATGATTTGATGGAAAAATTAAATTTGAAAGATTTTCGATCCAGAAAAACTGGCGAGCTGTCTTCTGGTCAAAAAAATAGAGTGTCTTTAGCAAAGGCTTTGGTTAACGAACCTGAAATACTTCTTTTGGACGAGCCAACTGCTAGCCTAGATCCAGATGTTGGCGATTACATTAGAGCTTATATTGAAGAATACGCATCTAATAAAAAGGCAACAATTTTACTAGCCTCACACAATATGGATGAGGTTGAAAGATTGTGCCACGAAGTCATGATGATGAAAAACGGTAAAATTATTGATAAAGGAAAAAGTATAGATTTAATTAATAAACATGGAAGAAAAAATTTAGAAGAAGTGTTTCTAAAAATAGTTAGAGGATAGTATGAAATTTCATAGAATGTACGCTTTATTTTTACGTCATATGTATTTAATTAGAAGTTCAGTTCCAAGGATCCTGGATTTAATCTATTGGCCCACGATTCAAATAGTTCTTTGGGGATTTATTTCAAAATTTTTCACATTATATAGTGACTACTACAGTCATACTGTCGGAATCATTTTAAGCGCTGCTATACTTTACGATTTTTTATTCAGGTCAAGTATTAGCTTTAATATGCTTTTTCTCGAAGAAATTTGGAGCAGAAATTTTACTAATTTATTTGTAGCTCCTTTAAGAGTGAGTGAAATAATTACAGCACTTACAGTAACCGCTTTATTTAGAACATTAATAGGAATAATTCCGGCAATTTTAATTGCCGCTCCTTTTTTTGGTGTAAATTTGTTCATTTTGGGTCCTTCGCTAATCTTACTTTTTTTAAGTTTATATTTTTTTGGAATAACTTTAGGTTTATTGGTTACATCTGGCCTTCTTAGATATGGTCCTGCTTTTGAAAATATAGCTTGGTCATCGCTCTTTCTTTTGGCTCCATTAGGTTGTGTCTATTATCCTCTTTCAATTTTACCTGATTGGTTGCAGGTATTAGCTAAAGCCCTACCTTTGGTTTATATATTTGAAGAAGTCAGATCTATTCTATTAAACAATGTTGTGAATTACGCTAATATAATATCAGCGTTAAAATTAAATTTACTTTATTTTGCTTCTGCTGTTTTTATATTTTATTTAGCTTTTTATGGAGCAAGAAAAAAGGGAACTCTCATAAATATGGGAGAATAATTATAAATGAAATTATATGATTGCTGCATGTATTTTGACGAAGATCTCATACTAGATCTTAGACTAAATACTTTAAATGATTATGTAGATGAATTCATCATAGCAGAAGGTACGAGAGACCATGCTGGGAACAAAAAAAAATTAAATTTTGATTATAAAAATTTTCCTAAATTTAAAAATAAAATTAAATATTTAATAGTTGATGATATTCCAATAAGCGTAAAATCGAAAAAAAAAAATTGGACACCAAATCATTGGCGTGATCAACATCAAAGAAATTCATTAGCAAAGGGATTTGGTCAATGTAACGATAATGATTTGATAATGATTTCAGATATTGATGAAATTCCTAATCCAAATAAAATATCAGAATTTAAAGTTGAAAATAAATATGCATGTTTTATACAGAAAAATTTTCAATCAAAACTTAATCTGCTAAATGTTACCGATAAACATTGGATGGGTACAAAAATTTGTCAAAAAAAATATTTAAAATCTCCACAGTGGCTAAGAAATATTAAAACCAAAAAAAGACCTTTTTGGAAGTTTTATAAACCGAAAGAACCGCAGTTAATTTTTGACGGCGGTTGGCATTTCAGTTTTTTAAAAAAACCAAAAGAAATTTCAAATAAAATAAAGGTTTATTCACATCAAGAATACTTTAAAGAAGAATTTATTGATGAAAAAAAAATAGCAAATAGAATAAAAAATAATCAAGATTTATTTGATAGAAATTTCCAATATAAAAGAATTGCAATAGATGAAACTTTTCCTAAATATGTTATCGACAACCAAGGAATGTTTAAAGAATGGATAATTTAATTGGCGCGCCCGGAAGGAGTTGAACCCTCAACCTTCTGGTCCGAAGCCAGACGCTCTATCCAATTGAGCTACGAGCGCTTTAGATCTTTGCTTATACATTATATAGAATAATTTATGGAAAAAAAAATAATTAATGTAACTGTTTCAAAAGATTATCAGGATCATCGTATAGATAAATTTTTGCAGCAACAATTGAGCAAATTAAGCAGAACCAGAATCCAAAATTTAATCAATGAAGGATATGTTAAATTGAACAATTGCTTGATTCTTGAATCTTCTAAAAAGATTAAAGAAAATGACATGATTGAAATAAATTTTCCAGCTCCAAAAGAAACTTTTATTAAACCACAAAAAATGAATTTAAATATATTGTACGATGATAAAGATATAATAGTTATTAACAAATCGCCGGGTTCAGTAGTTCATCCAGGTGCTGGAAATTTTGAAAATACTATAGTTAATGGTTTATTGTATATGTACAAAAATAGACTTTCTAGTATTGGGGGCAAGCTGAGGCCAGGTATAGTCCATAGAATTGATAAAGATACCAGTGGTGTAATAGTTGTAGCAAAAAATGATATTGCCCATATAAATTTATCAAAACAATTTTCAGAACATTCAATTAAAAGAACTTATGAGGCTTTAGTTTGGGGAATGCCAAAACCTAAAAATGGAAAGATCGATGAAAAAATTTCTAGAAGTATAAAAAATAGACAACTAATGGCAGTTAGAAAAGACAAAGGGAAAAGAGCAGTTACAAATTATAAAACTTTAGAAGTTTTTCAAAATATAAATTTGCCAAAGATAAGTCTCTTGGAATGTTCATTAGAAACAGGGAGAACTCACCAAATAAGAGTACATATGAATTTTAAAGGCAACCCTATTTTGGGAGATAAATCTTACGGAAAATCGAAAAGAAAATTTAAAAAAATTGACATAGAAGTTGAAAAGAAAATAAATAATTTTAATAGACAAGCCTTACATGCCAAAAATTTGGGTTTTATACACCCCGGTACAAAAAAAGAAATTTTCTTCGAAGCTGAAAGACCAAAAGATTTTGATAAACTAGTTAAAAGTCTTAGAAAAGCTAGCTTTTAGCTACCTTGTATTTGCCTTAATTTAATAATACATATCCCTTGAAATAATGAATACAAAGACTGCTAACATAAATTTACCATCAATAGCTGCAGAGGGCAGTCTTACAAGCTATCTTGCTCAGATTAAAAAATTTCCCATGCTAACAAGTGAAGAAGAGTACATGCTTGCAAGAAGCTGGCGAGAAAGAGGAGATTTAAAATCTGCACAAAAATTAGTTACTAGTCATTTAAGATTAGTTGCAAAAATTGCGATGGGTTATAGGGGATATGGATTACCAGTAAGCGAATTGGTTTCAGAAGGTAACATAGGTTTGATGCAAGCAGTAAAAAAATTTGATCCGGAAAAAGGTTTCCGTTTAGCTACTTATGCAATGTGGTGGATAAAAGCTTCTATGCAGGAATATATTTTAAGATCTTGGAGCTTAGTAAAAATGGGAACAACTAGTGCACAGAAAAAACTTTTTTTTAATTTAAAAAAAATTAAAAATCAGTTATCTGCAGCAAATACTGGAGATTTAGATCCTGAACATGTAAATGAAATATCCAAAAGATTAAATGTTAAAAAAGAAGAAGTTATTTCAATGAATAGAAGGCTTCATGGAAAAGAAAAATCTTTAAATGCTCCAATAAAAGATGAAGACGGATCTGAATGGCAAGATTGGATAGTAGATGACAGTCTTGATCAAGAACTTAAACTATCTAAAACTCAAGAATACAATGAAAGAAAGAAATTAATGGACAATTCTATGAGTATTTTAAATCAAAGAGAAAAAGATATATTAGTTGCTCGTAGACTTTCAGAAAACGCTTCTACACTTGAAGACTTAAGTAAAAAATATAAAATTAGCAGAGAGAGAATAAGACAAATTGAAACTAAAGCTTTTGAAAAATTACAAAAAGCAATGCTTAATGCTGCTAAATCGAATAATTTACTTCCTAAAAACTAATTTACTTTTTTAAAGGATTTTCTAAAAGTATTGTATCTTCCCTTTTTGGGCTGGTTGAAATACTAGATATTTTTACACCGCAATATCTCTTTATAAAACTAACGTATTTTTTGGCATTTTCTGGAAGGTCCTTCCATTTTTTTATTCCTTTTGTTGTCTTCATCCATCCATTAAACCTTTTATAAATTGGTCTTACTCTAAATTGATCTTTTAAAGCACTTGGCAGATAATCTATTTTTTTTCTTCCTAGCTTGTAACCAACGCACACATATATATCTTTGATTTGGTCTAAAACATCAATTTTTGTAAGAGCAATTCCATTTATTCCAGATATAAAACAAGACTGCTTAACTAGCACAGCATCAAACCAACCGCACCTTCTTTTTCGATTAGTGACAGTGCCAAATTCTTTGCCTCTTATTCCAATTTTGTTTCCAATTTCATTTTTTAACTCTGTTGGAAATGGGCCCTCTCCAACTCTAGTCGTGTAAGCTTTAACTATACCAAGAACATAATTTATTGTACCAGGTCCACATCCTGTACCTGCGAAAGCTGATCCCGCAACAGTATTTGAAGAAGTCACAAATGGATAGGTGCCATGATCAATATCCAAAAGAATACCTTGAGCACCTTCAAAAAGTAATTTTTTTCTTTTTTTTTTAAATTCTTCTATTTTTTTCCAAACTGGTTTTGAATATTTAAGAATATTTTTAGAAATTTTTTCTAGATCTCTAATAATTTTTTTTTTATCTATTTTTTTTTTTCCTAAACTTTTTCTTATGGAGTTATGATGAAACAACAACATATCTATTCTTTTTGACAAATTATCCTTATTAGCAAGATCCATCACTCTAATTGCCCTTCTCCCTACTTTATCTTCGTAAGCTGGTCCTATTCCCCGTCTTGTTGTTCCTATTTTATCCGTATTTTTTGAATCTTCTCTTATTCCATCCAATTCCTTGTGCAAAGGTAAAATTAAAGTTGCGTTTTCGGCTATGTATAAATTTTTATTTGTGATTTTTATGCCCTGTTTTTCTAGTTGCTTAATTTCATCTAATAAAGCCCAAGGGTCTATAACTACGCCATTACCAATAATAGAAATTTTATTTTTTCTAACTATTCCTGAGGGTAGTAACTTTAATTTATAAGTAACATTATTTACTACAAGGGTGTGGCCAGCATTATGACCACCTTGAAATCTTATTACCACATCGGCTTTTTCTGAAAGCCAATCAACTATTTTACCTTTTCCTTCATCTCCCCACTGAGAGCCTATAACTGCTACATTAGACATGATTATTTTTTAAATTAAATGAAACCAAATGATTTAATGGTCCAAAACCTTTTCCATAACCTGGAGCTGACAACATAGCTTTGTCAACATATTTTAAAGATGTTTTGCATGATTTAAATATATTTTTTTTTTGTGATAAGCATGTAGCTAAAGCAGAAGATAATGTACAACCAGTTCCGTGTGAATTTTTAGTACTTATTTTTCTCTTAGAAAAAATTTTTATTCCTTTTTTTGTAACTAAAATATCAAAAATCATTTTTTTTTTTAGATGACCGCCTTTTAATAGCACATTTTTTGCTCCCATGTTGAAAATTTTGTTTGCTGCATCAATCATGTCTTCTTTATTTGAAATAGAACTATTTGTTAACACTTCAGCTTCAGGAATATT
>CACIWQ010000002.1 GCA_902590395.1 uncultured Pelagibacteraceae bacterium
TGTCTACCCAAACCAAGAAGTCCGCACTAAACAATTCTCTTGCTTTCGGTGTAGGACAAATAAAATCTGCGACAACATAGTTTCCTTCTTTCTTATGTTTTTCAGCAAGCTCGGCCATCCGTTTGGCCTGTCTTATTCTTCCCTCTTCAGAAAAATCCCAGTCATTTGCTTTTTTTCTTACTTCGTCATTATTAATCCATTTTGCTTTTAATAATGGCACAAGTTTTGATGCTAAAGTGGTTTTTCCTGAACCTGGTAATCCCATAATAAGTATTTTTTTCATAAACTATCAACTTGTCGCAAGCCTAGGTAAAGGTTTTTCATCAATAGGTAAATGAACTACAGTCGCAAAGAAAGATAAGGCTATAGATAAATACCACGCATAATCATATGAGCCATACTGGTCGAAAAAATAACCTCCAAGAAAAGCTCCAAGAAAAGATCCTATTTGATGGCTAAAAAATACAATCCCATACAGCATTGCTAGGTATTTAGTTCCAAAAACTTGTGAAATAATTCCATTAGTGGGAGGTATAGTTGAGAGCCAAAGGTAACCGTATAGTATCCCAAATCCCAACGCTACATAAGTGGAGGTGGGCAAAACTAAAAATAAAATTAGTACCACGCCGCGTGAAAAATATAATATACTTAATAATATTTTTTTACTATATTTCCCTGATAAATATCCAAAGGTTAGCGTTCCAAAAACATTAAAAAGGCCTATTAGTGATAATATAGCAAAAGCTGTCCACGCTTCGAATCCTCTTTCCTGTATATATCCGGGTATATGAGCTGAAACTAAAGTAATATTAAATCCACAAACAAAAAAACCAAAAGTTAAAAGTATAAAACCTTTATGGTTAAACGCTTCCTTTAAAGCTTCAGGAATTGTTTGTTCTTGTGTTTGATTATTAATAGATACTGTATTTTTTTTCTTAGCAGGTAAAAGAAAAATACCAGCGATCATTCCAAAAACAATAAAATATAAAAATGTTTGCAGTGTTTTTTCCCAGCCGTAAGCGGACAGAGCGAATTTGGTATATAAAGGAGAGAAAAAATATCCTATAGAGGCCGTGGCAACAACAATACCTATAGCTAAACCCCTCGTCTTATTTGGAAAGTGCTTACCTACTTCCCCGATTTGAACACTTATTGCTGTTCCGCCAAGACCAATACCAACTAATAAACCAAGATTTATTTGAAAAAAAACTCCAGTATTAGGGCCATAATAGAGTAGAAAAATCCCAAGGCCAAAAAACAAAAATGCAATTAGTGTAACTTTATTTCCTCCAATCTTGTCAGCCATTGCTCCAAAAATAGGAGCAAACATTCCCCACATAAGCATTTGTATTCCTATTGCTAAACCAAATTGTGTAACTGTACACTGCAGATCTTTTACAAAGAAATCAGAAAATAAACCAAAGGTTTGCCGAAGGCCCATTGATACCGCAACAATTCCACATGCGGACAATAAAGTAATTAATGCTAATTTATTTTGGAAAAATTTTTCTTTTATCATTTGATAAATTTTAAAGATCTTTTCAAATCATTTATTAAATCTTTTGGATCTTCAAGACCTATGTGTAAACGTACTAAGTGTTCATTTTTTTCTAAATTAAAATAACGTCTTGTTCCCAATTCTACAGGGTCTGTATATACCGCGAGACTTTCAAAACCTCCCCAACTATAACCGATGCCGAATAATTCTAATGAATTTACAAATCTATATACTGAATTTTTGCTTTTGCTTTTTATTATTATGCTTAACAAACCCGAAGCGCCCGAATAATATTTTTTTAACAATTTAAATTCTCTAGATGAAGTTTTGTAGGGATATAATATTTTAGATATTTTGCGTTGAGTTTTTAAAAAATTAATAATCTTTTTTGCATTTTCTTGATGTTTTTCTAATCTTAAGTCTAATGTTCTTAAACCTCTTATAATCAAATAAGCATCGTCAGATGATAATCTATAACCTGATACATGATTATACCACCAAACTTTCTTGTAAACTTTTTTATTTACAGCAACAGTTCCCGCCATCACGTCTGAATGACCAGAGTAGTATTTAGTTGCAGAAGTTATTGATATATCAAAACCCAATTTTAATGGTTTAAAAAAATAAGCTGTGGCCCAAGTATTATCAATAGCTGTAAATATATTTTTACTTTTTGCTATAGAAACTATTTTTCCCAGATCATTCATTTCAAAAGTATTACTTCCAGGATTTTCAACATAAATAAGTTTAGTTTTTTTTTTAATTTTATTTTTTAAATCTTCAAAACTATTTGGATTATACCATACAGCTTTCACATTAAATTCCTTAAGTAGACCGTCTGTAAGTTTTTGTGTAGGTCTGTACACGCCGTCCGAAATTAATATTTCGTCACCTGGTCGGCATATACTCATTATTGCCAAAGCTACAGCCGCAAAACCTGTTGGTGTCAAAAAAACTTGGTGGGCTTCCTCCAACCCTCTAAGTAATTTTTGCAATTGAACTGTTGTTTGTGTTCCTTGTCTTCCATAATCCCAATGTTCGACATCTTTTTCTTTGGCTATATCTTTTTGATGTTTCCTCAACTCCTGCATTGATTTAAACAGAATCGTTGATGCGCGCACTACTGGAGGGTTTACAGACCTACTAGAATAATCTTTTGCTGCAGTTTTTAAATATGTTTTTGTAGATTTGCCCATAAAATATTTGATAACAAAATAAGACAATGCTATATCCACCGAATAAGGTCAATTAATATAATTTTAATTTTAAGGAGGAAGTATATACATGGGTTATCCAAAAAAGCATAGAGGCCGAAGAAAAATGGGCTCTAAAAAAAGAAGAGCGCGTAAAAGAAACAAAAGAAAATAAAGATTAGAGTGGAAGTAATAGATAGAATTAAAAAATTAAGTATCTGGATTTTTTTAGTACCAGTTATTGTTTTAAATTCTTGCCTATTTATCTCTGTTAATTACCATATTTTTGAAAACACTATATTTGTTGTCGATCAAATTGGTAGATCGGGTTTTACAATTCCTTATATTGATGGAAGTCTATCTATAAGTAGAGCTGCAAGAACTTACCCTACTTACCTCATATTTAAACCTGGAATGATTATTACAGCTGTGCTGCTTATTCAATACTGGAGGGCTAATAACAAACTTTTTCAAAAACTTGAAAATAACCAACAAAATAAATATTTCGTGTTTTTTGGTGTAGGGTCTGCATTGTTTTTGATAATTCATTCGATATTTCTGGGTATTACCTTTGAGGCAGATTTATACAAATTTTTAAGAAGATTTGTTCTTTTGGGTTTCATCATTTTTGAAATAATTGCTCAAGCACTTCTAGTTATTAAACTAGTTAAAATAAAAAAACAAATTGATGAATTTATTAATAAGAAAATTCTTACAATAAAAGTATTTTTAGTATCGGTTTTAATTATTGTTGCAATTTCGGTTGCACCCATTTTAAATTCTACAGAATACACCCATTTTAAACATGCTTTGGAATGGAATTATTTTTTAGGGGTTGTGACCTTTTATTTGCTTACTTTCATGTTTTGGAAAAATAAAAAAAACCCAGTCCACACACCCGAAGGTGCGTGAACGAAAGTTTTGGCTCGTCGTTGAATGCGCTACCGCCGAACCTGCCACCTCGCATGTTTAGCGCTACTATGCGAGATTTTCTGCCCTGTAAGCTTGAACCTCTCGGTCTTTCCTTACATCGCCAGTTAAGAGTTGCCTCTTAAGTTAGTTACATTAAACACTAATTAAAAAAAGAATTAAATCACTATTTGGTTGATTTACTTATAAACAATATGACTCTGTTAGTTATGGGGATAAATAATTATTCTCTGTTCTGTCAATCCAGCCTCCTCCTAAAACTTTATCCCCAAATTCATTTTTTGAATAAAAAACACAGGCTTGTCCTGGAGACACTCCGTTTTCAATTTCTTCTAAATTAACTTCCGCATTATTTGTTTTTAAATCTACATTAGCTTTAATTAATCTTCCGGTTGATCTGACTTTTATAAATAAATTATTTTTATACTTATTTAAATCGCTTAAAAGATTTATATCTTTTAAGTAAATTTTCTTTATTGCCAGCGCTTCCCTGTTTCCAATAATTACTTGATTTTTTTTTGCATTAATATCTACTACATAAAGCGCTTCCTGATGAGCAATTCGAATTCCTTTTCGTTGTCCTATAGTAAAATTTATTATTCCATCATGTTTACCTATTACATTTCCTTTTATATCTAAAATGTCTCCTTGTTTAAAAGATTCCGGTCTATATTTTTTTATTACAGAAGCATAATCTCCATTTGGTACAAAACATATATCTTGACTATCAGGTTTATTTGCAACATTTAATTTTAATTCGGATGCAATTTCTCTAGTCTGTTTTTTTTTCATATTTCCCAAAGGAAATCTTAAAAAGTTTAACTGATCTTGGGTTGTGCTAAAAAGGAAATAGCTTTGATCTCTGCTTAAATCTACAGCTCTATACATTTCAGCATTGCCATTTTTTTGAATTCTATTAACATAATGACCTGTAATTAAGGCATCAGCTTTTAATTCAATGGCATAAGAATATAAATCTCTAAATTTTACTGTTTGATTACACTGAACGCATGGAATAGGTGTTTCACCACCTACATAACTATCTACAAAAGAATCTATTACATCTTTTTTAAATTTTTTTTGGTAATACAAAATTTTATGATCAATATTCAGTTTTTGTGATACCCTTTTTGCATCTAATATATCTTGACCCGCACAACACTGTCTGCCTTCTTTGGAAGATTTGGCATCATCATATAGTTTTAATGTTATTCCAACTACTTTATAACCCTCCCTTTTCATAAGACCAGCTACCGTTGAAGAATCTACTCCACCTGACATGGCAACTACGACTTTTGTTTCTTTAGCAGGTTTTGCAAAGCCCAAGGAATTAAATTTTTTTAATGTATTATTCATCAAATTTTCTATATGTTTTAATGCATAAAATGATACTTTTCCATAAATGTTTTTAGACTATGAACCTGGAGATTATGTGATAAACCCTAAATATGAAAGTTGGGGGGTAGGACAAATTCAATCAATAATAAACAATAAAGTCACCGTTAATTTTGAAAATGTTGGTAAGAAGGTTATAAATAGTAGTAAAATCATTTTAAAAAAAGTTAATAAAATTGAATAATTTAAATTTAAAAAATATTGTTGAAGAATTGTTAGAGGCGTTCCTAGAGGCAGGAAATATAGCTAAAGAAACATCTAACAGAGGCGTCAAAATTACTATCAAGGAAGACAAAACACCTGTGACTGACGGTGATATGGCTGTCGACAGACTTTTAAGAGAAAAAATAACAAACTTAACGCCTGATATACCTATTATTTCGGAAGAAACAGTTAACCTCGCTGAAATAAATAAAAATCAAAATTTTTGGTTAATAGATCCCATCGATGGTACAAGAGAATATATAAAAAAAAGAGATGAATATACTCTAAATGCAGCTTTAATTATTGATCTAGAACCTGCGGCAGGAATTGTCTATGCGCCAGAAAAAAATAGGTTGTTTTTTTCATACGGTAAAGGTTTGGCCTTTGAAATTTGTGATGGAAAAAAAACATCTTTAAATTGTAAAAAAACGAATAACAAAGAAATAATTGGTCTTACAAATTCAGATGTTACTCCCAGGGAGGTTATAGAAATTTATAAAAAATATAATGTTTCAAAAACTATTAAAATGTCTAGTTCGTTGAAATTTTGTGTTTTGGCTACTGGAGAGGCTGATATTTATGCTGCTCAGGCAAGAGCTTTTGAATGGGACATTGCTGCAGGACATGCGGTCTTGGAACATGCAGGTGGTAAAATAACCACACATGGTGGGGAAAAATTTTTGTATGGCAAAAAAAACTACAGAAATTTACCCATAATAGCAAAAGGATCACTGAATATTTAAAGCTAAAGTTGCAACTATGAGTTGTGTTAAACTTTGATGATAATCTTAATTCTTAGCTTTTTTTCAAATTAAAAAAAATATAGTATTAACGAAATATTCGAGGGGATTCGATGCTAAAAAGATTGCTAACAATAGCAACAGCAGGTGTGTTGCTTTCAGGATGTTATATGGTGCCCATGGCATTAATTGGGCCGGCTGCATCAGGCTTTAGTACCGCTTCGATTATACAATCAGGGATCACAACATCAGCAAGTTATGTGGTTAAAAAAACCACAGGCAAAACAATTGGAGAGCATGCGTATGATATAATTGGCGATGATGTACTCCAACAAACTTACTTGCCCGAAGAAAAAAATACTCAACCGATTGTTAAGAAAAATAAGTCTAAAATAAAGTAGTATTATACTTAATCGTAAATGTTAAAAACGATTTCAATAATAATAATATCTGTAGCTGTATTTGGTGTACTGTTTTTTCTATACGTAAAAAAAACTTTAGAGAAAAGGCTTAATTATTACTTATCCAAAAAAAAGAAAAAGATTTAAAATTTTTTTTAAATCATTTTACAAAATTTTTTAAATTCTTCTTTTGGTATTTCTAAAACTTGCTTCGAAATTTCGTAACTAAAACCAGATCGCGCTAAAATTGAAATATCTTTTTTGTAAAATAAAGATCTGTTATTTTCTTCTCTGCTTGGACCTATTCTTCTTTTCTTGCATAGTTTTATTGCTGAGAAGAAGTCCGGGTCAGACTCATTTTCTTTAATCTTAGAAATGCTTGCTTTTACGTATTTTTCATCAATTCCTTTTTTAATAAGGCTGTATCTAATCTTATTTAAAGAATAGCCTCTTTTCAGAAATTTTTTGCTCTTTAAATCTGAATAATGTTTATCATTTATTAATTTTTGGTCTGTTAAAGTTGATATAACAATATCAATTAAATCGAATACTTCTTTTTTATTAGATGTATTTTGATTTTTTATCAGAAATTTTTTAATTAAATAGGTCTTTAATTGCTGTTTGGAAGGGCTATATTTTTCCAGATACGAATAAGCCAAATTTCTTATTTCATCAATTGTTGTTTCTAAATCTTTCTTATTTTTAATAGGATTCACGTTTCTAATATATTATATTACAAAATTAAAATTATATGTTAATTCAATTTCAAAGCTATTTAACTTTTGAGAACATTTTTATATGGTCCACTATGGGTATTATACCTTTTTGGTTATTAATAATATTTATTCCAAATTCTAGAATTACTCAAATATTAGTCAATTCAATAATCTTACCTTTAATTTTGGCAACTGCATACATATACGTAATTTATCAAACTATATTATTAGAAGAATCGCTATTTGAATTTTTAGAGTTATACTTAAGTTTAGACAATCTCTATACAGCTTTTGCAACGGAAAGTTTTTTACTAGTGTTTTGGTTGCATTTTATTGCAATAAATATTTTTTTAGGTTCTTGGGCATCAAGAGATGCCATGAAACATGGTATTCCAAGAAAATTAATTTTTCTGCCTTTAGTTTTAATTTATTTTTCTGGACCTGTTGGAATTGTTCTGTATTGGTTGATCAGAATTTTTTATGCTAAAAAATTAGGATTTCATGATTAAATCGTTTCAATTTTATTTCGATTTTGCCAGTCCTTACTCATTTTTAGCTCATAAACAAATAAGAAAAATTGAAAAAGAAAACTCCATTCAGATGAAGTATATGCCTATTTTTTTAGGTGGATTGTTTAATTTAGCTGGAATAAAAGCAAATGCAGATATTCCAATTAAAGCAAAATATATGATCAAAGATTGTAAATTATGGGCCGAAAAATATAATATTGTTTTTAAATTTAATAATTACTTTCCAATAAAAACTTTGAATTTAATGCGAGGTGTTATAGTTGCAGAAAAAAAAAATTTCATTAAAATTTTTATTGATAAAGTTTTTGACGCTATTTGGAAAGATGGTATTAATTTAAATGATGATAAAATAGTAGAAAAATTTCTAAAAAACTTAGATTTAGACCCTCAAGTTTTTATTATGGAATCTGCGAATGTAGAAATTAAAGATGAATTAAAAAAAAGAACAAGCGAGGCTTATAACTTGGGTATTTTTGGTGCCCCAACTTTTGTTGTCAATAGTAAAGTTTTTTGGGGCCAAGATCGTTTAGACTTTGCTTTAAATGAAGCTAAAAAATGAAAGAAATAAAAAATACATATAAAAACAATTTTTTTAAAAAAATCTTTATAAAAATTTGTAGAATCTTGGGCTTCGAAATAATTGATCAAAATAATTTTTATGTTCCTACACAAAATAAATTTCTTAATGAAAATTTAAGTATTCAAGGAAAAAAATCTATTACTCTGCCTTTAGGTGAAACTAAAATTTCCCGTAAAGTTATTTCATTATCTGTAATATTTAGATCTTGTACTAATGTAAATATGTTAACTCAAAATAAAAAAAGAATATTCGAAAAAACAAAATCTGAATATACCTTTAGATCTTTAAATTCTATAATAAATTCACTTCGTGAAGCGCAAAAAACTTTTCCAAAAATAAAATTTGATATCAGTATTATCGATTATAATTCTCAAAAAGAAGACTTGGATCAATTAAAAATGCAATTAAATAAATCTAATTTCAAAAATTCAATTACCTCTCTAAACTTAAATGAGTTCAAAAAAAATATAAAAGAGATAAACGAAAAAAATGAAAAAGTTACTGAAAATCAGATGTCTAATATGTCTAACATACATAAATCTCTACTAATTGCTAAAAATAGTTGTGAAGATTTAATATATTTTGTTGAGGATGACTATTTACACCATGTGGATTCGATTAAAGAAATGATTTTTACATATGAAAAAATTTCGTCACAAACGAATAGAGAATTATTTTTATGTCCTGTTGACTATCCCTATCTATATACTAAAACCGATAATACTAACATTCTTCTCGGATCTACTAGACATTGGAGATCGATTAATGAGACTTTATGTACTTTTTTAACTAGTAAAATTTTCGTAGAGAAGTATTGGGACAAATTTATCTCGATGTGCCAATATGAGCATTATCCTTTCGAAAAACCTCTTCACGAAATATACAGTAATGAATATTGTTTATCACCTATTCCTTCGTTAGCCCTTCACTGTACTAACATAAACTCAATTTTTGGATTATCACCTAACATCGATTGGAAAGAAGTTTGGGAAAATAACAAAAATTATTAAACTTAGGATCAAAGCAGCCTTTATTTATTGTGATTAAACAAAGGCCGCTTTATAGGATTTTATTTATTAAACATCTCTTTCAAAGCTTTTGCTGGCAAAAACTTAACTTTTTGAGATGCTGCTATTTGTATCTGTTCACCAGTTCTGGGATTACGACCTATACGGGCCTTTCTTTTAGCCACTTTATAAGTGCCAAAACCGGCTATTTTGACTTGCTCGTCATTTTTTAAGCAGCTCAAAATAATCTCTGTAATTCCATCAAATGTTCGCTCTGCATCAGCTTTGCTGAAATTCATCGAAGATGAAATTTTTGTGATTAGTTGTTTTTTATTCATTTTAGCCCCTTTTTTCCTTGTTTTTTACTCTTCTCACAAATACTAAGTAAATCAACAGTTTTTTTAGTATTTCTAAAAGATATCAACACTAGATGTTGTTAAATAGCTAAAAAGAGCTAATTTTAAAGGGTTTTTTCTATATTAAGTTTTTCTTAATTAAAACAAACCTATCTCTCGTAAATCGTTAAAAGTTGCGAAAAACATTAAAAAAATGATTAAAAATAAACCGATTCGAAAAAATCCTTCCTGTGTTTTTTGACTTAATGGTCTGCCCAGTATTTTTTCAAATAAATAAAACATTAAATGACCCCCATCAAGCATTGGGATTGGAAATAAATTGATTAACCCCAAACTAATAGAAATATAAGCCATTATGCTTAAAAACGGTACAATTCCATGCTCTGCGACTTGTCCAGTAATTTTTGCAATTCTTATAGGTCCACCCAGCTGAGAAGAATCTCCCGATCCAGTAATTATTTTTCCAATATATTTGAGTGTAGTAATGGTGACAAACCAAACTTCTTTACATGAATAGTATATGGCTGTTGAAGGGCCAAGAGTTTGTCTATTAAATTCATTATTTAAAGGAGATAATTTAATTCCAATCATCCTTTTTTTTACTGTATTGCCTAAGGAATCCTTACCCTCCACTAAATTTGGTTTAACTAATACAGAAATTTCTTGTTTTTCCCTTAGCACTTTAAACTCTATTTTTTCTTCTGTTGATGAATTAATAAAAGCAGAAACCTCTAAAATGCTCAAAACTTTATTATCATCAATATATAAAATTTTATCATTCTTTTTTAATCCGGCTACAAGAGCGGGGCTCTCAGGTTGTACTTCTTCTATAACTGCGGGTGTCATATCTTTACCAATAAACATGTTAATCATGGTAAAAATTATTATTGCTAAAATAAAATTGGCTATCGGGCCAGCTGCTACTATAATCGATCTTTGGTATAAAGGTTTTAATATAAATAATTTTTGTTGGTCTTCGTCATTGTATTTGTCAATTAATTTTTGTTGTTCTGATTGGCTAAAAACATTTCTATCACCAAAAAACTTAACATAGCCGCCTAAGGGTACTAAGCAAATTTTCCATCGAGTGCCGGATTTATCATTCCAACCAAAAATCTCTCTTCCAAATCCAATAGAAAAATCCGTAACTCCTACGCCATATTTTTTAGCAAAGTAGTAGTGTCCATATTCATGAATAAATACAACTACAGTAATTAAAATAAGAAACGGTATTATATAATTCATTAACCCCAAGGTCCTTTTATAATTTTATTTTTTTTTTTAAATTTTTTATTGAAGAATAATATCAAAATCATTCCTGTAACAAAACCACCAATATGAGCAGCATATGCTACTCCTCCGCCTTCAGAAGACATCATGCTGGAATTAATAAACTGCAATATAAACCAAAAACCTAAAACATATAGTGCTCTTATTTTAATTAATTGACTAAAAAATCCAAAAGGGATTAAAACCAGAACTTTGGCATTGGGATGATTAATCAAGTACGCTCCTAATATTCCTCCTATAGCACCGCTGGCTCCAACCATTGGTATTTGAGATTGTGTATCCATAAAAACTTGAGCCATGGCAGCTCCAATGCCAGAAATTAAATAAAAAATAATAAAATTTTTTGTTCCCAAACTATCTTCTATGTTGTCAGCAAAGATCCACATGTAAAGCATGTTTCCTATTAAGTGCATAAATCCTCCATGCATGAACATGGAAGTAAAAATTGTTAAATATGCCGGTATTACATAAATATCCGTGGGCAATTTATTATGCCCCATTAGAACAGAAGGAATTAAACCGTATGAATAAAAAAGATGACCAGTTTTATAAGATTGCGAACCTAGCTGCATTAAAAAAACTAAAACACATAAACCTATAACAAAATAAGTTACTACTGGTTTGCCGGAAGTAGGATTATCATCTTTTAAAGGAATCATATGTCAGTATAACAATTGCCGGCCCAACTGTTGCTAGTAAAAAAGACCAGAATAGTAAATAACTTGATACAATTTGGGGAAATAAATCAAATGGTAAGATTGTCCCTACTAAAATACTCTTAGAAAAATCAGGACTTGGAAAAAGCAAAAAACCTAAAAACAAACCTATTATAACTGATATTATCAAATCTCTCTCTTTCAAATTTCTTTTATAAAACCCATAAAAAACTGGAAATACAGCAGCACAACACAAAAGATCTGCTAACAAAAATAAATACAAAATACTAAAACCTTTTGAGGCTATAAAGAAAGCAATAATTGATAGAAAAATTACTAAAGCATTTGGAGACTTTAAATTTTTATTTATTTTTTTACCATCAACTATAATTAAACTAGAAATAGCATTCACTAGCGTGTCAATCGTACTAACTGTTAGTGATATCGCTAATATAATTACAGCCATGTACAATAATTCTGTTTTACCCTTTAATAATATTGAAAAAAAAGCTAGGTCAGGATTTGTGTTACTGTCAACGGAAACTGCAATTATTCCCGTAATTCCCATAAAAAAAACTACGGGAATAATAATTAAAAAAGATAGTTTAAGACTTCGATTTAATACACCATAATTTTTTGCTGCAAAAACTCGTTGCCAATTTCCTTGATGAAAAAGATTTGTTGCAGCTACAGCTATAAAAAAAGTTAATCCAGCTGTGTAGTTTGAAATATATTTACTACTTAATAAATCTCCCGATTTACTTGTTATACTTCTATAAGATATAAAATCTGAACTAAAAATATTATACATACAAACTAATAATAAAATTATAATGATTAAAAATTGTATATTGTCTGTAAGTATAGACGCTCTTAATCCTCCATATAAAGTATAAATTAAAGTGCTAGTTATTACTATAGCGGCAGTTATCCATAATGGAGCATTTGAAATATAATTTATTAACATTGCTACTGCAGTTACCTCTGCGCATAAAAAAATAAACATATAAAAAACACTCAATAAAAGAATAAATTTAAATAAATTTTTACCTATTTTATGAAAAATAAATTGTGTAAATGTAATTCCCTCAGGAAATGTTTTTCTTATCTTTTTACCCAAATAAATTAATGCTATCATTGGAAAGGCTGTCCCGAGCGAATAACCTATTACAGAACCAATCCCGCCCCATGTTGCTGCTGAAGCTGGGCCAAATAAAATCCAGGCTCCTAACGCTGATGCAGTCAAACTTGTTGTTAAAGATAATGTTCCAATATTTTTACCTGCTGTTAAATAATTTGATAAACCTTGATACTTTCTTGAATATAGAATTCCAATTAAAGCAAATAATAAACTAATCGAACTAATTAATAGTAGAGCTAAATTCTGATCTAAAAAATATATTTGATTTTTCATAATTTTCCCTCACTGAATTACCAGTCAGGTTCCTAGGGTATAATCTCAGTCCGTAAAGACACCCCTTAGAACTTTTTAATAATATCAATCTCTTATAGTGTAAGCAACTACTCCCACTTCCGTCCTGTCTGTTATTGCATTAAATTTTTATTAAAAACAAACTAAGTGATCAATATAAATTGGTCTTTTAATTCCAAATTTATCTTTTATTTTATGCTGGTGTTCATGGTGAGAGTGAACAAAAACTGGGATTAGCTGATTGTTCATTGTTTTAAGTGTATATATAAAATTTGTTCCCCTGAATTTCCTATCTACCACTTCTAACTTTAAATTGCTTTGATCATCATGTTCTAAATCTTCTGGTTGAATTAAAAGTTTAACTGTGGACCCAATGGATGGTTTTTTAATAAAATTACCTTTAATTGTACCTAATTCTGTATTTTCCAAACTATCTTTTCCAGTTATCTTTGCTTCTATTAAAATCCCTCTATTTAAAAAATTCACAACTTCAACAGAATTTGGGTAATGGTATATGTTATAAGGAATATCAAATTGCTTTAAAGATTGATCCAATATAATTCCACATTTATTTCCCATATAAAAAGCTTCATAGGAATCATGTGTGACTATTATTGTTGAAATATTAACTTCATTTAAAATTTTTTTAATCTTTAGCTGCAACTCTTCTTTCAAGCTTTGATCTATATTTGAAAAAGGCTCATCCAAAAGAAGTAAATCTGGTTTGGACATCAAGGAACGTGCTAGAGAAACTCTTTGCGCTTCCCCAGCACTAATTTCATGAGGATATTTTTGTTGAATTTCCTCTAAATGCAATAAATTAATAAAATCATAAACAGAGAAACTAAACTTTTTATCTTTATTTCTATCAGCACCAAACTTGATGTTATCAATCACATTATAATGAGGAAATAAACAATTTTCCTGAAAAGAAAGTGCTATATTTCTTTTCTCTGGTTCCATATGAAAATCTGGTGATGAAATAGTTTTTTCTTTTAAAGTAATTTTTCCTGTTTCTATCTTTTCTAATCCTGCAATTGTTCTAAGTATTGTGGTTTTGCCTATTCCTGACGGTCCCAATAAACAAATGATTTCCCCTTCTTTTTCTAATCCAAAAGTGACATTTTTAACTTTATTTTTATTGCTCGCAGCAAAGGTAACTCCTTGGATTTCTAAAAAATTCTGACTCATATGATTTATTGTTTATCAGATAATATATATTTCGATACTATTAAAATAAAGATGCTAGCTATTAAAATGAGAAATAAAGATGGTGCGGCAGCGGCTTCTAGAAGATCTTGTGAAGCATAAATATATGCAGTAGTGGCAAATGTTTCAAAATTAAACGGTCTAAGTATTAAAGTTATTGGTAATTCCTTTATTATTTCAATTGCGATTAATATACTAATCAATAAAACACTATTTTTAAGATATGGAATATGAACTTTAGTAAAAGTTTTGAATTTTGAATACCCCAGAAGATATGCGCTCTCATCCATCGATTGATTAATTTTTAAATACCCTGATCTAATACCATTTGCGGATAAAGCAAAAAATCTAACAAAGTAAACTATAACTAGACCTAATACTGATCCTATAAACAATGTCTTAAAATTGATAAATACCAAGTTGTCTAAAAAAGAAACTAAAGTTATAAAAGCTACTGCAAGTATTACGCCTGGAATAGCATATCCAGATACAGAAAAAGTAGTCAACATTTCGAGAAATTTGTTTTTCGTAACTCTATTTCCATAATTTGAAATAAAAGCAAAAACAATCATTAAAACACACGACAGAAATACCAATAAAAGGGTGTTATATGCGATGCTTAAAAAATTTAAGTCTTGTAAATATTTTGGAAATTTTAATGTCCAATAAATCATTTGAGTAACAGGAAAAAGAAAACTGCAAAAAAATAATATGCCGCAAAAAGTCGTGGCATAAAAAGATTTCGATCCTTTAAGCCTAATTTTTGGTCTGCTAACAAAGCCACCTCTTAGTGGAGAGTGATATTTAGCTCTTTTTCTTGAAAAATTTTCAACAAAAAACAAAAATAAAATAAACAATAAAAGTATAAATGATAGTTGGTTTGCTGAAGCTAGATCATCAAATGCAATCCAGGAATTATATATGGCTGTGGTTAGTGTTGATATACTGAAGAAAGAAACAGTTCCAAAGTCAGATAATGTTTCCATTGCTACTAAAGACAAGCCGACAACTATAGCCGGTCTTGCAGAAGGAAGAATAATTTTTAAAAAAGTTTTTTTTGTGGACAGTCCAAGATTTCTTCCGACATCAATTAAATTTTGTGATTGATAATAAAAAGACGCTCTTGTCAAAACATAGACATAACCAAATAGAGAAAATGAAATAGAAATTATAGATCCAAAAAGTCCATCAAACTTAGGTATTAAATAATTATATTCATAGGGACCAAAAAAATAAGTAAGAATTGAAAAGGCTGTACCGTAATTCTCGAAAAAGGCTGTAAGTGAATACGCGTAAATATAAGCGGGCACAGCAAATGATAATATTAATGCCCACTTAAAAAAATTTACTCCTGGGAAATCATAAAAGGAAACACAATACGCAGCACCAACTCCAAATACAAAAGTTAAAAATAAAACTCCAATTAGAAGTAAAATTGAATTAGAAATATATTTTAATAAAAAAGTATTTTTTAATAGGGAAAAATAACCTGAAGTTGTTTCAAAAAAACCAGAAAAAACTGTAATTATAGGTAATGCTACTAATAATGAAATTAAAAATGAACTTATATACCAAAAATTTAATTTTTTAAAAAACATTAAGACTGTTTATTTTCAAAAAGAGAGTTAACGATTTCTTTTATTTTTTTTATTTTGACTTCGTTTAATGATCTTTCTTGAGTTTGTCGTTGAATTTTTAAGGTTTTTTCTGGACATGGCGCACATCCAACTGGAGACTTATTTAAATTATATGAGGGTTGATTTAAATCTATCTCTCTTTTGTTTGTGTGCCTCATGTTTATTAAGAGTTTATCTTCTTACTCCCATCCTGCTTCGGTCATTATCTTTAATGCGTCAGCTTGATTCTTTCCATACGATGAAACCTTTGTTTTTAAGTCTTGTTTAAAATTAAGACCAAACTGAGCGATTAATTCATTAGGTTTAACTCCTTCGATCATCGGGTATTCGTATGTATTATTAACTATATGTTCTTGAGCTTCTTTAGTTAATAAAAACTCAAGTAATTTAATAGCGTTAGCTTTGTTGGGCGCGTGTTTTAAAACACCTCCACCGCTAATGTTCATATGTGTTCCTCTACCATCTTGGTTAGGAAAAAATGGTTTAACTTTTTTTGCTGCGGCTTGTTGTTCAGCTCCCTTTTTACCAGATAACATCAAAGCTATATAATATGTATTCGCTACTGCAAGCTCAGCTTCACCTGCTGCAACAGCTAATATTTGAGCCCTGTCGTTACCTTTTGGTTTTCTTGCCATGTTATCAACTATTCCTTTAGCCCAATCAGCTGTTTTCTTTTTACCATTATTAGCTATTAAAGAACCGACCAAAGATTGATTATAAACATTGTTTGATTTTCTTATTACAACTTTTCCTTTCCAATAAGGGTCTGCAAGATTTTCGTATGTCATGCCTTGCAAATCAGATTCGCTCAATCTACTTGGCGCGTAGTAAATAACTCTTGCTCTTTTAGCTATACCAAACCAATATTGAGATCTAAAATTAGAAGGTATTGCCTTTTTTAAAGCTTTTGAACTTGCTCTTTGGAACATTCCTTTAGATTGAAAAGCACCCAATCTGCCTGCGTCAGCAGTAATATAAAGATCAGCTACACAATCTTTTCCTTCTTCGATTATTCTTTTTTGAAGAGCTTTATCTTTGCCTGACACTACATTTACTTTTATTCCAGTTTTGGCTGTAAATTTTTCATACAGTTGAACGTCAGAATCGTAGTGACGAGCACTAAAAATGTTAACCTCATTAGCGTTTGCTATACCAAACAAGGTAAACAAAACTGATACTAGTGATATGATTTTTTTCATTTTTTATCCTTTCATTAAAATTAATTAAACCATTACGCTTAATGATAATGATTACTAATTGCAATGAGAATGATTATCAATATCAAAATGTCGCATTATATGCAACTAAAAAGTGTGTATGAGATCAAGTTATCAATGTATATGCTCGGTTGTATAGGAATTATATGGCAGAAGAAAAAACATCAATACTTTTATCTGACGTGTCCGTAGAAGGAGATCTGGTAGAAAAAGACAAGATCATTTTGGATGCTAAAGTTAGTGGAGATATAAAAGCAGATGAAATTGAGACACATTCGAAGTCAAATATTAAAGGTAATATTTCTTCAAAAAAAGCTGATCTAGGTGGAAAAGTTGTAGGGAACGTTAATTCTGACAAAATTAATATTAAAAAAACTGCTGAAATAAATGGCGTTCTTAATCAAAAAACTTTGTCGATCGAAGAAGGTGCTGTTTTAAAAATAAAAACAGAAACTTATAAATAATATTTAAAATTCCCATTTACTTACTTTGCTGTAAAGAAAATTTCTAAAAGCCACTAATCTAGCAACATTTTTAAGAGATTGGGGATAAACAAAGTGAGCTTCGGTTTTAGGTCCTTCTATTTTCGGAAGCACTCTAACTATATTCGGTACAGATACCGTAATATAATCTGGAAGTGCCGCGAGACCAACTCCACTCTGTACAGCAAGCAATAAACCATAAACACTGTTTACTTTCATTATTGGTTTCATTTTTTTGTTATCCTTTGATCCCAACTTTAAAGCCCAATCGGGATTAAAAACAGGGGAAGGGGTTCCTCTACCATAAGTAATAAATTTATGCTTTTTTAAATCAGCTATATTTTTTGGATGACCATATTCTTCAAGGTATTTTGTAGATCCATATATATGATAATTAATATCAATTAATTTTTTTTGTATATAATTTAATTGTTTGGGTCTACGCATCCATATTCCAATATCTGCTTGCCGAGTACTTAGATCTAACTCTTTATCATCAAAAATTAATTCTATTTCTATTCCTGGATTAAGTTTCATAAATTCCTGAATCCTGGGAGTTAACCAAGTTGTTCCAAAACTAACCACAGTTGTTACAGTTAATTTACCACTAGGAGTATTTTTTTTATCTATTAGTGTAGATTCAACATCTTTTAATTTTGAAATTACCTCATGAGCTGTTTTATACAAATATTCTCCATTTTCAGTTAGAGAAAGCCCTCTCGCGTGTCTTTCAAATAATTGAGTTTTAAGATCCTGTTCTAAGGATTGTATTTGTCTACTAATTGCTGATTGACTTAAATTTAATACTTCAGTTGCTCTTGTAAAATTTCCAGCAGCCGCAACTGCATGAAATACTTTTAATTTATCCCAGTCCATACTTTTTTATTTATTTACATCTACTAAAATTTTATTTGATAACTTTCCATCTAGTATTTTTGGAAAAATACTCAGTAACTCTGTTAAACTAACGGTCTTGATTGACTTCTCTAAAACATCAAAATTAATTAGTTTGGGTATTTCTTCCCAAATAAATTCTTTTCTTTTCTTGCTAATTGCTACTGAATCCACTCCCCATAGTTTAATACCTCTTAAAATAAAGGGAATTACTGATGTATTTAGCTTATTTCCGCTAGCATTTCCGCAGGCCGCAATTATTCCAGAATGTTTTGTTTGAGATATTGCATTTGCCAAAATATTTCCACCTACAGTATCCACTACACCATCCCATAATCCTTTGCCAAGCAGTTTTGGTTCGATCTCTAATTCTTTTCGATCAATTATATTTTTTGCACCAAGCTCTTTTAAAAAATTAGTTTGTTCAATTTTTCCTGTGACAGCTGTAACATTGCACCCTAACTTTGACAAAGCCATAACAGCAACACTTCCTACTCCGCCTGTAGCGCCAGTTACTAAAACTTCATTAACTTTTTCCCCTAACAAAATCTCTTCTCTTGCTTTAACTGAAAATGCACACAGCACTGCTGTAAATCCAGCAGTACCTAACATCATTGCTTGTCTTGTGCTAATATTTTTAGGTTTTTTTATTACAAATTCTTTTTTCACTTTTGCGTATTGTGAGTAGCCGCCATGATATAGTTCGCCAACCCTAGATCCATTTACTATAATTTGATCACCCTTTTTATAATTATCGTCATTGCTTTCCTCAATTGTTCCGGAAAAGTCTATACCTGGTATTCTTGGATATTCCTTTACTAATTTACCTCCATTTTTTAAGATCATGGCGTCTTTGAAGTTTAAATCAGAATAATCAATTTTTATTAAGATATCTCCTGCGTTTAAAAAACTTTTATCTAAGCTTTTTATTTCTCTGGTAAATTGATCTCCAGATTGATTTAGTACTATTGCTTTGAATTTGTCACCCATTTAAAAACTTTGAATAATTATTAATAAAATTTAATCTTTATTAATATATCGCAGGTAACGATTTTGGAAACTTAAATCGTCCTTGAATGCTCCAAGAAAATAATTGGTTATAGTTGTAGCATTTTCTTTTTTAATTCCTCTATCAGTCATACACTGATGTGTAGCATCAATAGTTACAGCAACACCTCTTGGTTGTAAAACATCCATAATTGTTTTTGCAATTTGCATTGTTAAACGTTCTTGAGTTTGTAGTCTCTTGGCATAAACCTCTGCAACCCTTGCTAATTTGCTCAAACCAACAACTTTTTGTTTGGGTATATAGGCCACATGAACGACTCCTACAATTGGGGCCATGTGATGTTCGCAATGACTTCTAATACTAATATTTTTTTCTATGACCATATCGTCATATCCTTCTACTTCTGTGAAGGTTTTTTTTAAAAGATTTCTTGGATCTTCTTTGTATCCCTTAAAATATTCTTTAAAAGCCTTAACCACTCTTGATGGTGTTGATTTTAAACCTTCGCGATCCGGATTTTCACCAACCCATTCTATGACTGTTCTTATAGCTTCTTCAGCTTTTTCGTCAGAAATTTGCCCTTTTTGTCTTAACTGATCTGTGTCTTTTACTAATTTCATATTATTAACTTAATTATTATTTTAAATACTATATATAATGTAATTTATGTTTAAAAAAAGAAATAATATTCAAGAAGTAGAAGAAGGCAAGTTTTTAGCACCTAAATTTGATGAAAATGGGCTAATTCCTGTTGTTACTACAGATTATCAAAATGGTGGCATTTTGATGCACGGATACATGAATAGAGAGGCCTTGCAGAAAACAATTGAAACCAAAGAAGCTCACTATTGGAGTCGTTCAAGAGAAAAATTATGGCGCAAGGGTGAGGTAAGTGGATTTGTTCAAAAAGTAAAAGAAATTAGAATAGATGATGATCAGGACTCGATTTGGATATCGGTTGATATTGGAAACGGAGCTAGTTGTCATGTAGGTTATAGATCGTGTTTTTATCGATCAATACCTTTGGGTGAGAATAAAAACAAGAAAGAACTGGAAATGGAATTTAAAGAAAATAAGAAAATCTTTGACCCAAAAAAAATTTACAAAAAAGAACCTAACCCTACAAAATTATAATGAATAAAGAAATAATTCAAAAGAATGTTTTAGGTGAAAAGCTTGAAACTTGTTCTGCCGATCCTTTAACTGGTTGGTTTAGAGACGGTTGTTGTAATACAGATGAAATTGATCACGGTGTTCATACAGTTTGTGCTAGAGTGACTACAGAATTTTTAGAGTGGGCAAAAAGCGTAGGCAATGATTTAATTACTCCACATGATGAATTTGGTTTTCCTGGTTTGAAGGATGGAGATTGTTGGTGTGTATGCGCGGGAACTTATGCTCAATCTATTGAGGAAGGAAAAGCTTGTAGAATTTATTTGAAAAAAACGAACTTTAAAACTCTTGAAATAATACCGTTAGAAAAATTAAAACAGTATGCAGTAGATTTGTCTTAATTAGAAGATTACCTAAGCTCTTCCGCTACTTTACCATTACATATAACATCATTACCTTTGACAGGATCAATGACTTTAACATACGCAATAGTGTTCTTTAAAACATAATCTTTTTCTTCTTCTGACAAAGATAAATTATTCAAAAATACTGAAGTAAAAATCGACTCCATGTCATCATTAGTTAAATATTTATTTCGTTTCTGTGAAATTAAACCATAGCCATATTTTCCATATAAAAGAACATTTCTTAAAACATTACAGTCAGACATTTTAGGTTTATATTTTTTTTGTGTGTATCTTCTTTTATCCATTGTTCCTACTATAGTAATTTTGATTTTAGATTCTTTTTCTAAAAAATCTACTTGTGTGCCTATGGTTTGATATTGAACTCTTAAAGGAACCGCTTGAGAACGAAGAAATGAATGTCTTTGAAGTAGTCTTTGTTCAATTTTTAAAAGTATAAAATCCAAATAAGATGTTTTTTTACTTTTTTTTAACTGATCAAAAGTATTATCTGCAAAAACAATTTGTGTAAATAATAGAAAAATTGTAGTCAGAATTGTTTTTTTCATTAAGACGATTTGTTACATATTTCCATAGCGTGGTCCTCCCCCGCCTTCTGGTACTACCCATGTAATATTTTGCGAGGGTTCTTTTATATCGCAAGTTTTACAATGTATACAATTTTGTGAATTAATAACAAATTTATCATTTTGAATTTCATAAACTCCAACCGGACAATATCTTTGTGCAGGTTCATCATATTTTTTCAAAGTGTAACTTATTGGTAAATTAGTATCTTTTAATTTAAGATGAACTGGTTGATTGTCAGTGTGATTTGTACCTGTTAAATAAACTGAACTAGTTTTATCAAAAGTAATTTTTCCATCTGGTTTTGGATACTCTATTTTAAACATTTCAGCAGCTGGCTTTAGAGATACATGATCTGCATGTTTATGTTTTAATGTAAAAGGCATTTTTCCTCTAAACAATATTTGATCTAAACCCGTAAAAATTATACCTAAAATCAAACCCCAGCTAAAACTTGGTTTAACATTTCTTGCGGCATATAGTTCTTGATAAGCCCAACTTTTTTTAAATTTTTCCTCATATAATGATAGATCTTTTTTATTTTTTATTTTTTCAATTATTGTTTCAGCCGCAATAATTCCACTCTTCATTGCCGTGTGTGAACCTTTAATTTTGGGCATGTTTAAAGTACCTGCATCACATCCAACTAATAACCCTCCGGGCATATACATTGTGGGAAGACTTTGGATTCCACCTTCAATTAGAGCTCTTGCGCCAAAAGCAATTCTTTTTCCTCCCTCTAGCATTTTTTTAATATCCTTGTGTGTTTTAAATCTCTGAAACTCATCAAAGGGTGATAAATGAGGGTTTTGATAGTCAAGACCAATAACATAACCAATATAAATCTGTTTTTTTTCTGCATGATAAACGAAACTTCCTCCGTAAGTTTTGTTATCAAGTGGCCAGCCAGCTGTATGCATCACTAACCCCTCTTGATGTTGATTGTCGCTAACTTCCCATATTTCTTTAAAACCTATTCCATATTGCTGAGGGCTTTTTCCTTTATCAAGTTGATATTTTTTAATTAACTGCTTACCCAAGTGACCTCTACAACCTTCAGCAAAAACAGTTACTTTAGCATGAAGTTCCATACCCTCCTGATAACCTTCTTTTTTGTTCCCACTTTTATCTAATCCCATATCTAAAGTGGCCACTCCCTTGATAGATCCATCTTCCTTGTAAAGAATTTCGCTAGCTGGAAACCCTGGAAATATTTCTACTCCTAATTTTTCTGCTTGCTCAGCCAGCCAGCGGCAAAGATTGGCAAGACTAATAATATAATTTTTATGATTTTTTTGTACAGAAGGTAAGAGCCAGGTTGGCCAGCTTAAAGATTTATTTTTTCCCAAGAATAAAAACTTTTCTTTAGAAACTTTCGTTTTAACAGGAGCGCCATCCTCTTTCCATTTAGGTAATAATTCGTCAAGTGCTTTGGTTTCAAAAACGTTTCCGCTTAAAATATGAGCTCCAACTTCAGATCCTTTTTCTAATATACAAACATTTAAATTCGAATCGAGTTGTTTTAATTTTATTGCAGTAGATAAACCTGCTGGACCGGCCCCAACAATAACCACATCATATTCCATCGCTTCTCTTGGCATATGATAACTATATCAAACTTTTTATTTTTGGATAGTATTCAGTTTGTTAAGTTCGTCTAAAAACTGCGGCAATGCTTCGAACAAATCCGCTTCTAATCCGTAATCAGCAATACTAAAAATAGGAGCTTCGCCATCTTTGTTAATTGCGACTATAATTTTACTTTCTTTCATTCCAGCTAAATGTTGAATTGCTCCAGAAATACCGACCGCAATATACAAGTCAGGAACAACAACTTTTCCTGTTTGCCCCACTTGATGATCATTGCTTATGTAGCCAGCATCAACTGCTGCGCGTGACGCTCCCACGGCTGCATTTAATTTATCAGCAATAGCATTTATCAGCTTAAAATTTTCTCCACTTTGCATGCCTCTTCCACCTGAAATAACAACTCTTGCTGTTCCGAGTTCTGGTCTTTCTGACTTAGTTTCTTCTTTTTTAATGAATTTAGAAATATTTGGTACATCTACAGCATCAACCTTTTCAATTACGGCAGATCCTCCTGAGGTAGGTGCTGGATCAAAAGATGTAGGTCTTATCGTAATACATTTTTTTTTATCATTGCTTTTGACTGTTGCAAATGCATTTCCTGCATAAATAGGTCTAATAAAAGTATCAGGACCATTAATTTTTATTATATCGCTTATTTGAGATGTGTCTAACAAAGCTGCAACTCTTGGCATAAAGTTTTTTCCAAATGTATTTGCTGATGCTACTATATGAGAATATTTATCTGCTAATTTTACAACTAATGGAGTCAAATTTTCAGCCAAATAATTTTCATAATTAGTTGAATCAGATTGCAAAACCTTTTTTACTAATGGTACTGCAGAAACTTCCTTACAAACATTGTCACATTTGCTGCCAGCTACTAGGACATGTATATCTGTATTAATTTTAGAAACAGCATTAATTGCGTTCAAAGAAAATGTTTTTAGCTTCAAATTATCATGCTCTGCTATTACTAAAGCGGGCATTAGATTACTTTTGCCTCGTTTTTAAGTTTGCTTACTAACTCTGCTACATTAGCTACTTTGACTCCACCTTTTCTTTTAGGAGGCTCTTCTACTTTTAACTGCTGAATTCTATTTGAAATATCAACTCCTAAATCTTTAGCAATTAATTGTTCAATTGGTTTTTTCTTTGCCTTCATTATGTTGGGAAGGGAAGCATAACGTGGTTCGTTAAGTCTTAAATCGCAAGTAACAATAGCTGGAAGATTTATTTCTATGGTTTCTAAACCCTCATCAACTTCTCTGGTTACCTGCATTGATTTATCTTTTAATTCTATTTTTGATGCAAAAGTACCTTGTGGCCAACCTAACATTGCGGAAAGCATTTGTCCTGTCTGATTGCAGTCATCATCTATAGCCTGTTTGCCCATAAAAACAATATCAGGTTTTTCTTTTTCGATAACTTTTTTCAAAAGTTTAGCAACACCTAAAGGCTCAATGTAACTATCTGCTTTCACATGAATTCCTCTATCTGCTCCGACGGCCAAGGCTTTTCTGACAGTTTCTTGTGCTTTTTCTTCTCCTACAGTAATAGCAATTACTTCTTTTGCTTTACCTGTTTCTTTTAATTTAACCGCTTCCTCAACAGCATTGTCGTCTGGTGGATTGGTTGACATTTTAACATTGTCAGTCTGAACACCTGTGCCGTCCTCTTTGACTCTAATTTGAACGTTGTAATCTATAACTCTTTTAACTGCGACTAAAATTTTCATCTAAGCTCTTAATATTTTATTTTCTGGATCATATGGACTCTCATCCAAAATCGTAGCGTCGTGCATTTTGCCTAAAATATCAATTTTTAATTTTTGACCTGTTGTCGCAAGGTCAGGCTTTACCATACCTAAAGCTATTGATTTATTTAATCTGAAACCAAAATCTCCTCCAGTTGCTCTTCCAACAACTTTACCGTTTTGATAAATGGGATTGTTTCCTAAAACATCCGCATCAGCTATATTGTGTACCTCAAGTGTTACTAATTTATTTTGGAATCCCTTCTCTCTCCACTTGTTTAATGCATCTAAACCGATAAAGTTTCCTTTGTTCGGATGGATAAATCGATCTAATCCAGACTCATATGGAGAATATTCAATAGATAATTCTGTTCCTACTAATTTATATGATTTTTCAACTCTCAAACTATTCATTGCTCTGATCCCAAAAGGTTTTAAGCCTAAATCTTTTCCTGCTTCCATTAATTTGTCAAATATATGATTTTGATATTCCATAGGGTGATGAAGCTCCCAGCCTAATTCTCCTACAAAGTTTACTCTCATTGCATTAACCGGTGCATAGCCCACGTTAATTTGTTTTGAACTTAACCATTTAAAGTTTTCATTTGAAAAATCATCTTTTGAAACTCTTTTCATTAGTTCTCGTGCTTTAGGTCCAGAAACTACCAATACACCGATACTATTTGTTAAATTTTCAAACTGAACAGATCCATCTTGCGGCATCCATTTAAGTATCCAGTCATGGTCTAATCTTTGAAAAGCGCCAGCTGATACGAGATAAAAACTGTCTTCACTTTCTCTCATAATAGTAAATTCGGAGTGAACCCCACCCTTTGTATTAAGTGCATGACACAAATTTATCCTACCAACTTTTTTAGGAAGTTTATTTGCTACCAAATAATCTAAAAATGCCTCCGCTTTAGGACCTTTAATTCTACATTTGGCAAATGCTGTCATATCTAACAAACCAACATTTTCTTTCACATTTTTACATTCCTTTTCTACTGCTTTAAACCATTTTGATCTTCTGAACGACCAATCATCTTTTTGTTCCATTCCATCTACCGCAAAAAAGTTTGCTCTTTCCCATCCAAATTTTTGACCAAATACAGCTCCAAGATTCTTCATTCTTTCATAGCATGGAGCGGTTCTCAAAGGTCTAGCGGCCGCTCTTTCTTCATCAGGATAATGAATGATAAATACGTTTCGATAGGCTTCTTCATTTTTTTCTTTTAAATATGACTTGGTTGCGTAATCTCCATATCTTCTTGGTTCAACGCCAAGCATATCAATTGTTGGTTCGCCGTCTATAATCCACTCTGCTAATTGCCAACCTGCTCCACCTGCTGCAGTAATGCCAAAACTATGGCCTTCATTAATCCAAAAATTTTTTAAACCCCAGGCAGGTCCAACTATTGGGTTTCCATCTGGTGTATAACAAATTGCTCCGTTATAAACTTTTTTTACACCTACTTCTTTAAAAATTGGTACTCTATGATAAGCGCTTTCAATATGAGGTGTTAGCCTCTCGAGATCCTCTTGGAATAATTCATATTCTGAATCTTTGGAAGGACCATCTACATAACAACATGGTGCACCATCTTCGTATGGTCCTAATATTAATCCGCCCGCTTCTTCTCTCATGTACCAACGGTTATCACTATCTCTAAGTACACCCATTTCTGGAAGACCTTCTTTTTTTCTTTTTTGTATTTCTGGATGTGATTCAGTAACTATGTATTGATGTTCAACTGGTATTACCGGAATATCTAAACCTACCATTTTACCGGTTTGTCTAGCGAAATTTCCCGAACAAGAAACAACATGTTCACATTCTATTGTTCCTTTGTCTGTCTCAACAACCCATCCGTTTTTTGTTTGTTTAATTCCTACAACTGTTGTGCTTCTGTAAATTTCTGCTCCTTTATTTCTTGCTCCTGTGGCTAAGGCCTGAGTAAGATCTGCTGGTTGAATATATCCATCTTCAGGATGCTGTATTGCTCCAATTAAACCTTCAATGTTACATAACGGCCAAATTTCTTTCACCTGCTCTGGTTTCAAAAATTTTACATTAACTCCGATTGTTTGCGCTACTCCAGCATACTGATGATATTCATCCATTCTATCTTTTGTGCTTGCTAATCTAATATTAGACACAACGCTAAACCCAACATTTTTTCCCGTTTCTTTTTCAAGAGTTTTATAAAGATCAACTGCATATTTATGTAATTGACCAACAGAGTAACTCATGTTGAAAAGAGGTAATAAGCCTGCGGCATGCCAAGTTGATCCTGAAGTTAGTTCTTTTCTTTCAACTAAAACAACGTCTGACCAGCCTTTTTTTGCAAGATGATAAAGCATGCTGACCCCTACGGCCCCACCACCTACTACGACAACTTTAGCTTTTGATTTCATAAATAAATAAGGTAAATTTCTAAATATAACCATAAGCTAGGTCAAGTTAGATTTAAATGATTAAAAAAATTATACTTTTATTAGCAATTGTGGGTCCTTTTGGTCTCTATTTTTTCTATTCCTGGCTCAAAAAACTAGAAAAGAAAAAAATTCCAGTAGTAAAACTATCCATAGCTAGCTTAATTCTGCTTGTTATAGCCCTTGGCGCTCTAAGATTTTATGGAGGCTTTGACCCAGATTCAAAATACTCTCCCGCTAAATATGAAGATGGTGAATTAAAACCTGCAGAAAATTATTAAATAATGAAAATACTATTTAAGTTAATAATTTTTTTTTTTCTTTTTATTAATTGTTCTAATGCAGATTTGATTAAGCCGAGCTCAAATCTTAAACCTCTCGATGTTCTTATGATTCAATTAAACTCGCTAAAGAATAACAATAATCCTTACAAAGATGCTGGTATCGAACAAACTTGGGAATTTGCTCATCCAATTAACAAAGTGTCTACTGGTCCGTTAGAAAGTTTTAAAAAAATGATTTATAGCGATAGTTATAAAATATTAATTAGCCACTTGAATAATAAAACCATAGTTTTAACAGAAACGTCTAATAAATTTGTATACAAAGTATATGTCTTATCTAAAGATAAAAAAAAATATTATTACATTTGGCAAATAGAAAAAGTAGAACGGGAAGGAAAATTTAAAGGTTGTTGGATGACTACTAGGGTATCAGATCCAATATATTTGGGTGAAACTATATGAATGATGAATTGGATAACATTTGTGAAGAATGCAATAAAGAAGATGAGAGTGTTTCTCAAAATTTAATTAAACATGGGTACAAAATTTGTGACTCTTGCTATAAGTCAAAAACAATTTTTCCGCTTTAACTTGGTCCAAAAATTCTCAATAAAAATATTAAGACGATTGCCTGAACTAAAAAACCAATTACGACTACACCTATCGCGCGCCAGGTACTTTCATAATCCAAAGCTTGCCTTACCGCAATCACCATAGCTATTAACATCCATATTCCTCCACCAATAAAAGTTATGCTCATAAGTTCTGGAGTAAATCCGAACACTCGAATTAATCCTGGTGCACTGGAGAAACCAATTGTTCTCAATAGTTGGCCATGATCAGCTTTTGTATTTGATTCTGGGAAAAGTTTTGCGCCAATAAGGTAAATTAAATAAGCCCATATATACCAACTAACCAACGAAAGTATTGGTGCCATTAAAAAATTAGAAGCTCCCAAGGATAAAGCTCCTACGCCCGCAGCTAGACTTGACAAAACTACTACTAACGCTGCTTGAAATGTAGCAGATTTATCTGCTTCTACTTCTTCATAAAGACTAATATCTAATTTACAGGCTCTTATAATTCTATTTACAAATACTGAATTCATTTTTTCTCTATACCATATTATTGCCACTAAGATATATGAAATAACGGTATGACCGCAACTTTCATAAACTCTTTTGTATTATTTTTTATTACTATAGACACCATAGGAAATTTGCCATTCTTTTTAAGTTTAACAGAAGATGCAAAATTTAAAAAAAGAACTCAAATAGCAATAAAAAGTACAATAATAGCTTTTTTTATTCTTATAGCTTTTGCCTATATTGGAAGATATTTACTAGAAGCTTTAGGTGTTACCTTAGATTCTTTAAAGATTGCTGGAGGAATTATTCTCATGTTTATAGCGATTGATATTCTTTTTGAAAAAAGAAAAATAAGGAGAGAAAAAAAAGTAGAGGAAGCGCTAGATGAGAAAAGTTATGATGAAATTGTAGTTTTTCCAATTGCCATCCCTTTTATTGCCGGTCCAGCTACGTTAGCCACAATAATTCTTTTAATAGGAAACTATGCAAATTTTCCTGAATTTCATATAACAGTTATTTTGGCTTTAGTTGCGGCTTTGGCTGTGAGTCTACTGTTAATGATAGGTGGAAGTTATATTGTAAAATTTTTACCTAAACAATTCTTGCATACCACAGCTAGAGTAATGGCATTTATACTTGCTGCCCTTGCAACGCAATTTATTATCGATGGTATTAAAGCTAGCTTTAATATTTAACTATTTATTTAAAGTAGCCAACACCTCAGCTTCTCGAGTATTTGCATTGAATGACTGAGTAAAAGGTATTGGAACAACTACCGCATCAACTGGTTTATTAGAATATTTCTTTGGCAAATGAACTTTATATTTTTTGCCAAAATTTCCAATAGGAAATCCCTTAGCGCTTTTATGTCCTTCGTATGGAACATATCCCATCGCAATGTTTTTTTTCTTTTCTGGGTGATACCAAGGAGATGTAATATAACCTATTGGTTTACCTCCTTTTGCATCTGAAATTAGCCAAAAGTCTGGGGCATATTCTTCGATAGGTTTTCCTCCAAGTTCCATGCCAACAAGCTGAAGTTTGTAAGGTTTTTTTCCTTGTTGAATTTCCTCTTTCATTTTTTCTAAAGCTTCTTTTCCTACATAATCTGTTTTTTTATTCCACTCACCTTTACCAGACAAAGAAACTTGATAACCTAAATTACATTGAAAAGGATTGTGTTCATTATCCATATCTTGGCCCCAAGATAAAATTCCTGCTTGAATTCTTCTATGGTGTGCAGGGGCAATAACCATTAACTTATGTTTTTTTCCTGCTTTTAGAACAGCATTCCACATATCTTCGGCGTATAAAGTAGCATCACGAAGATAAATTTCATATCCCGCTTCACCAGAAAATCCTGATTGAGAAATCACACAGCTTCTACCCCCTACTTTAGCTTCCGCCAAACCATAAAAAGGCATATTATCTAAATCAACTTGATCTCCTATTAAATCATTCAGTAAAGCTTTTGATTTTGGGCCTTGTATTTGTACTGGACATGCATCTATTTCATCTATTTCCACATTAAATCTTTTATCCGCATTAACACCTTGTAAGTACATTCCAATATCAGAATCAGACAAACTAAACCAAAACTCATCATCAGCTACTCTTAGTAAAACTGGATCGTTTAATACGCCGCCTTTATTATTACAAAGAATAACGTAACGCCCTCTCATTGTTGAAATTTTAGTTGCATCACGTGTTATTACATAATCTGTAAATTTTTCAGCATCTGGCCCTTTGACGCGAATTTGTCTTTCCACAGCTACATTCCACATCGTTACGTGATTTTTAATTGCTGCATATTCAACCATAGCTCCACCTTTTTCAGGTCTTACATAACCTCTTGGATGATAAACGCGATTATAAACTGTAGCTCGCCAGCATCCAGCTTTCATTGATAAATGCCAGTAAGGTGATTTTCTTACTCTTGTTGAAATTAACAATTCTACTTTTGTTGGTCCGCTTTGTCTTAAATTGTAAGGCACATGTCTATCTGATTGATCAACAGATGTGACATGTTTTACTTTATCGTAATTAACTTTTTCAGGTTTAAATGAAACTGATTTTATTTTTTTAATTTTTTTCTTTTTAGACATAATTATTCTCCGTTAACCATTTGTTTGTTTCTTTAAGGCCGCCAAAAGTATAAATATGAAAATTTTGAGTTGATCTCTTTAATTTTTCAATTATATCATTTGGATCTCTTGGTTTTAATAAATCTACTGCTTTAGTTACATTAGATTTAAGAAAATTAATTGAATTTTTTGCACCAACAATATTTGCAAACTTTAATAAACTACTTATTTTTAGGGGCCCAGTAATTCCAATATGAACTGGTAAAGTTTGTTTAGAAATAAATTTAGCTATTGGATTAATATCTAATAACCATTGTGTAACTATATAATCTGCGTAAGGTTTCTTATCGATCATAGCTTTTTCTAAATCAGAATCGGATATATCAGGGGACCCATCCGGATGTCCAGCAATTCCTATCTTCCACCCCTCAAATAATCCCGTTTCTAATAACTGCAGAGAACAGTGAAAATCTCCAATAGGCTGGGCACTACCACCTATTACTAGAGCTTGTTTTACCCCTCCGTCCTTACACCTGTTAACAAATTCTTTTAGCTCTGCATTGTTTTTTATTGAGCGTGCTGGAAAATGAGGAACTGGATTAAAGCCAGATTTAACAAGTTCTATAGCCTTAGCTGCCACATCTCTGTAATCATTCCCAGGTAGCATTGTAATATAAACATCCTTAACTTTGGGCAATTCCGAAAGATCGGTCTTCATGGTAATTTCAATAGAGAAATTCATAATCAAGGGGATATACCAGCGGACCCAGGGGACTGTCCAGTGGTTTCATCTGAAATCTGTTGCCAATTTTTAAGGAAATGCTAGGATTTTTCTATGATTAATAAGCTCAATGGACAAAAAAATATCTACGATATAATAAGAAAAGAAAAATTAGATATCGTAAATAAACCAATAGCAAAAGCTCATGGGCTTCCTAATGAGTGCTATAATAATGTTGAATACACTAAAATAGAAAGAAAAAAACTCTTTGAAGATAAATGGGTTGTTATAGGTGTTGCAAGTTCAATACCTAGGCCAGGAGATGCAAAACCTTTTGATTTATTAGGAATTCCTTTAATTTTATTAAGAAATAAAAAAAATCAAATTAAAGTTTATCATAATGTTTGTAGCCACAGGGGATACAAAATTTTACAAAAAAAATGCTCTATAAAAAATGTAATAAGATGTCCGTATCACTCTTGGTCTTATAATTTGGATGGTGAACTTGTTGCAACTCCTCATCTTGGAGGAATGGATAAACACGAATCAAAAGATTTTGACAAATCTTTAAGCGGTCTTAAAGAAGTGCGTTCCTATGTTTGGTTAGATATGATCATGGTAAATATTTCTAACAATGAAGCATCATTTGAAAAATATATTAAACCATTAAAAGATCGTTGGTCTAAATTTTGGACAGAAAAAGATCAAAAACTAATTAAACACTCAAATGACTTAGGTTATTTTAAATTAAAAGCAAAGTGCAATTGGAAGTTTGCGATTGAAAATTATTGCGAAAGTTATCATTTGCCATGGGTGCATCCTGGTTTAAATAGTTATTCTAAAATCAGTGATCACTATCATATACAAGGTTTACCAAATAGATTTGCTGGACAAGGTACTGTTGTTTATAATCCAAAATTAAAAAGCAAAAATAAATTTCCGTGTTTTCCAAATTGGCCGAAAAATAAAATAAATATAGCCGAATATGTTGCTCTTTTTCCAAATGTAATGATGGGTATTCATAAAGACCACTATTACGCTTATTGGTTAGAACCAGTAAATCATGAAATGACTATAGAACATATGGAAATTTACTATGTGGGTAATGAAGCCGCAAATTCAAAAAAATTTAAAAATTTAAGAAAACAGAATTTAAAACTTTGGCATAGTGTTCAATCAGAAGATGTTCATATTATAGAAGGTATGCAAAAAGGAAGAAATTCTCCTTCCTATAATGGTGGGAATTTTTCACCAGTAATGGATAATCCAACACATCATTTTCATAAGTGGGTAGCAACAAATATAGTGTAATGAAATTTAAAAGAAAAATAATTCCTGATTCTAATTATTCTCCTAGTTTTATAACTAAAAAAAGATTGTATGAAGACGAAATTGATTTTGATCAATTAAGATTATATCGACTAGATAGAATAAAAAAAGAATTGTCAAAAAAAGATATTGGCGCATGCATTTTATTTGATCCTGTAAATATTCGATATGCTTTAGATTCAGTAAATATGAGTATATTTACTATGCATAATTTACATCGATATTGTTTTATTCCAGTAAATGGCCCGATAATTCTTTTTGAATTTTTTAATTGTGAACATTTGTCAAAGCATCTGAAATTAATAGATGAGATAAGACCGGGAATATCATGGGATTATTTTGCTCATGGAGATCAAGTTGAAAAACAAATTAAAAAATGGACTAATGAAGTTCAAAATTTAATGAATCAAAATTGTGGAAAAAATAAAAGATTAGCTATTGATGTATGTAATGGACCTGGTGTTTTAGCACTTAAAAAAATTGGATTGCAAATTATTGATGCAAAAGAAATAGTTGAACAAGCAAGAGTTATTAAGTCTAAAGAGGAAATTCAATGTATGAAAGCTTCTCTTGAAGTTTGTGAAAAAGGAGTTCGGTTGATGAGAAATGAATTAAAAGCTGGCATTACTGAAGATGAACTTTGGTCTTTATTTCATAAAACAAATATTGAAAACGGAGGTGAGTGGATTGAATGCAGAATGTTAACTTCAGGACAAAGAACAAATCCATGGATGCAAGAAAGTAGTAATAAAGTTATTCAACAAGGTGAGATAGTTGCTTTCGATACCGACATGGTTGGCCTTTACGGATATTGCGCTGACATTTCAAGAACTTTTGTTGAAGGTCATAAATTTAATTCTGAACAAAAAAAATTATATCAATTGGCTATTGATCAAATAAATCATAATTCTGAATTAATTAAACCTGGTTTATCTTTTAAAGAATTTGTAAAAAAATCCTGGAAACTTCCAGAGCTTTATTATGACAATCGTTATAGCTGTATGTTGCATGGAATCGGTTTGTGTGATGAGTGGCCAATGATTAAATATCCTACTGACGGTGGCCAACAAAGTGGACGGTTTAAAAAAAATATGACTGTAACAGTTGAATCATACATAGGAGAAGTTGGTGGTAAAGAAGGAGTAAAATTAGAACAACAATATATGGTTGGTGAAAATGGACTTGAATTGATGTCCCATCATCCTTTAGAAAATTTGTAGTTTAAAAATGAATAATAGATTAGAAACCATAGTCGATCTTAAAAAATATCCTATCCAGGATTTAGATTCTCCATTAATAAAAGAATTAATAAAAAAATGTAAAAGTGATTTAGATCATTTTAGTTGTGCTACTATTCCTAATTTTATTTTACCCAAATCTTTAAAAATAATGAATACAGAGTTAGAAAAACAACTTGATGAAGTTTATATGTCAAAGCAAAGTATAAACGCATATTTATATTCAAAGGACGATCCTTCATTACCAAAAGATCATCCCAAAAGAATATTTATGGATCGTTATAATGGATATTTAAACTCAGATGTTTTTCCAAAAGATTCGGAGATGAAATTTCTTTATGAACAAGATGAACTTTTAAATTTTGTTTCGGCTTGTCTTGGAATATCACCAATTTATCGATGGGCTGACCCTTTAGCTTGTCATGCTTATAATGTTATGAAACCAGACGGTATTCTTCCTTGGCATTTTGATAGCTGCGAATTTACTTTAAGTTTCATGATACAAAAACCTGAAAAGGGTGGAATATTTGAGTATTGCCCTAACATACGTGAACCTGGAAATGAAAAATTAGAAGAAGTTAAAAAAGTACTTGATGGAGATCGTAAAAGAGTTCGTCAATTAAAATTAGAACCGGGCGATCTTCAAATATTTAAAGGACGTTTTACTCTTCACCGTGTTACAAAAATAGAAGGGAAACGTTCTAGATATCTTTGTATACCAGCTTACGTACTTGATCCTTGGAGAGTAAATACTCCTGAGCATTCTAAAGCTATATATGGAAAAGTATTACCTATTCATATTGAAAGGAATAAACCTAGATCAGATGGTTTAGCTGATTAAACATGGATTTAGATAAGATAATAAATTTAGAAAAATATCCAATAAACGATGTCAGGTCTTTAAAATATAAGGAATTAACCAATTATACTAGAAAACAACTTAATGAGGATGGTTGTTGTGTTCTTCCTAATTTTATTAAGTCAGATTCTATTAAAAGAATGAAAGATGAAGTGGATAGAAATTTAAGTAAAATTTATTTTACAAGTGATAAACACAACCCTTATTTTACAAAAGAAGATAAATCTCTTCCTGAAAATCATCCAAAAAGAATATTTACTGTTAGACAAAGTGGTTACTTAAATTCAGATGACTTAGAAAAAGATTCAGATCTAAATAAGTTTTACGATTTAGAAGAAATGTTAAAATTTGTATCAGATAGTCTTGAAGTATTTCCTCTTTACACATGGGCAGATCCGCTCGGTAAAAACCCATACAGCGTTATGCATACTGACCACTATTTTCCTTGGCACTTTGATGGGAATGAATTTACTTTAAGTATTTTAGTTCAAAAAGCAGAAAAGGGAGGATTTTTTGAGTATGCCCCAGATTTGAGAAGTAGGGATAATGAAAACTTTGAAGAAGTCAGCAAAGTTTTAAAAGGTGATAGAAAAAAAATTAAATCCTTAAATTTAAAACCTGGTGATTTACAAATTTTTAAAGGAAGATTTTCAATGCACCGAGTAACAAAAATTGAAGGTAAAATATCCAGATATATTGCTTTACCCTGTTATGTAAAAGATCCTTTAAAGATTAATAAACCAGAACATTCTAAACAAGTTTATGGAAAAGCCTTGCCAATTCATTTTGAAAGAGAGAATATTCAAGGGGATGGATTAATAGACTGATGAAAAAAAATATTAATGAAGCTGAATGGAAAGTAAGAGTTGATCTTGCGGCTATGTTTAGACTAACTCATATGATGGGTTGGGATGATACGGTTTGGAATCATATAACTGCAAGAACTCCTGGAACAGATCATACTTTTTTTATGCATCAATTTGGACTTGTTTATGAAGAAATAAAAGCCTCCAACTTAATTAAAGTAGATGAAAATGGTAAAATTCTTGAAGGGCCTTCTGATGTTAATACAGCCGGATTTATAATTCATAGCGCTGTACATTTAAATCATCCAAAAAATAAATTTGTTTTTCATGCTCATCCTCCAAAAGCTATAGCAGCAACAGCATTAAAAGATGGAATTCCATATTTAGTTCAGGACTCAGCAATGCTCTATGGAAAAGTTGGTTATCATGATTGGGAAGGTTTATCGATTGATAAAGATGAAAGATTCAGAATTGCTGAAAATCTTGGAGAAAATAAAGTCTTAATTATGAAAAATCATGGTTTGCTAACTGTCGGTGAAACCGCAGGTGAATCTTTTATGAATATGTATTATGCGGTAAGAATGTGTGAAGTCGCTACTCAAGCTCAAGGCTCTGGTTTAAAATTAGAAACTTCAACTAAAGAATTATGGGAAAAATCACAAAAGCAATATGATGCTTTTTCGCCAGGACCAAATGAATGGCCAGCTTTACTCAGAAGATGTGATGCTGTCGATCCTTCGTACAAAGAATAATTATGCCAAATATTATAAATAAAGTTGCCATCATAGGCACTGGAGTTATTGGAGCCGGTTGGATTATTAGATGTTTAGCTCACAATAAAAAAGTTGTTGCTTTTGACAAAGACCTAAAATTAAAAAAAAAATTAGTTTCTGAGATAAAACGTACTTGGCCTTATGTAAAAAAATTATTTAATAAAAAGAAACTTAATTTGAAAAATTTTAAATATGTCACTTCAATAGAAAACGCTCTTGAAGAAGCTGACTTTATTCAGGAATGTGCAACAGAAAATTATAAAATAAAAACAAAGTTAATGGGTATTATTGGTAAATATGCAAAGCCTAATGCTATTATTTCATCTAGCTCATCTGGATTGCTCCCGACCAGAATATATTCTAAATGTAAAAATCAAGCACGAACAATGATTGGGCATCCTTTTAATCCTGTTTATATGTGCCCTGGAGTTGAGATCGTCCCTGGAAAAAAAACGAAAAAGAAATTTTTAAATAAAGCTAATCAATTTTACAAATCAATATCAATGAATCCAATCATGGTAAAAAAAGAATTGCCTGGTTATTTAGCAGACAGACTTCAAGAAGCTTTGTGGAGAGAAGCTTTGCATATAGTCAATGAAGGTTATGCATCAACTAAAGATTTGGATAGATCAATTGAAGATGGGCCAGGTTTAAGGTGGTCATTAATGGGAATATTTTTAACTTATCATTTAGCTGGCGGCAAAGCAGGAATGAAACATATGCTGGAACAATTTGGTCCTGCATTAAAATTACCTTGGACTAAATTGAAAGCTCCAAAACTTTCTAAAAAATTATCATCAAGAGTTATCACAGGTACTAGACAACAGGCGAAAGGAAAGTCTGTTGCTATGATTTCTAATATAAGAGATGAATATTTGGTTAATCTTCAAAAACTTAGAAAAAAATACGAAAATAAAATTAGAAAATGACCTCCATAAATAAATTAAACGATATTGTAGATAATGGACTTTGTATTGGCTGCGGGCTTTGTCAAAGTATTGCTGGTAAAAAAAATATAGAAGTATCAATGACTGCTAAGGGCAGACTTGAGCCAAAAGAAATAGGTAAAATTAGTCCAGAAGTTTTTAATAAAATATTAAATGTTTGTCCTGGAACAATAGTTGAGGGACTCCCTAAAGAAGAGGTTGATTCTAATTCTGAAAATAATCTTGTATGGGGATATTATTTATCTCTTTTCTATTCATGGTCTACCGATAAAAAAATAAGATTTGAAAGCTCGACAGGCGGCTTGCTAAATGGATTATCTCTTTATTTGCTAGAATCAAAAAAAGTAAAATTCATTATGCATACGGATGCTAATCCAAAAAAACCAATGCGTAGTGTGTCTAAATTTAGTTATAATAAGGAAGAACTTTTGGGAAATGAAAGTCGTTCAAGATATGGCCCCGCCTCACCCTTGGACAGATTTCATGAAGCTCTTGATTTAAAACAACCTTTTGCTTTTGTTGGTAAACCTTGTGATATCAGTGCAGTTAGACAACTTGCTAAAATAGATTCTAGAGTAAATAAACTTTGTAAATATTTATTAACTTTAGTATGCGGAGGATTTGCTGAATTTACCAAATCACAAGATTTTATTGAAAGTTTTAAAGTGAAAGAAGATGAATTGTCTATTTTTAGATATAGAGGTTATGGAAATCCAGGAAGAATGTATATTAAAACAAAAGATGGTCGTGAACATGATCGGGAATATAATTCTTTTTGGGGTGAAGAATCCACATGGAGAGTTCCTTTTAGATGTAAAATATGTCCTGACGCGATTGGTGAAAGTGCTGATGTAGCTGCCCTTGATACTTGGAGAGGTGGATCTCCTAAAGGAGAAGATGAAGGTTTTAATGCAGCCATTGTCAGAACTAAAAAAGGAATGGATTTAATAAATAGTGCTGCCAAAGCTGGATTTATTCACATTGGAGATAAATTAAAAATAGAAGATATTGATGACTTCCAACCTCACCAGGTTAATAAAAAAAAAGCAGTTTATGCAAGACATTTAGGAATGAAAAAAAATGACGTACCTACCATCAATACAAAAGGATTAAGAATTAAAGAATTATATAAACTAAATAGTGAAGATTTTAATAAAAAAGAAGAAGCGGGTGTGAGTAAAAGATTAAAAAAAATTTAATTCCAACCACCGACTGTTTTAACTTCTAAAAATTCTATAAGGCCTTCAGTTCCAGCTTCTCGTCCAATGCCAGAATGTTTATATCCACCAAAAGGAGAAGCGACAGCTATACCCACTCCATTAACATCAACCATTCCAGATCTAAGTTTTCTTGCAACTCTTTGAACTTTTTTTTTATCTTGTGTTTGAATATAATTTGTCAAACCGTAAGGCGTATCATTTGCTATTGAAATAGCTTCTTCTTCATTTTCAAAAGGAATTATAGATAGCACTGGGCCAAAAATTTCAGTTCTCGCTATCTCCATTTGATTGTTAACATCAGCAAAAACAGTTGGTTTTACATAATAACCCTTTTCTAAACCTTTAGGTTTGCCAGTTCCTCCCGCAACTAATTTTGCTCCCTCATCTATTCCTTTTTGAATTAAAGTTTGAATCTTATTAAATTGCACTTCAGAAACCACTGGTCCAATATGATCGCCATCTTTTTGTGGTGAATCTACCTTCGTATCATTTGCTAATTTTTTTACTTTTTCTACAGTTTCATTATAAATTGATTTTTCAACAAGCATTCTTGTGGGAGCATTACAAGATTGTCCTGAATTTCTAAAACATCTTAGAACGCCTCTTGCTACTGCCTCTGAATCGGCGTCTTTAAAAATTATATTCGCACCTTTTCCACCTAATTCTAAACTTATTCTTTTAAAATCTTTTGCGGCATTTTGAGAAATTAATGCACCAGCTCTTGTTGATCCCGTAAAAGAAATCATGTCAACGTCAGGGTGGCTGGTTAAAGCATCGCCCGTAGTAGCTCCATCTCCATTTACTAAATTAAAAACACCAGAAGGAAATTTTGCCTCATCTATCATTTCCGCAAGTAACATTGATGACAAAGGTGCTACCTCTGATGGTTTTAGAACTACCGTGCATGCTGATGCTAGCGCAGGAATTACTTTTAAATTAACTTGATTAATTGGCCAATTCCAAGGTGTAATTAAGGCACAAACTCCTTTTGGTTCATATAATAATTTTTGATTATTTTTTTCTTCTCCTAAGTCTTTTTCAAATTTAAAATCTTTTAATATATTTTTGAAGGATTTAATGTGACTAGCTCCTGTTGCTGCTTGCATTTCTGTAGAAAATTTCATAGGAGCTCCCATTTCAAGAGTAATAAGTTTTGCCATCTCAGCCCATCGTTTTTTATAAACAACATACAATTTTTCTAATAATTCTAATCTCTCTTCTTTTTTCGAGAAAGCCCATGTTTCAAAAGCTTTTTTTGCTGCTCTAACCGCCTTATCAATATCCTTTTTTCCTCCAAGAGATATTTCTGCACAAGGTTCTTCATTTGACGGATCAATTACTTTGTAATTTCTCGGTTCTAATGGAGCAATCCATTTTCCATCAATATAAAAATTCTTTTTATCTAACATAATAGTAAAATATCTTATCTTTTTAATTTTGCAAACAATAATTCAATTTTTTTAAACTAATCTGCAACATAAACTGATATTCCTCTTTTATTGAGATCTATATCAAATTTTTTATGAAGTGGTGGAAATGCCCTTTGTTGACAATCCATACGATCGCAAGTTCTACAATTTACTCCTATAGGTGTTTCGGTTTTTTTATCATTTAGATTTAAAGAATCTGCATAAACAAAATCTTTAGCATGTTTAACCTGACACCCTAAACCTATAGACAATAGAGTTTTTTCCATTCCGTGTTTTCCAATACCCTTTTCTACTGTTCTCGCAATACAAACATATTTTTCTCCATTTGACATTTTTGATACTGCTGCATTGATCTTGCCTGGCATTGTAAAAGCTTTATAAATGTTCCATCGTGGACAAGCTCCTCCATACCGTGGTATTTCTATCCCTGATAAAGAAAATCTTTTAGAAATATTTCCAGCAACGTCAGCTCGGAGCATATGAAAAGGAATACCTTTCATTTTGGGATTTTGGAGACACGTAAGTCTATGCGCAACCTGCTCAAATGAAACTGCAAACGTATTTTGTAAAAGTTCGACATCGTATCTTTGTTTAATGCACTCTTCATAAAATGGTTTGTATGGCATTATTATTGCCGCTCCAACATAATTAAGCAAGGCAACTTTAGATAATTTTTTTGACTCTTCGCTAGGAAAAGAAAATGTGTTTAAATATCCGTCTACAATATCAGTTATCTCTAATTGGGCCACATGTGCTCCTGCATATAATTTTTTAGTTTCAAGATTTAAGTAGTCAGAAACAAGGAAAATTTTTTTATCTTCATCGTATTGTTTCGTAAATGGTTTGTTTTCGTCGGGCACAACATCTTTTACTTCAATTTTATGTTTGTTAAATAAATATTCACATATTGAAGAATAACCAACTCGATTATTAGTTTGAATTTTGTTAAATAAATTACCAGCAAATTCTTCTAATTTTGGAAAGTAATTTTCGTTTTCTTGTATGAAGTCCGCAACTACCTCGCCAGGAAATGAATTTTTTCTGTTGTCTATAAATTTGCCTGATATATTTTCAACCTTGCTAACTATATCCTGGTTTTTTTTTCTATAACCATCTCCAAGTTTAACCAATGCTTTTGCAATTAAAGGATTGCTGTTGACCAATTGTTTAACGTCAAAATTTGTTATGTCTAAATTTTCAAACAAATTATCTCCAAGCAAATCCATTAAATTTTGATACAGATTTGTATCCATTTTTTTTGATATGTCAGATAAATCAACTTTTAGTTCGTTTGCCATTTTTAATAATAAATCCACATTTATTTTACGTTTGCCACTTTCCATTAAGTTGAGGTAACTCGGTGATATGGATAACTTTTTTGATAAATCGGCCTGCGTTATACCGAGCTTTCTTCTTTTGGCCCTTATTTTATGGCCTATTTGCAAGTCTATTTGATTCATATTTACAACATTTACATATATTAGACTTTTTATTTACAGATATTTACAAGCAAAATCAATAAAAATATTGTTTTTTACATAATTTGTAAATACAGTAAATATTATGAACGATTCAGAAAATCCCAAAGATCCAAAAAATAATCAAGTGCAAAAAGGATTGTACGTGAATGATGATGATCAGGATTGGGGTAGCGCAGGAATGAATGACGTTCAGGAAGATTCAGAATAAAATCAACAAATTTATTCATAATAAATAATAATGAGTTTAAAAAATAAATCTGGAAACGTGTCTTTTGATCTAAAAAGATTCGTGGGAATTAAAAGAGATTATTCCAAAGAAGATGTAGAAAAACTTAAAGGAACATTTAATATTGAGTACACGCTTTGCAAAATACAGTCAGAAAAACTTTGGAATTTATTAAACACAGAACCTTATGTAAATACACTAGGTTCTTTGTCTGGGAATCAAGCTGTCCAACATGCTAAAGCTGGACTTAAAGCTATTTATTTAAGCGGCTGGCAAGTCGCTGCAGATGCTAATAGTGCTGGAGAAATGTATCCAGATCAAAGTTTATATCCATACGATAGTGCACCAAAATTAGTTGAAGCAATGAATAATGCTTTGATTAGAGCTGATCAAATTCAACATATGGAAACTATGGAGAAAAAAGTTAATAAAAGTGATCAGGTAGATTATAAAATGCCAATTATAGCCGATGGAGAAGCGGGTTTTGGAGGTCCTTTAAATGTATTTGAGTTAACAAAAAAATTTATAAAAGCTGGAGCGGCTGGAGTACATTTTGAAGATCAATTAGCTTCAGAAAAAAAATGCGGACATATGGGCGGAAAGGTTTTAGTACCGACAAAAACCATGATAAAAAATTTAAAATCTGCAAGACTTGCCGCAGATATTATGGGAGTTCCATTAATTATTTTAGCAAGAACAGATGCAAATGCTGCTAAATTAATAACTAATGATGTTGATGAAAATGATAAGCCGTTCTTAACTGGCAAAAGATCTCCAGAAGGATTCTACTACGTTAAAGATGGTCTAGATCAAGCAATTTCAAGAGGTTTGGCATATGCTCCGTATAGTGATTTAATTTGGTGTGAAACCGCAAAACCTGATCTGGAAGAAGCTAAAACTTTTGCTTCTGCTATTCATGGCAAATTTCCAGGTAAATTGTTAGCTTATAATTGTTCTCCATCATTTAATTGGAAAAAAAATCTATCAGATAAAGAAATTGAAGTTTTTCAAAAAGAAATTGGAAAAATGGGTTATAAATTTCAGTTTATAACTTTGGCGGGATTTCATGCACAAAATTATGCTATTTTTGATTTAGCTAAAAAATACAAACAATATGGAATGTCCGCTTATTCAAGATTGCAGCAACAAGAATTTGATAGTGAAAAAGAAGGTTATACAGCTACAAAACATCAAAAAGAAGTTGGAACTTCATATTTTGACGCGATATCAAATACGATTTCTTCTGGTGAAAGTTCAACAACTGCAATGAAGGACTCAACAGAAACTGATCAATTTTAATCGTTATCAGTTAAACCTGCGCCCGCACCTTTCTTTTTAAGTCTATCTGACTCTTCAACAAAAGTTTCTTCCGACAGTTTGTAAAGTTCTTTCCATTCTTTTTGAGAAAATGAATTATTATTTTCCAAAAATTCTATAGAAATTTTTTTTGCCTTATAAACGATTCTATTACAATTAAGGTTATCAGAAAGAATAGTTTTGTCGAAATTAAGTAAAAAATTATTTTTTTCATATTTTATCAAAATTTTTTTTCCTACTATGTTTGAAGCTCTGCCTAAAAAAGGTAGTAATAATAAAGGGTAACTAACATTAAAAAATTTAATAAATTTAAAATTTTCTAGTTTTTTGCAATTGTCTAAAAAAGCAGTACCGCAGTAGATTGGGCATAATTCTTTCTTTTTAGGTTTATTTATTTTTCTGATCCTTTTAATTTTTTCATTGGGGATTTTTCTAATTTTTTTAAGATATAAGTTTAAATTCTTGACTCCTGGCAAACCAAACATTTCCAAATTCCTGATATTTTTTCCAATCTCTTCTGCTATTCCCCATGAAAATCCTGCTGCTTTTGATGCTCTTTTACATGTTGTATCGATTTCGCTAAATGACTGCATAACTAATTAAATGAATTATAAACCCAATTATCTTTTGATAATTTCATCTCGTGAGGATGGGGTGCTCCTTGATACATATTAATTCTAAGCCATTTATCAGACTTAGGGTCAAACTTAACTGCTCCAAAAAAAGAAAGTTTTAATCGAAGCATATCTATTGGGACTAATGAAGCTCCAATAGTATTATCTTGAATTTCAGAGTATGGAAAGTTTTCAACAATAAAAGCTCTTCTAACAACATGTCTCAAATCATCATTGTTCGATAAAAATTCTGCAACTGTATCTTTTTGATTATATTTAATTAGTTTCCCGTAAAGTTTTTTTATATCTCTCGCTATAGCTAATGGTTGTTCTAACTCTGCTCCATGTTCTTCATATCTATTTGCTACTCTGGGTTCTTCTTTATTCTTTGATATAAACCAAAAATTACTTGTACTTTTTTTATCTCTAAAATCAATTTCAATAATTGATTTATAATTTTTTTCTATAATTTTTTTGAGATCAAAAACCTTTCTATCTGCTGGGATGTTAAAGTAATTTTCCTCTTCAGAGCTCATATTAATTATCAAAGGATCAATTATTTTTTCATAAGGTTCCATCATCATAGAAACGATATACTCCACACATTCTTCTTCAAGATTTTCTTCAGACCAAATATAAATAAGATTCCATAAATAATCATTTTTTTGAGAATTTAAATTTTCTAAATATTTAAAAAATTTTGTTAAGTCTGTTTTCAAGGTATCAATTTTATTAATTTGGTATTTGCTGTCAGTCACCCATGTATCGATGTTCGCTTTTGATTTTTCAAGACAGTTTTTAAAAATATTAAAATCATCTTTGTTAACCTCTTTGATGGATCTAATTTCTTTCAAGGCTTTTTCTCTACAATAAATCCAATTATGCAAAAGAGTTGGGTGATTTACTATAAATGGAGCCATGCCAAGTCCAGTAGAATTTCCAATGCCTAAATTTCTAGCTATATCTTTATTTAAATAAACAGCTTTGTTTGGATTTTTAAATTTAGCGATATGATTAACCTGATCAAAAGTAAATTGTCGAACAAGATAGACCAACATCATTTCTAATCTGAAAGGTCCATAAATTTCTTTTCTATCCTTTATTCTAAAACGATCGGCTAGACCAAATTTTCCCGATCCATAAACTGCTGTAGTTCGGTATAAATAACCAACTCTTTTTAAGATTTCATGATCAGGCTGTTTCCCCTTGCTTAAAGAATTTACCACATGATCAAATGCTCTTATCGATTTATTTGCTCTTGATAAAGTGAGTTCTTTATAAGTTACTCTTCCTACTTCTTGTTTGGGTACGTTTTTTCTTAAACGATCTATGTCTTGTTTGGTAGGTTTTCCATCATGTAAAACAAAAGCTGCATCCCATTTTGTAGCTATAACTCTATCTGACCTTTCTTCTGGGTTTATATGTTGGGCAAAACATACCAACGAATAATTTCTTCCTTTTTTTTCAAAAGAATAAACTGCTGTACCATAACCATCTTTATTAAGATCAAATAAATCTCTTTTATAGTTCCAGCTTTTAAATTCTCTAATAAAACTTCTAAGGAATGATAATTTTGATTGATGGAATGAGCCTAATCTAGATAGCTTCATCACCATTGACGGTTCTCTTAACTGTATATTAGGTTTATTCAATTGTTTATCCCTCGGTAAAAATTATACCAATTATTTCCCAGTATGTCATTTACCTCGGTTTCTTGAAATCCGACTTTTTTCAAACCTTGTTCTATATTTTTAAATCCACGAGCATCTTCAAACCACTTTGGTTGCTTTGGAAAATTAGGATTCTTAGAACTTCCTTCTCCATAATCTTTTGTTTTAGTCCAGGTTCCGTTTCTCATCCATTCTACAACAGAATTAGGATGTCCTATACAAAGGTCCGATCCTATTCCGACTTGTTTAACCCCCATAAGTTCTGCTGTTCTAGCTGCCATTTCACAAAAACTTTCAAGTGTGCAGTTCGAAGTATCTTTTAAATGATGGGGATATAAAGAAAGACCAAGCATTCCTTTGGAATCTGCTAGGGCCTTTAATAATTCATTAGATTTATTTCTTTTAGCTGCAAACCAAAATGAAGGATTGGCATGAGTAATCGCTATTGGTTTTGAAGAAAGTTCTATAGCATCAAAAGTAGACTTTTCGGCTGAATGAGACATATCTACGACTAGTCCTAATCTATTCATTTCTTTAATCGTTTCTTTGCCCATCCGTGTAACACCACTATCGTTTTTTTCATAACATCCTGTAGCTAATAAAGATTGATTATTATAAGTAAGTTGCATAAATCTTGTTCCTAAATCATAAACTTTTTCAACTAAGCTAATATCATCTTCGATAGGAGAACAATTTTGAAAACCAAAAAATATTGCTGTTTTTTTTTCTTGATGAGCTTTTTCTATATCCTTAAACGTTTTTCCATGAAAAATTAAATCTTTATTATCTTTAAAATGTTTGTTCCAAGTTTCTATATTTTTTTTAACTTCATTAAAATCTTCGTGATAAGCAATGGTAACGTGAACGGCGTCCAATTTTGCTTCATTATTAATCTTAAATATTTCTTTTGACCAATTACAATATTGAAGATTATCTATCCGATAATTGCTCATTCTTTTAAATTTCTTTATTTTCTATTTTTTATATCCGCGATGCTTTTGTATTCTACGACCATACTCTTGGGCTATTCTATCAAAAATAATGGCTAAAGCTACAATTGCTAAACCGTTAAAAAGCCCTAAAGCAAGATATTGATTTAAAACAGCCCTCAAAATTGGCACACCTAAACCTTTTACACCTATCATTGAAGCAATAACAACCATAGCTAAGGCCATCATGATTGTCTGGTTTACTCCAGCAAAAACGGTTGGAAGCGCTAGTGGAATTTGTACAGTTTTTAATTTTTGAAATGTTGTAGCTCCATAAGCTGTACTCGCTTCTAAAGTTTCTTTATCAACTTCTCGAATTCCAAGATTTGTTAATCTTATTATCGGAGGAACTGCATATATACAAATAGCTATTAATCCTGGGACTTTTCCAATACCAAGTAGCATCAGTATTGGAATTAAATATACGAAACTTGGAATTGTTTGCATCATATCTAGAATAGGTAATATCGTTCTTTCTACCCTATCTGAACGAGACATCCATACTCCCACAGGTATTCCTGCAATCATACATATAATTACACATACGGTTATAATTGCTACTGTTGCCATGGTATCTTTCCACATGCCAAAGTAACCAATAAAGAAGAAAGCTACTGCGGCTCCAAGCACAAGCTTCCAATTTTTTGAACCTAACCAAGCTAGCCCACAAATAATAGCTATTACTATTGGCCAAGGAGAATTAATTAATAATTTTTCTAATCCAACCAAAAAATATAATAATGGATCAAAAAAAGCTTCTATACCATCTCCGTATGCTCTGGAAAAATCTCTAAAGGCAAAATCAATTCCTTTTCTCATTTCCATGAGAGCCGTACGATCCATTACAGGAAATTTTGTAAAAAATTCCATTATACCTCAAAAAATTAACGAGCCTATTTTATAATAGGCTCGTTAAATAAATTATATTTTAAAGACCAGCTTTGATTTTTTTCTTAGCACTTCCAGATACCCATTTACCCCAGACACCTTCGTGCTGTTTCAAAAACTCAATTGCTGCGTCAGAACCTTTTGCTTGGTTATCAGCCATGTACACAAGCATTGCATTCATTACTTCACCAGGAAAAACACGTTTCTTAACATATTTTAAAGCGTCTTTTCCGCCAGTTTTTGCAAAGTTTGATGTAACAATAGAATTAACTTCAGATTTAGTCCATGCAGTTGGTTTAGGATCTGCACAGTCTTGCTCAGCAAGTGTTATGCAATTATCCCAATTATCTCTACCTGCAAATTTCACTCCAAAATCAACGGGTATTAAACCATACTTCCCAATAATTGAAGTTGGATTCCAGTAATAACCAAACCAAGGATTTCCTGAGTCAGCTGCTTTAGCAATTGAACCGTCTAAACCGGCAGCAGAACCTGGGTCAACTAATACCCAACCTTTTTTCTCCATTTCAAAAGCTCTGAAAAGATTTGCATTAGCTAACTGACATCCCCAACCTGCTGGACAACCAACGAATGCTCCTTTTGATGGATCTTCCTTGTATGGAAACCATTCAGGATGTTCCATGATTTCAAGCGCAGTCATTCCTTTTATTTTTGGATGTTTTTTAATAGTACCTGGTGTTACCCACCAACCTTCACCAAGACCAGTGATAGGCGCTTTGTTAGCTATAATTAATCTTTTTTCAGCTACTGCTTTTTTTAAAGGAGTGTAAACAGCATTAGCCCATTGTTCTGGGTTCATGTCTGGCGAACCTTTATCATTCATTGACGTAAAAGTTGGCATAGTAGCTCCAGGCACTAATTCAACTTCACAGCCATAACCTTTTTCTAAAATGATTTTATCGACATTAGCCATCAACTCTGCTGATGCCCAATTTTGTTCGGCTATAACAAGCTTTCCGCAAGCTGCATTTGCGTTAACATTTAAAACAAAAAAACTTAACGCAACCAGAAAAGAAAGTGCTAGCCTAATCAATGTTTTCATATTATTCCCCTCGTTTATTTTTTAATAAATACATGTAAACACAAATAGAAAATAAATGTAACCGTTAAGAACAACTTCTGATTGAAAAATATTATGTTTTCATGTGAAAACCTAGAAAAATTGATTTTTTTAAAAATTAAACACCAAGATAACCATCTTCTAATGATGCATCTGTTATATGGAAGTATAATGACTCTGCAAAACTTCTTAATGTGAAAATATTAAATTTTTCTGGTTTGTCGCTGAGTTTCTCAACTAAAATATTAATTCCTTGAAATACAGTGCCTGCACAATTATTTTCTTTAAATTCATTAAAATTAATAGGGCAACCTTTTTTAAGAATTTCTGTTGCTCCATTGCCCTCTATCTGAATTACCGCTCTTGAATGAGAAATATCTGTAATGGCAAAGTTTTCTTCATTACAGTTTTCCTTAATAGTTTTAAATATATTTTCGTTTTGCGAAACTACCAGCCAAGTCCTTGGTGCATTCCAAAGAATTCGTGTTTTTTCATTAGAACTTACGGCTAAGCTTTGTTTGGACGGTTTTATGCCATCAATATTTATGTTTTCAAAATTAACTTTAGATCTTTTGTACTGAAAAACCTGAAATATTGTCAATGCTTTTACTTCGGATATTTTTAATAGATCACTTTTGTTTTTCTTATGATGGTTTCCAAATATACCTTTTTTATGGATAGATTCTAAGGGTGTCATTGCTGTCATGATCTTACTCTTTCTCCTTTCGGATCAACATAATGCGATGATACTATTTCTACTGGTATACTTATATTTTTTAATGGTGATAAAGCATAAAGCTTTTCCCCTATTCTTTTCTTTCCTTCTTTAAGAATAGCTAGCGAAAAAGGATTATTATACTCAACGCTCCAACATGAAGCCGATATGTGACCAAGTTTTGGGTTGGGTAATGCAGCATTGTTATCTTTAACTAAATGGGATCCTTCTGGAATCATAGTTTTTCTGTCCAAGGGCACAACGCCAACAATTTTTTCTCTGTCAGTACTTAAAAAAGCTTTTCTATTCAACGACCTCTTACCAATAAAGTCTTTTTTTTTACTTAACATTCCATCAAGCGAAAGGTCAGAAGCTATAGTTCTTCCATCAATTTCCGATCCTGCCACATGTCCCATTTCTATTCTTAGAGTGGAAAGAGCTTCAGTTCCGTACGGCTCAATATTTATTTCTTTGCCTAATTCCATTATCTTTTCCCACATAAAAATCCCGTATCCTGACTCAACATTTATTTCGTAAGCTAACTCTCCTGAGAATGATATTCTAAAAATTCTTGCTGGTACGCCATATAAATCTTCTTCTTTAAATCCCATAAATGGGATATTTTCATTCGAAACATCAGTATTGGGAAATAGTTTGCTTAATAAATCTCTTGAATTAGGGCCTGCTAATGCTGCTCCTGCCCATTGTTCAGTGGTGGATAAAACGTTTACGTCAAGCTCTGGCCAAACTACTTGAAGATAATATTCTAAGTGAGCTAAAATATTTACAGCTTGAGCTGTAGTTGTAGTCATATGAAAATGGTTTTCAGAAATTCTAGTTGTTGTTCCATCGTCATAAACAATGCCATCTTCTCGCAACATTACTCCGTATCTTGTTTTACCTACTGGTAATTTCATCCAAGAGTTTGTATAAACACGATTTAAAAATTCTGCTGAATCTGAACCTTTAATATCTATTTTACCAAGTGAAGTAACATCACATATACCAACATTATTTCTTACATTGGCCGCCTCTCTTTTGGACGCTTCTAACAAATTTTCATTGCCTTGTTTATAATATCGAGGCCTTAACCATAAACCTGCATCAACGAAGACTGCGTTATTTTTTTCATGCCATGAATGCATGGGAGATTTTCTTGTTGGACGATAATGTTTTCCTACTTCTCTTCCGACTATTGAGCCAATAGTTATTGGAGTATAAGGAGGTCTAAACGTTGTATGTCCCACATCAGGTACTATCTTGTTTTCAATATTCGAAACTAATTGCAAGCCATTAAGATTACTGGTCTTCCCTTGATCAGTAGCCATTCCAAGTGTTGTATATCTTTTAACATGTTCAATGGATCTAAATCCTTCTCTTACGGCTAATTCTATATCTGATACGGACACGTCATTTTGAAAATCAACAAATCTTTTATAATGTTTGTTTTTTGGAAGAGGCATACACCAAAACTTATCATGATCTTTGTAAGTTCTTTCGTTAGAAGTTGGAGGTGAGTTTTTAATATCATTACCAGTAATTTTTTTTGATATTTCGTATCCTTTATTGAATCCATCTTCTAAAGACTGTTTCAGATTAAATTTACCGCTGGCAGATCCAATGGTGGTTTCGTTTTGACGAGATTTATCGGGTATAAAAGCATTAATATTTTCATCGAATTTCAATCTGTTTCCGGATTGTGAAGAAAGATGTACGGTAGGAGTCCAATTTCCTGAAACACATATACAATCACACGGAATATTTTCCAAATTTTCATAACCTGATTTGTCACCATTTAATTTTCCTATAGTTGCAGACTTGACTCTCAGATAACCGTTGGTGTTAGCGATCCCATAAGAAAATTTAATATTTATGTTCAAATTTTTAGCTTCTTTAACTGATGAGCTATCAGAATTTTTTCTTATATCCAAAATAAGCGGGTCTACTCCATTCTTTTTAAATTCTATGGCGCAATCATAAGCGCTATCATTATTAGTAAAAATAATTGGTTTTTTGCCAATCAAAACCCCATAAACTTTCATATATTCTTTAGCCGCAGAGGCTAACATAATTCCCGGTCTATCATTATTTCCAAAAACTAGCGGCCTTTCAATTGATCCTGTTGAAATTAAAACTTCCTTGGCTCTGATGTACCAAAGTTTTTGTCTTGGTATAAATTTGTTTGGATTATCAATGTGATCTTTTGTTTTTTCTAACATAACCATCATGTTATGATCATAATAACCAAAAACTTGAGATCTTCTTTTGACTATTACATTAGGCATTGATTTTAATTGTGAAATTGTATCATCTGCCCAATCTTTTCCTTTTTTATTTCCAATCGTAACTTCGTCTGTAAGCAAACTTCCTCCAAACCTGGGTTTGTCTTCAGCTAAAATAACTCTCGCTCCATTTTTTGCTGCTGCCAAAGCGCTTGATAAGCCAGAAGGCCCTGAACCGACTATTAAAATATCACAATGTTCAAATTTGTGTTCGTATCTATCTGGATCAGGTTTTAACGGTGCAACACCTAAGCCCGCTGCTTTTCTGATTATAGGCTCGTAAATTTTGTACCAAAAATTTTTCGGCCACATGAATGTTTTGTAATAAAATCCGGCTGGGAAAAATTTATTTAATAAATTATTAATTGCTCCAATGTCAAAATTAACAGAGGGCCAACAATTTTGGCTTTGCGCAACTAAACCTTCGACTAGTTCAATTTCTGTAGCCAGAGCGTTAGGTTCAGTTTTTGCGTCTTTATACAATTGAACTTTTGCATTTGGTTCTTCAGTACCAGCCCCAATAAATCCTCTAGGTCTGTGATATTTAAAACTTCGTCCCACTAAATGAATCCCGTTTGCTAACAAAGCAGAAGCCAAAGTATCTCCTTGATATCCAAAATATTTTTTTCCATTAAATTTAAACGAAATTGCTTTTTCTCTGTCAATATAACCAACATTATCTAATCTATATTTTTGTGACATTCTTCTAAAATTCCTCATTTAGTTTTTCTGTGTTATAAATCTCATGTGTGAGTGTATCTCTAGAAACTTTAAACCATTTTCTGCATCCAGCTACATGGTGCCACAACTCAGAATGATTACCTCTAGGGTTTTTTCTTAAATAAACAAAGTTATCCCACTCTTTATCTGAAACTTCTTTTCCTAATGCAGGCCTTTTAACATTTGCATCTCCGCCGTAAGAAAATTCATTTTGAGATCTTTTTCCACAATATGGACATTTGATTTCTAGCATTTTATCCTATCCAAGTTTTTGTGCCTACGCCTTTTTCATCAATTAGATGACCAGTGTTAAATCTATCTAATCTAAATTTAGAATTTAATTCGTGAACACGATCTTGTGCAATCGTATGTGCAAATGTCCAACCCGATACAGGTGTAGCCTTAAATCCTCCGTAACACCAACCGCAATTTAAATAAACACCCTCTATATGAGTTTTATCAATTATTGGAGATCCATCCATAGACATATCCATAATCCCGCCCCAAGTTCTTAACATTTTTAACCTACTCAAGTTTGGAAACATTGCTACTCCTTCCGATAAAACATGTTGAAGAGTTGGAAGATTTCCTCTCTGGGCATAGCTGTTATAACCATCAAGATCTCCCCCCATAACCATTTCTCCTTTATCAGATTGACTACAATAAAAATGTCCAGCGCCAAAAGTTACGACATGATCAAGAAAAGGTTTAACTGGTTCAGAAACACAAGCTTGAAGCACATGTGACTCTATAGGCAATTTTATATTTAATTTTTCAGCTAACAAAGACGTGCTACCAGCTACACATAATCCAATTTTTTTTGTTTTTATATTACCTCTAGAAGTCTGAACGCCTTGTATTTTTCCATCTCTTATATCAAATCCCGTAACCTCACAGTGTTGAATAATATCAACTCCCATTGAATCTGCTTGTCTAGCATATCCCCAGGCTACTGCATCATGCCTAGCTGTTCCCCCGCGTGGCTGCATTAATCCACCAAAAATTGGAAAACGTGATGATGAAGAAAAATCTGCGAATGGAATCATTTTTTTTAATTCATCTCTGCTTAACATGACTGCGTCAATTCCATTTAATCTCATAGAATTTCCTCTTCGAGAATAAACATTTAGTTGTGCATCTGAATGAGCTAAATTAATTATTCCTCTTGGCGAATACATCACGTTGTAATTTAGTTCTTGAGATAAATTTTCCCAAAGTTTCATTCCATATTCATAGAAGAGGCCGTTTGCATCCCACATATAATTTGATCTTAATATTGTTGTATTTCTTCCAACGTTACCTCCGCCGATCCATCCTTTTTCTAATATAGCTACATTTGTAATTTTGTGTTCCTTTGCTAAATAGTAAGCTGTGGCAAGACCGTGTCCTCCTCCCCCCACTATTACAACATCATATTCTTTTTTGGGCTTAGGATCTTTCCAGGCCACTTCCCAATTTTCGTGGTTACTAAAAGCGTTCTTTATCAAACTGAATATGGAATACTTTTGCATACCTATAAGCTTATATGACCATGTGAAATTTTTCTATTTGTAAAAGATCCTTTAAATAATGTATACATAGTGCTCTTTTTTATATATAGGAGTGCCGATGAGTGGGGTAAAATCTGATATAGAAATCGCAAGAAAAGCTAAAATGAAACCGATTGGCAAAGTTTTGGCCAAAATTAATATTCCTGATAATCCTGTTTCTTTTAGTCCTATGGGTCGTCATATAGCAAAATTAAATTTTGAATATATGGATAAATTAAAAGAAAAGAAAAGCAATTTAATTTTGGTCACAGCTATAACCCCTACACCTGCAGGAGAAGGTAAAACTACAACTTCAGTAGGACTTAGTGACGGTCTAAATAAAATTGGTAAAAAATCAATTGTTTGTTTAAGAGAGCCCAGTTTAGGACCTTCGTTTGGAATGAAAGGTGGAGCCGCTGGAGGGGGTTATGCCCAAGTTGTTCCAATGGAACAAATTAATTTACATTTTACTGGCGATTTCCATGCAATAACTTCTGCTCACAATTTACTTTCGGCGCTAATTGATAATCATATCTATTGGGGAAATAAATTAAATATAGATACTGAAAACATTTTATGGAAACGTGTCGTAGATTTAAATGATCGAGCTTTGAGATCAATCAAAATTAATCTAGGTAAATTAAAAAACAACATACCAAGAGATGACGGTTTTGATATTACGGTCGCATCAGAAGTAATGGCTATTTTTTGTTTATCAAACAATCTCAAAGATTTAGAAAATAAAATAGGCAACATTACAATTGCTTATACAAAAGATAAAAAACCTATTTATGCAAAAGATTTAAAAGCGCAAGGTCCTATGACAGTATTGTTAAAAGAAGCTATTAGACCAAATGTAACTCAAACATTAGAAAATAATCCTGCCATAATTCATGGTGGTCCCTTTGCTAATATTGCTCATGGTTGCAATTCAATAATAGCAACAAAAACAGCATTAAAGTTATCTGAGTATGTTGTAACCGAAGCAGGTTTCGGAGCGGATCTTGGTGCCGAAAAATTTTTAGATATAAAATGTAGAAAAGCAGAAATTCAACCTAACTGTGTCGTAATAGTAGCAACTATAAGAGCCTTGAAAATGCATGGAGGTGTTGAAAAAGAAAATTTAAAAAAAGAAAATTTAGAAGCTCTTAAAAAAGGACTTCCAAACTTAGAAAGGCATATTAAAAACGTAAAAAAATTTGGGTTAGAGTTAGTGGTCGCAATTAATCATTTTATTACGGATACAGACAAAGAAGTTAAAATAATCGAAGATTATTGTACAACACTTGGTGTAAAAGTAAGTCTTTGCACTCATTGGTCTGACGGAGGCAAAGGCGCTAAAGATTTAGCAAAAAATGTCGTTGAAGCTTGTAAAAAAAATAATAAAGAAAATTTTAAATATTTGTACAAAGATGAAACCTCAATTTTAAAAAAAGTTGAAATTATTGCAAAAGAAATTTATGGAGCTAGCGGAATAGAGTTTGATGATAAGGTTAAAGAACAAGTAAATATAATTGAAAAATCTGGGTTTAGTAAATATCCAGTTTGTATAGCAAAAACACAATATAGTTTTTCAACTGATCCAAAATTAAAAGGAGCTCCTTCGGGTCACACTCTACCTATTAGAGAAATCAGATTGTCTAGTGGAGCCGGATTTGTTGTAGCAATTTGCGGTTCAATCATGACTATGCCTGGTCTCCCAAGAATTCCTGCGGCGGACTCAATTAAATTAAATAAAAAAGGTGATATAGAAGGTTTGTTTTAGTTCTTTAAATAGTTAAGCCAATTTTTTAATTCTATTGTTCTTGCGTCATCGCTTAAATTTAATTTTGCTTTTTCTATAGAATTGACATGCTGATTAATTTCATCTTGGTTTTTAAAAATTTTTTTTTCTAACATGCCTTTAGATCTGTGTTTAATCAATTTAATCATATAATCATAAGGTATTTCTGGATGATATTGCAATCCCCATATTTCGGATTTTCCGACGCAAAAATGAAGTGCTTGAAATTTATTTATTTTATCACTTGCAAGTAAAATTGAATCTTTTGGTGGTGTCTCTACTTCATCGTAATTAAAGGCTGGTGTAGTAAATTTTACTGGTTTTGCTGAATATATTTTATGTTTTTTTCCTTCTTCTGTTAATTCTATATCGCGAGCAATACCGATGTGTGGCCCTTTGGGAGATACCCTACATTTGCCGCCTGCGGCCATAACAGTTACTTGCAAACCCCAACAAGCACCAAATATTTTTTTTTCATATTTAAAACATGTCTTGGCAAATTCTATGTGCTTTTTTACTTCATTAATATCTTCATTCAAACGTAAAGTACTTCCAGTTAAAACTACACCATCATATTTTTTTAAAGATGAAATAATTTTTGAGATAGAATTATCATCCATAGGTTCAACAATATCTATCTCGCTATTTGGTTCTATTTTTTTAATATGTTTTTTAAAATTTTGTGATTGTGGTACACAACCAGCATTATTAAAATTAATATTTTCTTCTTTTGTATTACCTTCAACAATTAATAACTTTAATCTATTCATGTAAAACTTTATTTAAAGCAATTTTCCTTGAACACTGTGTTGATACATAGAAATCATATCATCTAATGTAGTTTTTTTTGGATTACCGGGTGTGCAAGGATCATCTAAAGCCATCGGTGACATTTTTTCAATATCTTTATCTGTTATTTTTGCTGATTCTGAAATTGTATGTGGAATTTTAATTCGCTCCCTTAATTCTAAAACCCAATCAACAAATGAATTAAATGATGCTTCTTTTAAACTAAGATACTCACTAAGTTTTGCAATTTTATTTTCTATGATTGGTCTATTAAAAGTAAGAACATATGGCATAAAAATTCCATTCGAAAGACCGTGATGCACATTAAATAGAGAATTAACTGGATGACTTAATGAATGTATAGCACCTAAACCTTTTTGAAAAGCTGTGGCACCCATACTTGATGATGTTATCATGTGCCCCCTTGCTTCAAGATTTTCTCCTTCGTTAACAGCAACAACAAGCCACTTTTTAATTAATGACATTCCTTCTAGAGCTATGCCATCTGCCATTGGATGATAACCTGGAGCACAATATGCTTCTAAATTATGTGCGAAAGCATCCATTCCAGTTGCTGCAGTTAAAAATGCAGGCATGCCTACGGTAAGCTCAGGATCAAGAATAGTTAATGTTGGTAACATTCTGGGATGAAAAACGATTTTTTTAACTTTTGTTTCGTCATTAATTATTGCTGCTGCTCTTGATGTTTCTGAACCAGTTCCGGCTGTAGTAGGAATTGCTATAAAAGGTTTTAAATTATCCGGGTTACTAATTTTATTTTTTGCCATGGACTCAGAAAAATTGTTTTTATTCCAAAAAGAACCTCCGTCTGTGAAATCCCAAAGCGGTCTATTAAGTGCAGCTTGTAATACTATTGATTTACCAACATCTAAACTACTCCCTCCTCCAAAAGCAATGACTCCGTCATGATTGCCATTTTTAAATACATCGACTCCTTTTTTTACTTGGCTCCCTAATGGATTGCCCTTTAAGTCTGAAAAAATATCTGTAGGTAATTTAGCTCTTTTATTTATTTCAAGAGTATCTTGCACCATTGTTGTTTTTACTAAATCTTTATCAGTAACGAATAAAGGTTTTTTTATATCTAATACTTTACAGGCTTTCGGTAAATCTTTAATCCTTCCATTTCCAAACCAAACCGTATTAGGATAGCCCCAATTAAAATTGGTCATAAATTTATTTTATCCATATAAACCATTTATCTTTGTGATCTTTAAGCCATTCTTCTGCAGCTTCTGGAATTGCTAATCCACCAGTATCAACATAGTTTGCCATTTTATCAATGTCTGAATTGGAAAAATTCATGTGTTTTATAAGTTTATATCCTTTGGGATGATTTTTTTTAAAATCATCGTTTACTGCTAATTTTAAATATCCATTGATCGGATTATCACAATCATATAATTTTTTAGGATTAATGCCCCAAGATGCATCAGAAATACACTTTGGGTCATGCTTGGGAAAATCCACAAATTTGCCTTTGTATTTTGCTCCGATAAAATTTGGACTCCAATTAAATACTACAATTGGTTTTTCATTTTTTACTGCTTGATCTAACTCTTTCCAAATAGAACCAGCTGAAGATAAGCTTTTAACAACAAAATTCATTCCAAGTGCTTTAATTCTTTCAGCATCGTGTTGTGACCACTCGACTGGTCCTCCGATATAAACTCCTTTTCCATTCGAATCTGTTCTCGCAAATATAGATGAACATTTATTAAGAGCTTTCCATTCAGGTAAACCCGGGCATTCTTTTTCTACATACTCAGGGTACCACCAACCCATTCTTGTAACCGCATCATGAGTTAATATCTCTTCAATACCTCCTCCGCTTAGAGCTTTGTTGTAAGATTCTCCAAATTGAGTTTCCCATATTTCGTGCACAATATCGATATCACCGTCTGCCATTGACTGATAAACAGTTTGACTATCCATTAAAACATATTCTACTTTTTCATCTACTTTTTTCATAAGTTCGCCAATAACCGTAGCTCCTACTAGTTGACTTGACCAATTATGTATTGCTATTTTTATCACGCCGCTTTTATCAGCTTTTGCCTCTACAAAAAAAATTGTTAGTATTAATAAAAAAACTGATATTAACTTAGCTGTATAATTAATTGTATTTTTCATATTGCTTGGAAATTACTATATTTTTTCTTTAATAATCTTCTAGTCCTAACAATTTTTTTCGCTTATTTGCCCAAGTGCGAATTAAATTATCAACGGCTAAACCAATAAAAGCAACACAGAGACCAAGGATCAGTCCTTTACCTCCTCCTTTTACATCAGATAAAGCTTTTAAAATATATTGTCCTAAATCTTCTGTTCCAATGAAAGCTCCAATAATTACCATAAATAATGCGAAGACAACGGTTTGATTAATTCCAAGCATGATATGAGGAAATGCTAATGGAAATTGAATCTTAAGCAATCTTTGCATAGGTGTTACACCAGACATTGAAGCGGCATCGTGTAAAGCTGGCGGAACACTACGAAGTCCTTCAATAGTGTAACGTGTTGCAGGAATAGTTGCATAAACTATTACTGCAATTAACACTGATGTATCTGTCACACCAAAGAGCATCATAACAGGGATTAAATAAACAAAAGATGGAAATGTTTGTAGAGTGTCACATATTCCTAAAACAATCTTTGTACTAGTTTTATTTTGCGCAGCTAAAGATCCAACAATTATCCCGATTATACCTGATGCGATCACACCAAAAGTTGCCATGTAAGCTGTAACTAAAGCTCTATCCCACCAAGGGCTTAAAGCTATAAATAGTGTAAAACCACCAACTACAAGCGCTGAACGAATACCGCCAACTATATAACCGGTTCCCATAACTAAAACGAACGTTGCAACAACTGGCATCCTAAGAAAAGCAGCCCTCATTGGTTGTAAAACATCTTGAATTAACCAGGTGTTAAATATTTTTAATGTTTGAAAAAATGTATCCCATATCCAATCAACACCTGCATTCCAAAATGGTTCGCCTGAAATTCCTTTATTATGTGGCACTTCATACAAATAATTAAAGCCTTCTTTAAAATAAAAAGAACCAACAGAAGCAAATATTAATCCAACTACCACTGCTCCGACAAAAAATATTCCATATCTATGACGTTCGAAAAATGAAAGGTTTGCAAAATAATCTGTTTGTTTGTGAGCCCAGGCCAAAGACATTTTATCTAGAAGAACTGCAATTAAAGTAATGCAAATACCAGCTTCTAAAGCTAAACCAATTCTAAGTTGATTTAAGGCTAGCAATAAATTCCATCCTAAACCTTTAGCTCCTATAAAGGACGCAATAACCGCCATGGCTAAACACTGCATAATGACTTGGTTTACCCCAATTAAAATATCTGTTCTCGCCGTTGGAATTAACACCTTAAATAAAAGTTGAAAGTCGTTACAACCGCTCATCTTTCCTGCATGAACCACGTCAGGTGATACTTTTCTGAGTCCCAACAAAGTTAAACGTACCATTGGTGGTGTTGCAAAAATTATTGTCGCAATTGCTCCAGCATGATCTCCGACTCCAAATATTACCATTATTGGAACCAGATAAGAATAATGCGGCATGGTTTGCATTACATTCAATATAGGATTCAATGCTCCTTCAACTCTTTTACTTCTATACGCCCAAATTCCTAAGACTAAACCAAGAAGAAAAGAAATTGGCGCTGCTACTAAAACAAATGAAAGCGTTTCCATTGAAGGTTTCCATTGACCAAATACAGAAATATAAATCATGGTGATGGCTGAAAATATTGCAAGACCTTTTCCATTAAGTTTATAACCCAATATAAATGCACCAGCAGTAACTATAGTCCATGGAATTCCTGGTAATTCAGCCCACGGATTAGCATCAATCCAGTCCCAGCTTGTAAATGCAACAACGGTTTTAATTCCACCAATTAAAATTTCACGAATAAATTCAATTAAAAAAAGCATAGTAGCTGAAATCACTCTGGTAATTTGTAAAATCAGTGGTCGTGTTTGAAACTCTTTAATATCAGCATTCCAAAACTCAATTGGCATCCAGTCATTTAATAAAAAAAACAATGAATCATTCACCCAGATTGGTAACCAGCCAAGTAATGGTGGCAACCTCCAAAGAGTGTCATATGCATAATATCTAACCTCTATTCCAAAAAGATTATAAGAACTTAGATTTGGATCTTTCGAATATTCAGCAATAGATCTTATATATTTATATCCTTCTGGAACATCTATACCAAAACACAAACCAAAAAAAACTATTAGCAAAAAAAGCCACTGGAATGAATTTGGGTATTTTTTTATAATTTCCATAAATTATAAATTCTCTTTTCTTCCACCAAATACAGTATGAATAACTTTAGATGGCTTAACGATTCCAACAACTTTATTATTAGAATCAACAACCGAGACAGGTTTCTCTTGTCCTAAAATTTTTTCAGCAACCGTTTCTATTATTGCATCCTTAGAAACTTTTAAATCACTTAAATTTTTGGTGTCACTTGTTGGATCCATCACGGATTCAATTTTTAATACTTTTTCTCTTGGAACTTCTTGGGTAAATTTTCTCACGTATTCAGTTGCTGGGCTTAAAACAATATTTGCTGGAGTATCTAATTGCTCAATAATTCCATCTTTCATTATTGCAATTCGATCTGCAAGCCTAAGTGCTTCGTCAAAATCATGTGTGACAAACATAATTGTTTTCTTTAAAGCGCCTTGTAATCTTAAAAATTCATCTTGCATTTCTTTTCTAATTAATGGATCAAGCGCAGAAAAAGGTTCATCTAGAAACCAGATATCAGGCTCAACAGCCAAAGATCTTGCGATTCCTACCCTTTGCTGTTGTCCACCAGATAATTCTCGAGGAAAATAATTTTCTCTTCCCTCTAGACCAACAAGTTTGGCCATTTCTACAGCCTTTGAAATACTATCTTCAGTTTTTATTCCTTTGATCTGCAAAGGAAAAGCAATGTTTTCTAAAACAGTTTTGTGCGGAAGAAGAGCAAAACTTTGAAATACCATCCCCATTTTATTTCGTCTTAACTCAATCAACTCTTTATTTTTTAAAGCTAATAAATCCTGACCCTCAATATAAATTTTTCCTGCTGTAGCATCTGTTAATCTCGATATACATCTAAGCAATGTTGATTTTCCAGAACCAGACAATCCCATTACAACTAACATTTCTCCTTTTGAAACTTCAAAAGAAGCATTGTTAACGCCCACGATACAGCCAGCGTCTTGGAAAGATTTTGCATCTACGTTGCCGCTAACGCCTTGAAGCATTTTTTTAGCGTTTATTCCAAAAACTTTATAAACTGACTCACATTTGATTACTGGTGCTGACATATTCTCCCTAAAAATTTTTTATAAAATATACCCTAGTATCTATACTTGTTTTTAAAAAGCCTTTAGCTTCACCTGATACTGTAATTGTTTCGGTCGTACCTTGCAAAGCCCTTATTATATATTCTGCAAAACATTTATTTGTAGAATCGTCCCATTTTACTGAAAATTTATCAATTTTATTTCCGTTGTCGAAATATAATTTCTTTGCTTCATAATCCGTAATATTTGCCCCTATCATTGCACGCTGAACCACAATTCTAGTATTTTTACATACCGCCTCATATTCGCTCGCAGATAATTTGTATCCTTCATTTCCTTCAAAAAAATTTAATCTACCTTTGGGAAGTGAAGCAACTACAGTTTCGTTATTATCTTCAGTTTTACTACCTTCTGCTGACTTATCGTCTGCTCCAAAAAAAACATTTAACATCATAAATGAAAGAATTATTATTACTGTTAACCCAACAAGACCAAACATTTGTCTAAAGCTTTCGGGGGTTTCTTTGAATTTTTTTAAATTATTTTCTAAAAACATTATTTTTTTTAATTTGGTTCAGCTAATTTACCGTTTTTCCAAATACCTTTCTTGATTGTTCCATCTGCCAAAGTAAAAGTTCCTTGTCCATGCATGTTGCCATTATTCCACTCACCAGCGTATGTGGCACCATCTGGAAAAGTTAAAGTCCCCTGTCCTTGCCATATACTATTTTGAAAAGTCCCCTTATAAATGTATCCGTTTGGCCAAGTTTCAGTTCCTTGCCCATGTTTGTTGCCACCGTTCCATTCACCTGTGTATGAAGTTAAGTCTGTATAATTCCAAGTCCCAACTCCATTATCGCAGTCACCATCTACACATCCAGTTGAACGTGCAAACCCTATATTGCAAAGAATCAAACCTAAAAATATATATAGAAACAGTTTCTTCATATCCCCACCTATAAATTACACTAAAAATAAAAAAAAATCCCCCCTAGTTTTTGCTAGGGAGGATCATTAAAAAGTTAAGTTTTACCAATAATTACTTAGTCCACTTTTTCCAAACTTTTTTGTTTTTCTTTAACCATGTTTTTGCAGCGTCTTCATGAGTCATTTTATCAATGTCTACATAAGCTGCCATTGCACCAATTTGACTTGTGTTGAATGACAATTTTTTAAACATAGCTGCTGCACCTGGATGAGATTTCGTCCAGTTTTCATTCACAGCTTTTTTCAGATAGCCATCAGGTGAACCACATTTTCCGTCTCCACCATCGACTGGTCTGCAACCATCAAAGTAAGGTGGAAATTGAATAAATGTAAAACCAGCACCATCTGTAAAGTTTGGTGTCCAGTTAAAAATTATAGTTCCTCTTCCTTCTTTTTTAGCTGCTGCTAATTCTGCCCATAGTGCATCGGCACCACCAGCAAATTTAACCATCCAATTATCTGCGAGTCCTAAAGCTTCTAAACGCTGAGGCATTAAGTCTTGGTGCCAACTTTGTGGCCCTTCTAACCAACGACCTTTTCCACCAGAGTCTGGAGTTACGAAATTTTTCCAGCACTTTTCAGACTTCATAGCTTCCCAGTTTGGTAAACCTGGACAAAGCCCTTTGTCAGCTACCCAGTTTGGATAACCCATATCTTCTAAAGTTCTTGCTTCATGGTCACCCCAATCTAGCAAGCCACCTTTATCACGAGCTATGTCGAATGATTTACCGAAAGCAGATTGCCAAACTTCGTGTGATATATCCACATCACCAATACGAATTGACTCATAAACTGCATTAGAGTCTGCTGGTACATATTCTACATTACCACCCATGTCTTGAATAATTCCACCTATCACATGTGCCATAACTATTTGGCTTGACCAATTGTGAACTGGAATTCTTGTAGGTTTTTTACTGTCAGCTGCATAAGCGGCTAAACTAAATGCCGATATGATTGCTGCAACAATTAAACCTTTTATTGCTTTAATCATGTTTCCCCCATAATTAATTAGTGTTAACATTAATTAAGCAAAGTCTATGCCCGTGTTTTTCGCGAGTCAATGTCCATTGCGTCAAAATTAATCACTGGATATAGTGTTATCAATGTTTAAAAATTTAACCAGTATGGATATTAGAGACCCTGGAATGAGATCGTTACCACCAGGAGTTGAAAGATACCTCGTAAAAGGCGGAGGACTTTCAGTAATAACTTTAGATCCAGATGACAAAATTGAAATAACAGACACTGAAGGAAAACAAAAATGTGAAATAATTGTTTTCAATAAAGACGGAAAACCCGATTGTAGTTTATTAGGACTCAAAGAAAAAAATGATCCAAAAAACATAAAGAAAATTTTATCTGATAAAAATGAGAGCGCTTTTCAAGCAGCTAACACTTTAAAAAAAAGAAATTTAAATGTCGGTAAAGCAAAAGCATCAATTTTATTTAGTGAAGATTCTAAAGCGGGAGAGAAAGTAAATTTAGTTTCTAAAGACAAATGTACTTGCGTATTTTCTGCTCCCGGCAATGCCATGAAAATAGACGAACAAAATCCTCCAACAGATTTACTTTTAATGGTTAAGCGATCAAAACCAAATAAATATAAAGGCAAACCTAATATTCCTGAACCTCTTGTAGATCCATTGAATGAAATATTAATTGAACACAGCACAGCTATTGAATACCAAGTCAAAAAAGGAGATTACATTCAAATTATAAATCCATTTGGAAGACAGTGTTCAGATTTTTTAGCTTTTGATACAGAAAAATTAGAGAAAGGAATTGAGCGAGGATTAGATCCATTAACAACAAGGACTTTTATGGGTGCTCTTTATCCTGCTCCCGGTTTGTTTTCAAAATTTTTTGATATGGATCAAGATCCAATGATTGAGGTGGTAAGAGATACAGTAGGAAGACATGATACTTTTAACTTAGCATGTACCTCAAAATATTATGAAGACGCCGGATATTTTGGTCATGCAAACTGTTCTGATAATTTAAATAAAGTCTTAGAAAAGTATAAAATTGAAAAAAGAAAAGGATGGCCTGCTATAAATCTTTTTTTTAATACCATTGCTAATGCCCAAAATGCTGTGATTGGAGGAGAGTCCTGGGCTAGACCTGGTGACTATGTATTATTTCGCGCTTTAAAAGACTTAACTTGTGGAACTACAGCATGTCCAAGTGATATTGACGATTGTAATGGGTGGGATCCGACTGATATTTTTGTTAGAGTTTATGATAAGAAAAAAGAATTTTCAAAAGCGGTAGCATTCAGAATGAAAACGGATTCGGAGCCAAAATTGACACAAGAAACAGGATTTCACAAAAAAACTTCAAAACTTACTAGAAATTTTATTGATTATAATGGTTATTGGTTGGCAAATAATTATACGAATTATGGAACTATTAAAGAATACACTGCATGTAGGGAAAAAGCCATTGCGATTGATTTATCTCCATTAAGAAAATTTGAAATAGTTGGGCCAGATTCAGAAAGCTTAATGCAATACGCGCTTACAAGAAATGTTAAAAAACTTTCAATTGGACAGGTTAGTTATGCAGCTATGTGCTACGAGCATGGTGGTATGGTAGACGATGGTACAATTTATCGACTTGGTAAAGAAATGTTTAGATGGATTGGAGGTCAAGAGTATGGCGGTGATTGGCTAAGGGAATTAGCAAAGAAAAAAAATTATAAAGCTTGGGTAAAATCTTCAACAGATCAAATTCATAATATTTCTGTTCAAGGACCAAATAGTAGAAAAATTCTTGAAAAATTTGTTTGGACTCCGCCTGCGCAGCCAACAGTAAATGAACTTAAATGGTTTAGATTTACTATAGGAAGAATTGGTGATCATTTAGGAACTCCTTTGATGATTTCTAGAACAGGATATACCGGCGAATTAGGATTCGAAGTATGGTGTCATCCGAAAGATGCTTCGGAAGTTTGGGACAAAGTTTGGGAATCTGGAAAAGATCTAGGAATAGCTCCGATGGGGCTTGAAGGTTTAGATATGGTAAGAATCGAAGCGGGATTAATTTTTGGAGGTCTTGAATTTAATGACCAAACTGACCCGTTTGAAGCGGGGATTGGTTTTTCTGTAGCTCTAAAAACTAAAGAAGATGATTTTGTTGGAAAAGATGCTCTAATAAAAAGAAAAGCATCCCCACAAAAAAAACTTGTTGGTTTAGAACTAATCGGTAAAGAACAGGCGGCAAATGGAGATGGAGTACACGTAGGAAGAGCTACTGTTGGTGTAATAACTAGTGGTATGATCTCTCCTGTGTTAAATAAGAATATTGCGCTTTGTAGAATGGATGTTAAGTATTCTGAAATAGGAACTGAGGTTGAAGTGGGAAAAATTGATGGTCATCAAAAAAGAATTGGGGCGAAAGTAGTTAGATTTCCTTTCTATGATCCCGACAAAACAAAAGTAAAGGCATAAATGGCATTTCCAAAAAAAGCAAAATTTGTAATTATTGGTGCGGGTATACATGGATTAAGCACAGCTTGGCATTTATCAGAAAAGCTTAAGAAAAAAAATGGCAATGGAACAAATAACGAAATTGTAGTTATTGAAAAAAGTGGAATAGCTTCAGGTGCAAGTGGTGTGGCGTGCGGTGTAGTTAGAAATAATTATTTTCAGCCAGCTATGAGAGAACTTATGATGCACAGTGTTAAAATTTGGGAAAGTGATCCAAAAAATTTTAGTTATCATCCTGTTGGCTATATGCAGATTAGCCCAGAAAGTATGCATAAAGATGTAGCTAGCATTTATGAACAACAAAAAGAAATTGGTTATGAATCAGAATTTATAGAAGGAAAAGAAGATTCAATGAAATATATGAAAAATATGTTTCATGATTGGCAGGCAAAAGGAATAACTTCAGTATTACATGAAAAAAGAGGTGGATATGCAAACAATACCGCTTCTATTTATGGATTAGCAAATAAAGCGGAAAGTTTTGGCGTAAGAATTATTACAGGTACAGAAGTTACAGGTTTTAAAAGAGGTAGTAATAGTAAAGCTGTAACAGGAGTAGTAACTTCAAAAGGAACTATTGACTGCGAACAAGTAATTGTTGGAGCTGGTCCTTGGGTAAAAAGATTTTGGGATATGCTTGAACTTCCTAAAAAAATTTCAATCAAAGATGAAAAAGGTAAAATTCATAAAGATTATCCAATGTGGATATACTGGATGTTAACAGAAGGTGTCTTAGGCGTTGATCCTAATATGCAAAAAACTGATGATGGTAAAATGCCTCCAGTAATTCATGTTGATAGTGATGCGCACTTATTCTCAGATGTCGACGGATCATTAATTACAGACAAAATGTGGGGAATTTATTATAAGCCAGATTTTAATTTTAAAGGTGTTCAGGGTGGATCTGCTCCATATAAAATTATGAGACCTGTTGATGATGTAAAAGTAGATCCTTATGGACCTGCTTCTCCCGAGTTTCAAACAACGCCTGAATTTGCTCATATGTGGTGTTCAGCTTTAGCTCATTGCCAAAAAAGATTTAAAGGAAAAATAAAAGTTTATCATAAGGGCCCATCTGGTGGTCTTGGATGCTTTACTCCAGATTCTTTCCCTGTATTCGACAAATTTTGTGAAAATGTTTATATAATTGCTGACTCAAACCACGGTTATAAAATGATTGGGGTCGGAGATCTTGTTTCAGATGAAATTTTGGGTAAAGAAAGTTCTCTGCTTAAACCATTTAGATTCAATCGATACGCGAAAGGTGAATTACACCCTGTATCTAGCAGTCCATTTCCTTGGAGCTAAATCTAGACGAGTATTTATTTTTCAGCTAACATCTTTCTAAATAATAAGTTTTAACACCAGTCTTTGAGGGAGGATGAGTTTTATGACAGATCTAGAAAAACACGTTAATCAGCCTGGACGTGATAAATTAGTTAAAAAAGTTAGAGAAAAAATTAACGAATTAGGAATTACATACATTTATTACCAATTTATATCTGTAACAGGACGTGTTGTTGGTAAAGGAATTCCCGCAGACCATTGGGAAAGAACTGCAGAAAAAGGTTTTCAATTAGTTTATGGATCTACTGCCAACTTATTTGTAGACAGACACAAAAATTATATCGGTTACGGCCCTGAAGCTATGGAACTTGTTGGCATACCTGATCCTGAAACTTTCTGTCAATTACCTTGGGATAAAAGAATTGGAAGAGTTTTTGTTACATGTTTTAGAAACAGAGAAGAAAGACAAAATCCAGGAGGACATTTAACCTCTGATTGTCGAGGAAATCTCAGAATATTTATGGATGAATTTGAGAAAAAACATGGATTAGAATTGAGAGTTGGAACTGAACCTGAAATGATGTGGTTAACAAAAAATCCTGACGGAACCCCTACTGGATCAGGTTTTTCTAAACCATACTGTTATCACATTGATCAATTTGAATCATTGAGACCTGTGTTTATGAAAGTAATTGAGTACGCTTCAGCCATGGGTTTAGATATGATTCAAGGTGACCATGAAGATGCTCCGGGACAATTAGAGTTAAACTGGACATACGATAATGTTTTAAGAAACGCTGATAGACTTTCTACTTACAGACAAATTTGTGCGCAAGTTGCTAGAGAACATAATTTAATAGCATGCTTTATGACAAAACCTTTTATGGGTGTATCTGCTAGTGGTTGCCATACAAACATGTCTTTATGGAAAGGTGGAAAAGTTGTAACAAACAATTTAGGTAATAAAAAATTACCTGCAGTAGAAGAAGTGTTTGGTTATGTACAGGGAGGCACAAATACTTTCATGCCTGATACTAAAGATATGCAACTACCAGGTAAAATTGGTTTACAGTCCATTGCTGGAATAATGCAACACTTGCCTGCTTTAACTGCTTTAGGATCTTCAACAGTTAATTCTTACAGAAGACTTTGGGATCAAGGTTTCTGGGCTCCAGTTTATGCTGATTGGGGATATCAAAACAGAACTTGTGGTTTAAGAGTGTCAGCTCCTGGAAGATTTGAGTATAGATCAGTTGACTCTATGCATAATCCATATCTTTTAGGTGCAGCTATATTAAAAGCGTGTGATCACGGTATTTCAAAAAAACTAGTACCTTCTAAGCCTGAATCTAGAAGTATGTATGAAGCTAAAAAAGAAGGTAAAGATGTCAAAAAACTTCCATTAAGTTTAGGAGAGGCTTTAGACAGATTAGCAGAAGATGAAATTATTAAATCAGCGTTGCCAGATGAAATGTATAAAGTTTTTCATTGGTACAAAAATGACGAATGGGAAAAATTCTTAGGTGCTACTACTCAATGGGATCTTGATACCTACTTGGATTGCTTACCATAGTCTTAAAGGAAATTTATGTGCGGAATAGCAGGATTAATTCATAAGGGGAAAACTGTAAATATAGGTAAGGAATTACAAGATATGTTGCAGGCTCTTAAACATAGGGGACCTGATTCAACTGGATTCGCTTTGTATGGCAAGGGTAATAATCAAGGTGATTACATAATGCGTTTTAAAGTTGGAGAGAATGTTGCTGAAGGAAGTTCTGCCGTAAATGAAGACAAATCAGTTTATGATGAAAGAAGAAAACTGGTAGACAAACACATTAGAGAACTTGGTGGAAGCATAGTTAATGACGCTCAATTAACACCGTATTCTTTTAGATATTGTATTAAATATGACAAAGATTTAATGGAATTCTCTAAAAGAATCGAAAGCGTAGAAATGACAGAAATATTGTCTCTTGGAAAAAGCTTAGAGTTAGTAAAAGATATTGGAGATGCTAGTGTTGTATCAAAACAATATGGTTTAGATAAAATAAAAGGTACGCATGCCATTGGACATTCGAGAATGGCTACTGAATCTGGTGTTGATATACGTTCAGCTCATCCTTTTTGGGGTTATCCATTTAGTGATGTATCTGTGGTTCATAATGGTCAGCTAACAAATTATTGGAATAATAGAAGAGCTCTTGAGAATAAAGGAATGCGCTTTATGTCAGAGTGTGATTCAGAACTCATTGCTGTTTACTTGGCTCAAAAAATGAGAAGCGGAGCATCTTTACAGGATGGAATGCAGGATTCATTAAAAGAATTAGATGGAGTTTTTACTTACTTGGTAGCGACAAAAGATTCGCTAGGTATGGCAAAAGATACAATGGCAGCAAAACCAATGGTTTTATATGAATCGGACGATTTGGTAGCTTTGGGTTCTGAAGAAATAGCCATAAGAACTTTATTGCCACAAGAGATAGATACTTATGATCCTTATGATGGAGAAGTAAAAGTATGGCAAATTTAAAAAATTCAAAATCTCAATCAATGGGATTACATAAAGAAGTTCTTGCTGGAAGAACTCAACAAGTATTTTTTAATCCTGAAGAAGCAGAAAATTTTTTCTATTATGGTGCTTATGATGTTGACTTTAATAAAAGAACAGAAATTGATGCTATGGATTTAACCGCCAAGCAATTAAACGATAAATTACATTCGCTAATGAAAGAAGGTTATGGCTCCGTTGTTATTAAAAATCCTCAAGGTAAACATAGTTTGGGAGTGGGTATTTTAAATAAATTAAATTTAATTTTTGAAGGATCTCTTGGATATTTCGGAGTTGGATCTATTGATGGTCCAGTAGTAAGAATTACAGGAAGAGTTGGTTGGTCTTGTGCTGAAAATATGATGGCTGGAAAAGTTGTTATCGAAAAGAATGCTGGTTCTTGTTTTGGTGCAGCTATTAGAGGAGGAGATTTAATTTGTAAAGGTAGCGTTGGTGCAAGAACGGGGATTGATATGAAGGGTGGAACTATAATTGTTGGCGGAGATGCTGGAGCTTTTACTGGATTCATGATGCAAAGAGGAAGAATAATTGTCTTGGGAGATGCGGGTATTAACTTAGGTGACTCTATGTATGATGGCACAATTTTTATTGGTGGAAAAATTAAATCATTTGGCAGTGATGCTATAAAAGCGAAAATTACTTCTGACGACATATCTTGGTTAAAAAGAAAATTAAAAGTTGCAGAAATTGGTTCAGATTTTGATTTAAGTAAAATGACTAAAGTGGTGGCAGGTAAAAAACTTTGGAATTATGATGCTTTAGAACCTTCAGAAAAAAAAGGAGCAATTTAAAATGGCTAAAAAGAAAAAAACTAATGGCAGCCTTAAAGTTACAAAAGGTAGAAATAAAAGTTTATTAGGACAAAATTCAATTTTTACACCTGAAGTTATTGACGACATACATATAAAAGCGCAACTAGGTCGTTACAGAATGCGTGGTATGGCTTTAATGAGAAAAATACCAACATTTGATGACTTGGTATTTTTACCAGGAACTCTTACAAGATTTGTTATCGAAGGTTATAGAGAAAAATGCGAAACAAAAACAATTATTGGCCCTCGTTGTAAAAATCCAATTGAATTAGATATTCCTGTTTACATAACAGGAATGAGTTTTGGTGCTCTTTCTTATGAAGCTAAAACTGCATTAGCAAGGGGAGCTACTATGGCTGGAAGCGCTACATGTTCAGGTGAAGGTGGTATGATTCCAGATGAAAGAAGATATTCAGAAAAATGGTTTTACCAATGTATACAATCAAGATATGGATTTAATCCTCACCACGCACAATTAGCTGACGGTATAGAAGTTTTTATAGGACAAGGTCAAAAAGTTGGAATGGGTGGTCACCTAATGGGTCAAAAAGTTACTGATCAAGTAGCTGAAATGCGTTCACTTCCATCAGGAATTGACCAACGTTCTCCAGCTAGACACCCTGATTGGCTTGGACCAGATGATCTTTTTTTAAAAGTACAAGAATTAAGAGAACTAACAAATAATCAAGTTCCAATACAATTAAAGTTAGGAGCTGCTAAAGTTTATGATGATGTTCGTATGGCAGCAAAATGTGATCCTGATTCAATTTATTTAGATGGCATGGAAGGATCCACAGGGGCAGGACCTCATATCGCTGCAGCAAATACAGGTATTCCAGGTATAGCGGCAATTCGTGAAGCACGTAGAGCTTTGGATGATGTTGGACAAACTGGAAAAGTAACTTTAATTTATGCGGGCGGTGTTCGAGATGGAGCTGACTTGGCAAAAGCTTTAGCATTAGGTGCTGATGCAGTAGCTATTGGAACTGGCTCAATGATAGCTTTAAATTGCAATAAAGAAATCCCTGGAGTTGATTTTGAAAAAGAAATGGGAGTTAAAGCTGGACATTGTTACCACTGTCATACAGGACGTTGTCCAGTCGGTGTAGCAACACAAAATCCTAAGTTAAGAAAAAGACTAAACCCAGATGATGCAGCATTAAGAGTTTATAATTATTTACATACAATGGCTCTAGAATTACAATTACTAGCTCGTGCTTGTGGTAAAACGAATGTTCATTCTTTAGAACCGGAAGATTTAGCAGCTTTAACAATGGAAGCTTCGGCACTAGCAAAAGTTCCATTAACAGGAACAAATCATACTGTAGGAGTAGATGATTTCCATAAAATTTAATTAATATGACTAAGAAAAAAAATAAAAAAATTAAAAAAATCGCTAAATCTAAAGAAAAAGAAAGCGCTAGAGAAAAAATGATCGGCCAACATATAGGTTATCGATACGATGTAAATTTGTTGCCAGATTATAAAAAAGTAACTCCTTTTCTTAAAAAATATATAGAACAAATGGGTTGGGATGACTTAAATTGGTTAGAAGACGTTCACATGGGTTATGAAGAAGGTCGTCCAGCTGTTTTTTGTCGAAATGCAAATGGATGGGTTACAATTCCAAAAAAAATAAAATTGCCTGACAATCAGCAAGATAGAGATATGATTGCTAGAGAACTATTAATTAAATTTCAAATGTCACCAAATCATCCACTTGTAGATTTAAAAAAGGCTTACAAAAAATTCTAATATTCATACAATCCCTGGTTGTTCTAAATTCAATAAACCTACATACACAACAATTCTAGCTTGTTGTACTACTTGTCGCACAACATAGAATAATTCCAATTTATTAAGGGAGGTTAATTATGACTGATCAATTAGGCGCTCTTACTACTGTATTTACAGAATTTTACTACTGGATCACAGTAGTACTCATGTTTTTAATTCACGTGGGTTTCTGTATGTATGAAGTTGGGGCATCACGTTATAAGCATCACCAACACACGTTGATGAAAAATACTATGCTGATACCACTGGTAACAGTTACTTGGTTTTTCTTCGGCTGGTGGATTTATTGGGCATTTCCAACTGGACCAGGTATTGCACCGTCAATAATGACTGAAAGCACTGGTTTAGTTTTAGGTGGCGGTTTCGGAGCAAACGAACTTGCTAATCCTATGGATCCGATAATGGCAATAAATTTGAACGACCATATTAATGGAGTGTTCTGGGCAGCGTTCTTACTATTTTCTTGGACAGCTGCTTCAATCGTTTCAGGAGCAATAATTGAAAGAATTACTACTTTTGCATTTGGTATTTTAGCAATTGCAATTGGTTCAGTATTTTGGACAATTGATGCTTCTTGGGGTTGGCACTTCGATGGTTGGATGCTTAAGGTTTTAGGTTATCATGATGCTTACGCATCTGGGGTTATTCATGCATGTGCAGGAGGTTTTGCTTTAGGAGTGCTTAGTGTATTAGGTCCTCGTATTGGAAAATTTTCTTCTAGCGGAGAACCGAGAAACATTGGACCAAGAAATCCTTGGTTAGTGTGTATAGGTTTATTTTTAATTTATACTGGTTTCTGGGGTTTTTACGCAGCGTGTAATATACCTATATTTGATCTTGGACCTGAGTATGGAATGGAAGGAAAAACATTCTTTACTGCGACTAACATCTATGTAACACCAACAACGCTTAGCGGTATTACCATGACATTCTTGATGTCTTTATCTGGCGGATTACTAGCTGGATATTGGGTATCAAAAGGCGATCCATTCTGGACATATTCAGGTGGACTAGCTGGTATCATCACTGCTTCTGCTGGAAATGATTTATATCATCCGCTTCAATCACTAATTATTGCAGGGATTGGAACGTTCTGTGCTTATAAATTACATTACTGGGTAGAACGTAAATTTAAAATCGATGATGCAGTTGGTGCGGTTGCCGTTCATGGCTACGCTGGGGTAATCGGACTTGTAATTTGCGGCTTTGTACTATGGGGCTATCCTTCATCAGGTTATGATGGTTTAGGATATGCTGCTATCAATCCTATAGGGATGATAATTGGCGCGGTTATTATGTTCGGAGTTCTTGGGTGGTTACCAGGCTGGATTATAGCTAAAATTCTTCATGGAGCAGGTAAATTACGTATACCTCGTGAAGTAGAGTTAGCAGGTCTAGACTACAATATAATGGAGGCAGCTAGTAAAGACGAAAAAACAGTTGCATCCGCAAGTAGATAAGGAGGAATAAATTATGGCTACAGTAACAAGTTGGGTAGAACACCTAAGTGCTGATGAAGTGGCAGGAGCAGTTTATCCTTTTATCGGTACAGAATGGCTTTGGTTAACAATTGCAGTAGTTTTTTGGCTATGGTTCCATGTTGCTACAGGAGCTGGTGAAGCTGAAGAACAACAAAAGTTAGCTAGAAAAAGACCTGGTGCAAACGACTACAAAAAAAATATTACCGATTGGTAATTTAATATAATAAAATTTGGGCGCTGATTTTTTCAGCGCCCTTTTTTTAACAAGCAATCAAAATTATGGAAAATAGAGAAGAAAATAAAAATCAAACTCCACATAAAGCGGCGAGACTTGCTTGGCCAAAAGCAAAATATGGAATTTATTTAGCAATATTTATTATAGTTTTTATTTTAATAATACTTTACAAAGATTTAATTTTATAAATAATTTATTTTTATGGCAAAAGATTTAGCTAAAATAGCAAAACAAAAAAAAATTAAATATTTTTTAATAAGCTTTGTTGATTTATTTGGCGTATTAAGATCAAAATTAGTCCCTGCAGAAGCTATTAAAGATATGCAAAAAAATGGTGCGGGATTTGCTGGTTTTGCAACGTGGCTTGATATGACACCTGCAGATGCTGATATGTTCGCAATACCTGATCCTGAAAGTTTAATTCAACTTCCTTGGAAAAAAGAAGTAGGTTGGTTGGCATCTGATTTATGGATGAATGGCAAACAAGTTGAGGCTTCGCCAAGAGTAATGTTAAAAAAACAAATAAAAAAATTATCTAATGACAGTATGGTTTTAAAATCCGGTGTTGAATCAGAATATTTTTTAATTAACCCTGAGGGAACAGCTATATCCGATAAAAGAGACATACAATCCAAACCTTGCTATGATCAATCGGCACTAATGCGTCAATACGATTTAATTAAAGAAATTTGTGATTCAATGATTAAAATGGGTTGGGGTCCTTACCAAAATGATCATGAAGACGCTAATGGACAATTTGAAATGAACTGGAATTATAGCGATTGCCTTACTACAGCTGATCGCCACGTATTTTTCAAATTTATGGTTAAAACACTTGCTGAAAATCATGGTTTGAGAGCAACCTTCATGCCAAAACCTTTTGAAAATTTAACCGGTAATGGTTGCCACGCACATATTTCTCTATGGAATGGAAATAAAAATTTATTTTTAGACAAGGGAGATAAGTTAGGATTAACCAGGCTTGCTTATAATTTTTTGGGAGGGATTTTACATTCAGCCGAAGGTTTGAGTGCTTTTTTTAATCCATCAATCAATAGCTATAGAAGAATTGATGCTCCAGTTACCGCTTCTGGAGCAACTTGGTCTCCAAGTAAAATATCGTATACAGGCAATAATAGAACTCATATGATTAGGATTCCAGATCAAGGACGTTTTGAACTAAGACTAATGGATGGATCAGCCAATCCCTATCTTCTTCAAGCAGGTATAATTGCTGCAGGAATCGATGGAATAAAAAATAAACGCGACCCAGGTCAACCCTTGCACATAAATATGTATGCAGATGGTGATAATTATCCAAATTTAAAAAAACTACCTTCAGATTTAGAGGAGGCTTTGGAACATTTAAGTAATAATGAAACTTTAATATCTGCATTTGGAGAAAAAAACATAACAAGTTATTTAAAACTTAAAGAAAAAGAAATAAAGGACTTTAATTCTAAAGAAACTTTCTCAAAAAAAGAACCAGTAACTGATTGGGAAAAAGTTAATACTCTAGACTGTTAAACAAATTACTTGAAATTTTAAAAGGTGTTTGCTTTTTTCCTTTAAATTTTGTTTTTAATTTAAATAAACTTCCTGATAAAGGGTGTTTTTTAATCTCATTTAATTTCATTCCTTTGCGTGCGGTTGAAATAAATAGTTCACTATTTTTATATCCACCAAATGTACAATTTGTAATATTTTTTGCTGGTAAAAATATTTTACGTATCATATTAGCTTTTAAATCATATACTGATATTTTTGATCCTCCATAATGACAAACCCACAAATTATTTTTGCTATCTATAGTCATTCCATCAGGGGAGCCATCTAATTTATTAAATTTAATAAATATTCTTTTCTTTATAATTTTCAGTTTTTTGTTAATTTTAATTTTATATATAACTTTTTTCTTACTATCAGCATGATAAAAATTATTTTTATTTAAAAATGCTGGTCCATTAGGTATAAAGTATTTTTCATCAACTTTTTGTAATCTAAAATCATTATCTAAACAATACAATGACCCCACACATTTTCTTTCTGAGTTATCCATGGTTCCAAACCATAAACGTCCAGATGGGTCAGTTTTTCCATCATTTATTCTATTATTTAACTTTTTGGATTCAATTTTTATTGAGTAAAGAATTTTAAAATTTTTTAAATTTATAATTCTTAATTCTGATTGTAGGCCAAGTATAAAAAACTCATTTTTTATATGAGAAATAAAACCTATTTCTTTATCTACTTTAAATATTTTTTTCCTTTTTTTTTTAGTGTTTAAAGTTAATATTTTCTTTCCTTTTATATCTACAAAAAAAATAGAGTTTAATTTTTTTACCCAAATAACTCCTTCACCTAGAATAGTCTTTGCTTTCCATATACACTCAGGTTTTAAAGTTTTATTAAACAATTTTTTAATTAAATTGACATACCACCATCAATGGCATGTGTTACTCCAGTAATAAAATCTGACTCGTCGCTTGCTAAGTAAACCGCAAGGTCCGCTACTTCTTTTGGAGTTCCGAGTCGCCTCATAGGTTGCCTCGCAATAAAATCTTTTTTGGCTTGAATAGGATCTTTAGCTGCTTTAACTCTTTCCTCCCATGATGGTGTATGGACTGTTCCCGGAGCTATAGCATTACATCTAATGTTATTTTTTATAAAGTCTGAAGCGATAGATTTGGTAAATCCGATAATAGCTGCTTTCGTTGTACCATAAACAAATCTATTAGGAAGACCCCTTAAACTAGATGCTATTGAAGAAATATTTATAATATTGCCTTTATTTTGTTTAATCATTTTAGGAATTATGAACTTTGTCATAAAATACATTGATTTAATATTAACATTAAATGAAAAATCCCAATCCTTTTCTTCGCAATCTAAAATAGTACCATGATGAACAAAACCAACTGCATTAAATAAAACATCAACTGTATCTAAAGATTCAGAAAAATCTTTTACTGCAATTTTGTTAGTAGAGTCTAATTTTTTTACTTTAATATTTGGATGTTCTTTATTTAATTTTTTTAAAGTATCTTCATTAATATCTGTGGCGTAAACATTTGCGCCTTCATTGTTAAATGCAATAGCGGTCGCTCGACCTATTCCTTGTCCAGCCGCTGTTACAACAATTTTTTTATTTTCTAATCTTTTACTCATTTATATTTTTAGAAATAAATTAACCCAACAATCCAAGGTGAGTGTATTTTACATTCAAATAATCTTTTATTCCAATTGACCCACCTTCTCTGCCATAACCACTTTGTTTTATGCCTCCAAATGGAGTTTCTGCATTTGAGATAAATGGCGTATTAACTGCAACCATCCCTGTTTCTAGAGCTTCTGAAGTTTTATTAGCTAATTCTATTGAATTAGTACACACATAGCCTGCTAAACCAGCTAATTGGTTGTTAGCTTTTTCTATTACTTCATCAAAATTTTTAAACGTCAGTAAAGGAGTTAGAGGGCCAAAAGGTTCTTCTTTCATAATTTTAAAATGATCTTCAACATTGTCAAAAACTGTTGGTTCATAAAAATAACCTTTATTAAATCCAGAAGGTCTTTTTCCTCCACATAATATTTTAGCACCTTCTTTTTTTGTTACTTCGACAAGTTTTTCTATTTCTTCTAATCTTTTTTTTGTAGTAATAGGGCCAAGTTGAACACCTTTATCCATGCCATTTCCAATTTTTAGTTGCAAAGTTTTTTTAACAAAAGATTCAGTAAATTGTTTTTTCTTACTCTCGTGAATATAGAAACGACTAGGTGAAATACAAACTTGTCCGTTATTCCTGTACTTGGTCGCCATAGCCATATCAATGGCTTTTTCAATATTTGCATCTTCATGAACTATGAAAGGTGCATGTCCGCTGAGTTCCATTGTTACCCTTTGTATTTTTTCAGCCGCCTGTTTTAAAATTATTTTTCCCACTCTAGTAGAACCTGTTAGAGAAATTTTTTTAACTATATCTGAAGAAATTAATTGAGATGCGATTGATGCTGGATCACCCGATAATAAATTCACTACTCCAGGAGGAACATCACACTTACTAATGATATCAACTAATTCCATAACGGTACCAGGTGTAATAACATCTGGTTTACAAATAACAGAACAGCCGGCTGCTAAGGCTGTTGAGATTTTTCTCGCGGCCAAGACTAGCGGAAAGTTCCATGGAGATAAAGCGGCAACTACACCAACTGGTTCATAATTAATTATTACTCTCGTGTTTTCAAATCTACTTTGCACTGTTTGACCGTAAATTCTTTTTGTTTCTTCAGCGTTCCATTCAAAAATATCAGCAGATGCACTTACTTCAGCTAATGATTCCGTTAGAGGTTTTCCTGTTTCTAATGTCATCCATTTAGCTAAATCATTATTTTTTTTTCTAATTAGGTCTGCTATTTTTCTTATAATTGCTGCTCTATCCCATGGTGAAAGTTTTTTCCAATAAGCAAAACCTTTTTCTGCAGATTTAAGTGCTTTTTCAACGTCTGCCGAAGATGCTTTTGAAGCTTTTCCAATCACTTCTTCTGTTGCAGGATTTATGACATCATATGTTTCCTTTTTTTCAGACTGTTGCCATTTACCATCTATAAATTGACCAAATTTACTATACATATTAATTTCCTATTAAATGATGAGATAAAACTCTAGTATGTTTTTCCAGACGATGTTCAAATAAATATAATGCTTGCCAAGTACCGAGCATAATCTTTTTATCTTTTATGCTTAAAGTAATCTGATTGTTTGTTAACGCAGACTTAATATGAGCTGGCATATCATCCTTTCCTTCTGTTGTATGCTTATAAAGTTTATTGTCCATAGGTGCTAATTTATCAAAAAAATTCTTTAAATCATATAAAACGTCAGGATCAGCATTTTCCTGTATAACTAATGAGGCGCTAGTATGTAATATGTTAATATTCAAAATTCCGTTGTTAATTTTTTGTTTATTTAGCCATGACACGGTTTCATTTGTAAAATCATATAAGCCTTGGCCTTTGGTATTTATTTTAATTTCATGAAATATTTGTTCCATTATTTAACGTCGATATCATTCATTAAATTAACAACAACAACTCCAATAACTATAAGGGCTATACCTATAATAGTTGGTATATTAGGTATTTGTTTATATTTTATGACTGCAATAATTGTTATAGCTACAATGCCCAGTCCTGCCCAGCTGGCATAAACTATTCCTACTGGAATTAACTTCATCGAATGCGACATAAGAAAAAGACAAATACACAAAGCTACAATAACCACAATTGAAGGATAAAGTCTGGTAAAGCCATTAGTGTCCTTTAAAAAGCTAGTGCTTAGTACTTCAAAAGCAATTGCTAAAATCAAGAATATGTATGCATATGTTAAGTTCATTTTCATGGAATTTGATATATATATATAAAGAGTACAATCCTTAATCGCCTTTTTCATAACTAAAATATTGTGTGGAAAACTTAAAAAAGGCTTATTTTATAGGCTTTTTTTAATTAAAATTGGCTAGCTATCTATATATAGTATGATAATAACGCATATACGCTATCGATAGTTGATTCGATAGCACTTGTTTAAACGAGTTAACTCAGGGAGGTGTTAAGTATGAAAATGCTTGCAGGTTTCGCGGGTACAGTACACAGCCTAACTAAAGTAGTAATTTCACTGCTAGGATTAGGTATCGTTGTTTCGCTTTTGGGTGGAAACGTTCCATTCGTGAGCGGCATAGCTGACAACATAGTTGGACTAGTGCAATCACTTGGTGATGCAGGAATAGTCGGCTTAATAGCAGCGATTATCATATTAGGTTTTTATAAATAGATTTTTCTTTCGTTAGTTTTCCCTCTTAATAATTAACTAGCGATTAAAAACCTAGCTGCCCCAGTCCTTAACATAGGGCTGGGGCGGTAAGTTTAAATAAGCATAAGCAAAAGGAGTTTTATGAATGCATGGATTACAAAAATAAGAAGTTATTTAAGACAATTTATTGAGCTAGGTGTTCTTTTGTTAGGTGTTTCAGTGCTTGCTGAAATACTATTTGGGCCAGACGTAGCTTTTTTGGGTTCACAAGTTACAAAAAATTTAGTTGCATTGTTAAATAGTCTTGGTGAGTCAGGAATAGCTGCTTTGATTATAGTGTTTGCAGTAATATTTACTTATAGAAAATTTTTAAAGTAGTTTTATTTTAATTATTTTATTACTTCGGCCAAACATAACCAGGCGTTTACGTCTTTGCTTTTAATGTAATCAGATTTGAAAAATTCTTTTACATTCCATAATTTATTTTTAGATAAATCTTTAATTTTTTTATCAAATCCGTACTCTTCGTAAATTCCTTCATTGATTGTAAAACAAATTAAACCTTTGTTTTTTGTTATTCTCACAAACTCATCTAGAGCAGGTGGTTTTACATGACCAAAAGTAAAGGTTCCTACACACATTACCGCACCATAGATATTGCTTTGTTTATCAAGAGGTTTGTTTAGATCAATCTGTTCAACATTACGATAACAATCTTTGGGAATCAAATCTAATAACTTCTGAGATAGATCGGCACCATCAATATTAAAATAACCAAATTTTTTTAGTTCGATGCCAACCAATCCTGTTCCACATCCAGCATCAAATATTTTGACATCTTTATTTTTTGAATATTTTTTAAAAATATCAACTGTTTCTTTCGGTCCAGTGTAATTCCAGTCAACCATATCTTTATCATATTTGTTCTTTATTCCCCATTCATCATAGTATTCCATAACCTCTTTTGTAGTTTTCAGTTTATAAATTGGTATTTTGTTACCCACATCTTTTTGTGACATAAATTTAAATTATCAGCTATTTAGGCTGTAAACAATATATTTTAAAATCGTTTATAATGTGGTTAGATATTGAATGAGTAAAAATTTGGTAGAAAGACTTAATGCTGGTCCGGTACTATGTGCAGAAGGATATCTTTTTGCAATGGAAAGAAGAGGATATTTGCAGGCTGGAGCTTTTGTTCCAGAAGTTGTTTTAGAACACCCAGAAGTGGTTTCCCAATTACATAGAGAATTTATAAGAGCTGGCTCAGATGTTGTGCAAGCATTTACTTATTATGGACATAGAGAAAAATTAAGAATAATTGGAAAAGAAAAACTGCTTGAACCACTTCAAAAAAATGCATTGCAAATTGCAAAAGATGCAAAAAATGAATTTAAAGATTTAGATCTGTTAGTGTGCGGCGATGTTGCTAATACTAATGTTTACGACCCTAATGACAAAAAATCTAGCATTGAATGTCAAAAAATGTTTGAAGAACAGGTTGGATGGGCCAAAGAAGCTGGGATAGATTTTATTATTGCAGAAACAATTACTTGGGTTGAAGAGATGAAAATTGCACTTAAAGCTATAAAAGATGCTGGATTAATTGCTGTTTGTAATTATTCAATAAAAAAAGGTGACAAAACTAGAGATGGTTACTCAGCGGGAGATGCTTGTAAAATATTAGAAGATTGTGGCGCTGACGTAGTCGGTTTAAATTGTTTTAGAGGACCAAAAATGACAATGAAACTTTTGCCAGAAATTAGAAAAAAGGTTTCATGCCATGTAGCAGCACTTCCTGTTCCTTATAGAACTACTGAAAAACAGCCTGGTTTTTTAAATCAAACTGATCCAGGTTGTGATTGCATACCCGGAGGTAACGCTTTCCCTGTTGCTTTAGATAATTTGTACTGTAACAGATTTGAAATGGCTGAATTTGCTAAAGAGTGTGCTAATAAAAAAATAAATTTTATTGGAATTTGTTGTGGAGCAGAACCTCATCATGTTCGTGAAATGGCCGTTGCATTAGGAAGAAAACCAATTTCATATAAATATTATCCAGACATGTCTAAACACTATTTACATGGAAATGATGACAGCCTGTTAAAAATATATACTGATAAAGCTAAAGAATATTAATTTTTTAACATGGAAAAGCATGCCAAGGTTGTCGTAATAGGTGGAGGAGTAGTTGGCTGCTCAGTACTTTATCATTTATCAAAGTTTGGATTAAAAGATTGCATATTACTTGAAAGAAAAGAATTAACATCTGGCTCGTCTTGGCATGCAGCTGGAAATGTACATGTAATTTCTTCTGATCCAAATATCTCAAGAATGATGGCCTACACAATTGGTCTATATAAAGAAATTGAAAAAGAATCTGGACACTCAACTGGTTTTAAACCAAGCGGAGGATTCTATTTAGCATCAAACGAAGTCTGGGCAGATTACTTAAAAAGAGAAAGATCTAAAGCAAGATATATGGGTTTAGATCAAGAATTTATTTCTTTAGAAGAAGTTAAAAAAAAACATCCTTTAATTGATCCTAAAAAATATATTCTAGCTTTATGGGATCCCATTGATGGTGAAGTTGATCCTTCAGGTGTAACTTATGCTTTTGCTAAAGCTGCTAAAGTCTATGGAGGTAAATATTATACCAACACAGTTGTAACAGATACTAGACTAAAAAAAGATGGATCGTGGGATGTGATTACAGATAAGGGAAATATAAATGCAGAAATAGTTATTAACGCTGGTGGTCTTTGGGCAAGAGAAGTTGGTAAATTAGCTGGTATTAATTTACCAGTTCAACCGATGGAACATCATTATTTAATTACTGAGGCAATACCTGAGATTGAGGCAATGGGAAAAGAAAAAAGATTACCCATAGGAACTGACTTTGAAGGAAATATTTATTTTAGACAAGAAGGCAAAGGGATGCTGCTTGGTACTTATGAACAAAAATCTACTCCATGGAAAATAAAAGAAACTCCCATGGATTTTGGACATGAACTTTTAGAACCTAAACTTGAAAATATCCAAGACAGATTAGCAATAGGTTTTAAGAGAATACCAGCATTAGAAAAGGCTGGAATAAAAAATATTGTTAATGGTCCATTTACTTTTGGTCCAGATGGAAGTCCGCTTATTGGTCCAGTTCCTGGCAAAAAAAATTATTGGGTGGCCGTAGGAGTCATGGCCGGCTTTTGCCAAGGTGGAGGTGTTGGAAAATGTATTGCTGAATGGATTATTGATGGAGAACCCTCGATAGATGTTTGGGCAATGGATGTAGCGCGTTTTGGAAATTATGCATCACCAGATTATGGAACTATAAAATCTTCAGAAAATTATGAACGAAGATTTATTATGACTTTTCCCAATGAAACTTTGCCAAAAGGAAGAAAACAAAAAACAACCTCTTTGTATGATCGTCTAATCGCCAAGGGAGCTGTAATGGGAGATTCTTTTGGGTTGGAAACTCCACTTTGGTTTGCAAAAAATCCAAAAGATGCGCACGAAGAACCCACTTTTAAGAGATCTAGATGCCACAATTATGTAGCTGAAGAAGTTAAAGCAGTAAGAAATTCGGTCGGAGCAACAGAAATAGCTAATTTTGCTAACCATGAATTCACAGGAAAAGGAGCAAGAAAATTTTTAGATTATATTTTGGCAGGAAGAATACCTAAACCTGGGAGAATCATTCTTGCACCTATGTTAACTCCTAAGGGTAAACTTTATGGTGATTTAACTGTGGCCTGTTTAAATGAAGAAAAATTTATGATTTTTGGGTCTGGAGCTGCACAAGAAATGCACAGAAGATGGTTCGAAAAATTCTTACCAAAAAGCGATGTAAATTATAAAAATAGATCAGATGATTTTCATGGCATAGCTATTTCAGGTCCAAATTCGAGAAAATTGTTGTCTAAAATTTGTAGAGATGATGTTTCAGATAAAGCATTTAAATTTAGAGATACTAGAGAAACTTTTGTTGGAGGAGTTCCTGCAATATTAAATCGTATATCTTTTTCAGGAGAATTGGGTTACGAAATTTATGTGACTCCACAATTTCAGCTCAAATTGTTTGAAGAAATTGAACTACACGGTAAAGACTTGTCTTTGAAACTTTACGGAGCTCGAGCTTTAATGGCATTAAGATTAGAAAAAAATTGGGGAGCTTGGACACTTGATTTTAGACCAGATTTCACAGCTGCTGAGTCAGGGCTAGATGTATTTATCAATTGGAATAAGGATTTTATTGGAAAAAAAGCAAGTTTAGATGAGAAAAAAAATGGAATTAAAAAGAAGCTTGTTACTATGACAATAGAAACAAAAGATATTGATGTCACAAATGATGAGGCTATTTTAAAAGACAATAAATGCGTAGGATACATCACTTCAGGTGGCTTTGCGCATCACGTAAAAAAAAGTATGGCTCTTGGATATGTGCCAATCGAACTATCAAAACATGATACCACTTTGCAAGTTGAAATTAATGGAAAACTTTATAAAGCAAATGTAACGGATAAACCCTTGTATGACGCTAACGGTGGAAAGATGAAAAGCTAATGACAAAAAAGAATATTTTTTATAGAGTTAATTTATGGATGTAAAATTACTTTCTGGAGCATTGGGAGCTGAGATAAATGGTATAGATTTAAAAGATACTTCTATAGAAAATTTTAAAAAAATTAATAAGTTGCTCTTAGAACACAAGGTTATCTTTTTTAGAAACCAAAATATTACTGCAGAAGAACAGTTGACGCTGGCAAAACATTTTGGTCCTCTTGAAAAGCACGTTTATGTAAAAGGTCGAGAAGATTATCCAGAAATTGTCAGAATTATCAAAAAACCACATGAAAAAAACCAATGGGGAGAAAATTGGCATAGCGATGTAAGTTACAATGTTAAGCCTACAAAAGCTGTTATTCTAAGATCTATTAAAATACCTCCTGTTGGTGGAGATACCATGTTTGCAAATATGGAGCTTGCTTGGGAAACGCTAGATAACAATATTAAAGAAAAAATTAAGGATAAGAAGGCGGTTCATAGCTCTTTGGGCGGAGCTTTTTTTACCGATGAATATGAGGGAATGGAAAGTAATGGGAATCATAAGGAGTATACAAATCAACATCCTATAGTGCGTACTCACCCCGAAACAAGAAAAAAAATATTATTTGTTAACTGGACTTATACAAAAAAAATAATCGGTTTAGAAAAAAAAGAAAGCGATGAAATTTTAGAAAAAATATTTGAACATCAAGCTAGATTAGATTTGACTTGCCGATTTAGATGGACAGAAAATGCGGTAGCAATTTGGGATAATAGAAGCGTTCAACATTATGCCATATCAGACTTTTTTCCAGGAAGAGGTTTAGGTTACGAAAGAATAATGGACAGAATTGCTATAGAAGGCGATCGTCCAAACTAATTCTTTTTTATTAATGAAATTTGATTACATTATTATTGGCGCAGGTTCAGCTGGATGCGTTCTTGCAAACAGACTGACTGAAAATGGAAAATATCGTGTGGGAATTTTTGAAGCTGGGCAATCAAGTGATATTTGGAAAGTAAAAATGCCTCTTGCATTATTGTATACAATGCATGATCCAAAATATAATTGGAAATATTTTTCAGAACCTGAACCTTATCTAAATAATAGAAGATTGTTTTGTCCTAGAGGAAAAATGATTGGAGGATGTTCTGCTCATAATGGAATGGTTTTTGTAAGAGGAAACCAAGACGATTATAAAAGATGGGAATCTTTTGGTTTAAAATCTTGGTCTTATGAAAAAATTTTACCTTATTTTAAAAAAATTGAAACATGGTCTGAAGGAGAAAATCAATATAGAGGTTCTTTTGGTCTACTTCCTATTAATCAATCCAAAAATGACAACCCTTTATTTAAAGCCTTTTTAGGAGCTTCATCAGAAGCAGGGCATAAAATTAATCCAGATATGAATGGGGAATTGCAAGAAGGATTTGGAATGTTTGATACAACAATTCATAAAGGGGAGCGCGCAAGTGTAGCAAAATATTATTTAAATCCTGCAAAAAAAAGAAAAAACCTAAATATTTTTTCTAATTCGTTTGTAGAAAAAATTATGTTTGATGGAAAAAAAGCCATTGGTATTGAAGTAAAAATTAAAAATAAAATTGAAAAAATTTACGCTGAAAAAGAATTAATATTAAGTGCTGGTTCAATTAATTCACCACAATTATTAATGCTTTCGGGGGTTGGAGATGCAAATCACTTAAAAGAAAAAGGTATTACTATTGTTAGCGATTTAAAAGGTGTTGGGAAAAATCTTCAGGATCATTTAGAAACATATATTATGCAAGAATGTAAAACATCAGATACTCTTTATACTTATACTAAGTTAATTCCGAAAGTTTTAGCTGGAATTCAGTGGTTTTTATCTAGATCTGGGCCTTGCTCACAATCTTATTTAGAAGCTGGGGGATTTACTAAATCATCACCTGAAAGAAAAATGCCAAATATACAATTTCATTTTTTTCCATCTTTTGTAATTAATCACGGTCTAGTTAATCCTAGTTCCCATGGTTATCAACTGCATGCTAGCCCTAATCATCCAAAAAGCAGAGGATCGGTTGCGCTCAATTCATCTGACCCATATGATTATCCAAAGATATTATTTAACTACTTGGAAGATGAAGATGATCTAAGACAAACAAGAGAATCTATTCATGTTGCAAGAAAAATTCTATCACAGCCCTCTTTAGCAAAACATGCTGGAAAAGAAATTGGTCCTGGAGAAGACAAACAAAGTGATGATGAATTAAATGAATATATTAGATCTAATGCAGAAACTGCTTATCATCCATGCGGAACATGTAAAATGGGAGTAGACAAAATGGCAGTGGTAGATGAAAATTTAAAAGTTAATGGAATTCGAAATTTAAGAGTAGTTGACGCTTCTGTTATGCCTGAAATTCCTAGCGCAAATTTGAACGCACCAACGTTAATGATTGCTGAAAAAGCTTCTGATATAATATTAAATAATTAAAAATGAATGAAAAAATAATTTCACCTTGCATAAGTATTTGTAAAACCGATCCTAGAACTGGTTATTGTTATGGTTGCGCACGTACAAATGAAGAAAAAAAAATCTGGAAATATGAAAAAACTACCATCTCATGGAAAAAAGGAAATTTAAACATGCTTCTTGAAAGAATGTCTGGTTGGCAATTAGAAACATTTAAAGCTTCGTATGAACACAAAAATAAATTTGGAATATCTTTGTTCAAAAAAGATAACTCTGAAGAATAAATATCTTATTTAATATCTATTTTTTTAAATTAACACTTATAAGTGAAATAATTTCAAACATAATAGATGAAGCTACCATTGATGTAATCTGATTTGGGTTATCTTTAGTCGGCATCAAACAAGCAACATCACCTCCTATTATATTTTTACCTTTGAGACTTTGTAAAAGTTTTCTTGCTTCGTCCATATTAAATCCCCTAAAAGCTGATTCTATATTTGCTACTCCTGGAGCAACAGTTGGGTCTAAACAATCTAAATCAAAAGTAATATAAATGGGTTTGTCGTCTAGTCTATCTAAAATCATTTTGGAGCATTTCTTATGACCAAGCTCTTTATATTCTTCCATGGTAATGACTTGGTAACCAATATCGTAACTTGCTTGCAACCAATCTAATGTTCTAGGATTTCCTCTTATACCAATCTGCGTACTCGTTTTAGCATCAACATTTCCTTGTCTAACGAGGTAAGAAGCCCAATGTGCTGCTGACTTCTTTGCTCCCAAAAAATGATCTAATTTTTCATAGCAATCGGTATGAGCATCGAAATGAACAATGCTAACTTTTTGACCTTTTGTTAATTTTGAATTTTTTTTTGCTAAACTTTGTAATATTCCTCCAGTGATTGAATGGTCACCACCAATAGATACAACTGGTTTTGCAGCTTTTTCAATATGATCAAAAAAACTTGAAATTCTCTCAATACATTTTTCATTATTATTTGCTTCTGGTAAAGGCACGTCTCCTAAATCATGAATTTTACCTTCTTTCCAAGGATCAATGCCAAACTCAAGATGTGATCGTCTTAACATTGCAGAAATATTTCTTACTGCTCTTGGTCCTAAATGTTGATCTCTTTCTGTTGTTCCGTTTCCAGTGCTATGCGGCACCCCCACTAACGCAATATCACAATTATTTGGATCGGGATCATTTTTACATCTAAATAGAGTTGGTATACCCCACCAATACAGCGTATTCATCATTATCTGATCTTCTTTTGAAATCATGAATTTTATCTTACATGAATAAAAAATGTTTAAGAAGTAAAAAAAATGAGATAGATGTTGACGTTCATGAAAAATAATAATCCCAAAGGTATTATTTACATCTTGTTAGGCATGTTGGCCTTTTCAATACAAGATTCTATTATGAAATATATCTATAACGTTGCTTCATTGTATGAAGTATATTTAATAAGAACAGTTGTTAGTTTTGTAATTATTTTTTTATTTTTAAAAATTAAAAAAAAACCAATTATATTTAATACCCAATATCCACTTTTAACTTTTTGTAGAGTGATACTTTTCTTTTTTGGGTTTAGTTTTTTTTACATTTCATTAACCGTGCTCCCTTTGGTTACTGCTACTGCTTTATTCTTTGTCACTCCTTTTTTAATTACAATTTTTGCTAAATTTTTTTTAAAAGAGCATATAGGACCTAGAAGATGGCTTGCGGTAGTAATTGGTTTTATAGGAATTTACATAATATTAAATCCTGACTTTGTTAATTTTGATTATATGTCTTTGACCCCGATTCTATGTGCTTTTTGTTATTCGTTGTCTATGATAATCATAAAATTAACTTCCGAAAAAGATAATGTATATACACAAACATTTACATTTTATTTTGGTGCAATAATTTTTAGTATTATTATTTATTTTGTTGCTGGTGATGGTCAATACAACACAATAGATCATCCAGCTTCTCAATATATTTTTCGCGAGTGGTTTAACAACCTAGAATCTTCTTTATTATTAATGATTGCCACAGGTTTTACAGCATCTATTGCTTTTCTTTTTGTTTTTACAGCTTATCGAATAGCATCCCCAGCGGTTGTATCACCTTTTGAATATTCAATACTTGTGTGGTCATCTCTTAGCGGTTGGTTCTTCTTTAATGAAATTCCTGATTTAAAAACAATAATTGGAATACTTTTAATTGTGTGTGGAGGTATTTATATTTTTATCCGTGAAAAAGCTCAAGATCAACCAATCGTAACCGAAAAACCACTTCGTTAACTATTTTTTTAACTTTCCAGCAAAAATTAATTTGTCAGAATTAAATTTTGATAAATTCTTTTTTATAAAATCGTCCATAACTATTAATCTATCAGAATCAAACTCAACTACTTTTCTTTTACTAAGGTCTACATACAAAGACAAAACCTCATTTGTAGCTGCAAGATATTTTTTTTCTTTATGATACATAGAAAGTCTGTAGTGAATTCTTTTTTTGTCATGTTGAATATAAGTTACATGCGTTTCAACTTCTTCTCCTAATCTAACTTCTTGATTATAAATTGTGTGCATTTCTGCTACGAAAGTAGTTTTTTTATCCTTTTTGGCAGACTCTCCTCCCATTTTAAAATTGTCCAACATAACATCAGCCGCTATATCAAAAATATGAACGTAGTAAGCAACATTCAGGTGAGCATTATAATCAGTCCATTCTTTTATTACTTTTTCTGATTTCAAAATCATATACTTTTAATATAGTATATTTTCTATATAAAAAGCAACTTATTGAAAAATGAATTATAAAGATAAAAAATTTCTAGAAAGCATAATTAATAGAAATTCTAAAAAAAATATTAGAAAAAATATATATCCTTTAATCGAGAAAGCTTTTTCAAAAACTGATATTTGTAAAGGCATAGAAGTTTTGCTAAGCGAGCAATTAACTATGTCCGAAATAACGAAAGAATTTGAATATGAATTTGCTAGATACATTGGTGCAAATTATGCATTAATGGTAAACTCCGGATCTTCTGCAAATTTATTAGCTTCTTTTGCTTTGGTTAATCCTAGAAAAAAAAATTTTTTAAAAAGAGATAGTGAATTTTTAATCCCTGTTTTGTGCTGGTCTACTTCATTATGGCCGTTGGTCCAGGCTGGATTAAAGCCAAAATTTGTTGATGTTAATGTAGATGATTTCAACATGGATATGGACCAATTCAAAAAAAAATTAACTAGTAAAACAAAAGCGATTATGGCTGTGCATGTTCTTGGCAATTCAACCCGAATAGAAGAAGTCGCAAAAATTGCTAAGTCCAAGAATATTTTTCTTATTGAAGATACTTGTGAATCATTGGGAGCTAAATACAATAATAAATATTTGGGTACTTTTGGTGACTTTGGAACTTATTCTTTTTATTACTCCCATCAAATGACATCTGGAGAAGGAGGTATGATTGTTTGTAATTCCAGAAAAGATTATGAGTTGATTTATTCTATGCGTTCCCATGGGTGGTCTAGGAGATTAAAAATTAAAGATACTAGTTTTAGTTTTATAAATTCAGGATTTAATCTGCGACCATTGGAAATTTCTGCATCTATAGGACTAAGTCAATTCAAAAGATTAAACTCAATGATAAATTCTAGAATTAAAAATAGAGAAAAAATTATTAAAAAATTAACTAACTCGGTTTTGTGGAAGAACCAATTTTCTTTTTTAAAAATTACACAGAATGTAAAACCAAGTTATTTTGGATTACCTATTTTAATAAACAAAAAATTTTTAAAAAAAAAGAAAAAGTTTTTAAAATTCCTTGAAAAAAAAGGAATAGAAACCAGAAGAGTTATAGGTGGTAATTTTATAAAACAACCTAGTGTTCAACTTTACAACCTCAATTCAAAAAAAGAAAAATTTCCTGAAGCCCAAGAAATAGATGATAGAGGTTTTTTTATAGGATTGCACGCGGAACCTATTACCAACCGAACTTTAAATTATCTTGAAGAAAATTTACTAAGAATAGATAAATTGTAATAATTTTGATTTTAATTTAAATTAATTTTTTCTTTTATTAATATATAATTTTATTAATCCTAATAATGAAACTAGTATTAATTTAAAATTTACTGAGCTTTCGCCTCTTCTTCTATTTATAAAAACCGATTCTATTTCTTTAATTTTGAATTGATTGGTATGTAATTCTAACAATATTTCTGAAAGAATTATAAAACCATCTCCAATTTTTCCACAATTTTTAATTATTCTATGTACTGCTCTTTTTGAATAAATCCTATATCCGTTTGTAAAATCTGATATTGGGACTTGAAGTAAACTTTTTGCTAAGTAGTTCGCCAGTACAGAAAAAATTCTTCTGCTTAAACTCCAATTAATTATTTTGCTGTTTTTTAAATATCTACTTCCTATTAATAAATCTAGAGAATTTCTATGAAAAAAGTTTATATTTCTTGGTAATTCACTTGGATTATGTGAAAAATCAGCATCCATTTCAACAAAAATTTTAATTTTTTTAATTTTTATTAACTTTTTAAAACCAAAAATTACCGCAGAACCTCTACCTAATTTTTTTCCTCTATTAATGTAATTTACTTTTAATTTATTTTTTTTGATTAAGTGTTGTGTTTTTTTATTATTAGAATCATCTACAACAAAAATTGATGGATTTTTAATTTTTTTTTTGATGTTTTTTATTAATTTAATTATATTTTTTTCTTCATTATACGCAGGTATCACAATACCAATACTCTTTTTTAACTTACGTATATTTTGAATATTGGACATAATTTTTAAAAAATAATTTTTTAGTTAGCTATTTGAAATTATATTATTATAATATGTTTATGAATGAAAAAGTTTTTGTATCTTGCGCGGTAACAGGATCGGGAGATACGGCAAAAAAGCATCCAGATTTGCCAAAAACACCCGAGCAAATAGCTAAAGCAGCAATTGAAGCTGCCAAAGCTGGTGCGGCAATTGCACATATACATGTTCGAGAGAAAGATGGAACTCCAAGCAGAAGACTAGAGTTATATAAAGAGGTCGTTGATAGAATTCGTTCTAGCGATACAGATGTTGTTTTAAATTTAACAACAGGTATGGGTGGTGATCTAGATATAGGACAGGGAAAAAATCCTTTAGATTTTGGTCCTTTAACAGATATGGCCAACGTTATGGAAAGAATTTCTAATGCAGAACAATTCTTACCGGAAATATGTACGTTGGATTGTGGAACTTTAAACTTTGGTGACAGTTCTGTGATTACAGTAAACACACCAAATGATTTGAGAAAAGCTGCAAAAAGATTACAAGAAATAAATGTTAAACCCGAAATAGAAGCTTTTGATTTAGGAAACATGTGGTTTGGGGCACAATTATACAAAGAAGGTTTATTAAATGATCCACCGATGTTTCAAATGTGCCTTGGTATACCATGGGGAGCTCCTGCCACAACATCAGCTATGCAAGCGATGAAAGATATAATGCCAAAAGAAGGTATCTGGTCAGGCTTTGCGATTTCAAAAAATGAAATGCCTTTTGTAGCTCAAACTGTGGTCATGGGTGGAAACCCACGAGTAGGGCTTGAAGATAATTTATATTTATCTAAAGGAAAATTAGCTACTAATGCTCAATTAGTAGAGAAAGCAATAAGAATTGTAAATGATCTCGGTGTATCAATTATGACTCCTGCTGAAACTAGAGAAAAGCTAAAGCTAAAAAATTATAAATAATTAGTCTAACCTTATAGCATTTCCATCAATCCCGATAACTTGACCAGAAATTCTTTCAGCTTCGTCTGAAATTAAAAAAGAACAAAATTTACCAATATCTTCTTCATATATCCAACAGTTCATAGAGGCCATTGATATAAATTCTTTTTCTATTTTTTTTTCTGACATTTTTAAAAAATTTGCTTTATCTTTTATTACCCTTACCATTCGATTGCCTTTGATAGTACCAGGACAAATTGCATTAACGCGAATTTTGAATTTTCCAAGCTCCATGGCTAAAGTTTTAGTCAATCCAACAACAGCCCATTTGCTTGCTGCGTAGGGAGATCTTAGTGGAAATCCCATAATCCCAGCACCAGAAGAAACATTTATGATTGACCCGCCTCTATTTTTTTTGAGCATAGGTATCGCTAGTTTTGTGAAATAGAAATGGCTTATAACATTAACTTTAAGAGTCTTTTCCCAATCTTCAGAGTTCAATTTTTCTATATTCCCTGTAGGTCCAGCCACCCCAACATTATTTATTAGCGCATCAATTTTTCTTGTTTTTTTTATAATTTTATCAAAAAATTTTTCAACATCGTATTCGTCTGAAGCATCGCATTCATGAATGAATAATCTTTTGTTATTTAAAGGATTTTTTTTTATCTTATTAATATTTTTTATATTATTATCGCAAAGATAAACTTTGGCTCCTTTAGATAAGCATATTTTTGCGGTCGCCCATCCTATTCCTGAAGCTCCTGCAGAGATAACTATTTTTTTATTTTTGAGATTTAGCAGTGCCATTTGAGTGGGTCTTAGTTAAGGCTTTGGACAATTCTGCATCTGTAATATATCCTTTTACATTTCCACTTTTGTCAACCACTTCAACTGTAGCTGGTGTTAAACAAACTTTAGGCAAAAATTCATCTAAAAATGAATCCTCATTAACTTTAATAGTATTTGAATTTTTAGACCCCTTAAATTTTTGTGGAGAAACCATAATTATTTTGGCCTTGATTACTTTCGCTCTATTTACATCTTTTACGAATGCAGCCACATAATCATCTGCGGGTTTCATTATAATATCTATCGGTGTTCCTACCTGCACCAATCTACCGCCATTTAAAATTCCTATGTGATCACCTAATCTCAAAGATTCGTCCAAATCATGCGTGATAAAAACTATTGTTTTTTTTAACTCAGCTTGCAAGTCGATAAGCTGTTTTTGCATATCGCTTCTTATAAGTGGATCAAGTGCGCTAAATGCTTCGTCCATTAACATAATATCGGTATTAGTTGCTAATGCCCGTGCTAATCCAACTCGTTGTTGCATTCCCCCTGATAATTGATTTGGATATTGATGTTCGAATCCATTTAATCCCACGGCATCAATTTTTTCCATAGCAACTTTTTCTATTTCATTTTTGTCTTTGCCTTGCACTTCTAGACCGTAACCAACATTTTGAATTACTGTTTTATGTGGAAATAGTCCAAATCTTTGAAAAACCATACTCATTTTGTGTCTTCTAAAATCTATTAATTTTTTTTGATCCAATTCCATAACGTTAGTCCCTTCTACGGAGACTTCACCTGCTGTAGGATCTATTAACCTATTAATGTGCCGTATTAGTGTAGATTTTCCTGATCCTGATAAACCCATACAGACAAAAGTTTCTCCCTCTTCTACATTTATAGAAACATTGTCTAATCCAACAGTGTGGCCTGTTTTTTCTAAAACTTCCTCTTTTGTAGCTCCGTCTTGCACCATAGGAAGAATCTTAGATGGATTTTCACCAAATATTTTATAAACATTTTTTATTTCTATTTTAGACATTATTTTTTTTTCTTATGGTGGACTCTTTCTTGCATTCTTTCCCCATATGATTGTGTTATTCTATCAAAAATTATAGCTAAAAGTACAATGGCTATTCCTGCTTCAGTTGCCATACCAACATTTAGTTGCTGTAATCCAAGAAGCACTTCATCTCCTATTCCTCTAGTGCCAATCATAGAAGCAATTACTACCATTGCTAAAGCCATCATCGTGCATTGGTTTATTCCTTGCATTATATTCGGTAAAGCTAAAGGAAGCTGCACGCCCCATAATTTTTGTTTTTTGTTTGCTCCAAAAGCTTCAGCGGCTTCAATAACTTCTTTGTCGACTAATCTTATTCCAAGATCAGTTAATCTTATAAGTGGAGGTACCGCATAAACAAAAATTGCAACTATCGCAGGAACAGCTCCTAAACCAAATAATAAAATTCCTGGAATTAAATAACAAAAACTTGGTATGGTTTGCATTAAATCAAGAACCGGTAGCAATGCATTTCTTACTTTTTTATTTCGAGCCATAGCTATTCCAATAGGAATGCCAATTACTAAACAAAGCAACATTCCAATAACGACAATGGTAGTTGTCATTATACATTTATCCCAATATCTAGGACTAAGAAATCCAAGAAAAAAAACACAGAAACCAACCATTATTGTTGTTCCCATTTGTTTTCCGCTTGCAAAGTAAGCAAGTAATATAACTGAAATCATAACTATTGGCCAAGGAAGACCTACTAAGAAATTTTTCATTTTGCCATATAGACCTAGTAAGAAAAAATTGATTCCTTCAAACATAATTCCGTATTTTACAATCAGAATATCAAACCATTTATTTAGAAATGGCATTAATGGAAAGTCTAACCATTTAGGCCAGTCCCCTAACCATGAAGGATCGGTAAATAAAACTAAAACGCTTTCAGGTTTATATTTTGAGGTTGTGTAAGCAATAACAACCATTGCTACAAAAATTACTAAATAAACTAAATTAATATATTTTTTATATTTTCCCATCTATATACCTAAAAAAAACTAAGAGCCCGTTAGGGCTCTTAGTTTAAGATTTTTTAAAAATTAAAGCGCAGCTTTAACTTTTTTCGCAACATCTGCTGGAACCCATTTAGTCCATGAACTATCGGACTTTAAGTAATTCTTAGCAGTTGCTTCCATATCTCCACCAGATTCATCAATATAGAAAGCAAGTGATTTGTTAACTTCAGCTGTTGGTAATGAGTACTGTTTAACAAAGTCAATGATTGGTTTGTTTGCTGGATCGTTTGCAAACTTAGTTGTAGCTGATTTTGTTAAAGCCATATCCACATAAGCACTTGCACATGTTTTTGTGTATGCATCAGGACCATCAGCTTTAATTTTTTCAACTACTGCCATCATTTTTGTCCAACAAGCATTGTCGTATGCTGGTTCTTTAAGTTGAACAAGATCAACTTTCCCCATTAGACCTGTTGGCGTCCAGTAATAAGAAAATACTGGTTTACCTTTTTTAAATGCACCGGCAATCGCTGCATCTAAAGCTCCACCAGAACCTGGGTCAAAGTTAGTATAGAATTCATCTAGACCATAAACTTTGTGTTTAACCAAGTTAATCGTGTAGCAAGTCCATCCTGAAATACAGCTAGTCATTCTACCTTTTCCAGGTGCCTCAGGATCAGCAAAAAGTTTTGCTATCTCAGGCTTTTTCATATCTTCAACACTTTTTAAACCGTACTTATCTGAAGTTGCTTTATCTACGTAAAATCCTTGTGTAGATGATGGAGTGTTAACTCCAAGCTCAATAATCTGTCCTTTTGCAACAGCTTCTTCATGCATTTGAACAATATTATCTCTCCAAACCTCAGTAATAATATCAAGCTGACCATCGTAGTGAGCAGCCATTATTGGGCTAGTACTTCCCTTTGTAACTTGAACATCGCAGCCATAACCTTTTTCAAGAATGAAACCAACTATTGCCGTATGAACGTTTGCACTATCCCAGTCGAAATCTCCCAAATGTACTTTGCAAGCAGCATTAGCACTGGTCGAACCAAGAGCCATTACTCCAGCAAATACAAAAGAAAGTATTAGTTTTTTTAGAAATTTCATGAAATTTCCCCTTTCCCTTATTAGTTTAAACTGAAGTATTACAACGTGAAATGGCGCAAAAAACAACCTTTAATCTTTTCATTTAACTCAATGAAAATAAGGTTTATTTTATACAAAAAAATTTAATTCAATTATTAATTGAATTGAAAAATAATTAAAATAAAATAATCATCGTGATTATGAAAATTGGTATTTCAAAAGTTACAAAAAATGGATCTTCTCTAAACATTGAGTGGAAAGACGGAGAAAAAAGTAACTTTAATTTTATGTGGTTAAGAGATAATTGCCCTACTGCTCATGACAAAGATTCGAGACATCGAATGTTTAATATACTTGAGGCCTCAACGAATATAGAACCCACAGCGTACAAAATTAATAATGAAGGTAAATTGGAAATAGTATGGAGCGAAGGAAATCATACTAGTCATTATGATCCGCGTTGGCTTAGAAAACACTGTTATACTATAAATAACAAAAAAAAATATATCTCACCTTATGAATTGTGGGACAACTCTTTACAAAAAAATTTAAAATCTATTAATATAGAACATGATGAAATTATCGATTCTGACAAAGGTTTAATAAAATGGTTAGAGCTTTTACATTGTAAAGGAATTGCAATTGTAAAAAATGCACCAACAGAAAAAAAAACTGCATTTCCTGTTTTAAATAGAATAAGTCATACGAGAGAAACATTTTTTAAAACACCTTTTGAGGTTATAAATATTCCAAAGCCAAATAATTCTGCTTATACATCTCATGCTCTGAGAAATCATATGGATTTACCTTGGTTAGAAAATCCTCCAGGCTACCAATTTCTTCACTGTTTAATTAATGATGCTAAAGGAGGAGATTCTTCCGCCGTAGATGCATTTGCTGTTGCCAATTATTTAAGAAATAATGAAAAAGATATTTTTGAAACTTTAGTCAATGTACCTCTTAAATTTAGAGACAAAGATTACACACAAGAAGCGCATAGAGATTTTTATGCTCCTGCAGTTACTTTAACTAAAGACGGAGATTATAATGATATAAGATTTAGTGTTGCCACTATGGATGCTTTAGATTGCCATCCTGATATTATGGATAAAGTATATAAAGCTCATCATAGGTTTGGAAATCTTCTTCATGATAATAAATTCCAAATTAAATTTCGTTTAGAACCTGGAGATATTTTTTCATTTAATAATAGAAGAGTTTTGCACGGAAGAACCGAATTTGATCCAAACTCTGGTCTCAGACATCTTCAAGGTTATTATATGGATAGAGATGAAATTATTGGAAGATTAAATTATTTAAAAAAATAATTTTATAAATTTTCGAATATCAAATTGTTATTTTTGCTATACTTGTTAAATTCTGATTTTGTTTTAATTGTGTAATAATATTTTTTAATTTTTAAATCTTGAATACTTTTATTTTTTAAAAAAAACTTATCTAAAATTAAACAATCAATATTCTTATTATTTGATTTTTTAATAATTGTTTTAATACTAGTAGGAGGTGAAAAAGACAATCCTACTTTTGTATTACTTTTTATTTTTAACAAATTGTAAATATTCTTGTGTTTAAAAGAAATAAATATACATTTTGAAAATTTAGATGTTTCTTTTAATAATTTTTGTAAAAGTTTTTTTGTGAGAATTGGTTTTATTTCAATAAATAAAGAGTGCTTATTTTTTGATATTTTAAGTAAATCTTTTAGTAGGGGAATTGTCTTCTTATTTTGAGTGCTTATTTTTTTAATTTGAGAATAGTCCATATTCTTTACACTTTCTTTTTTTTTAAAAATTCTATTTAAGGTAAAATCGTGAAAGCAAATAAATTTATGATCTTTTGTGGCGTGGATATCAGTTTCAATTCCATATTTTTTTCTAAATGAATGCTTAAACGCTTTAATAGTATTTTCTTGTAAATTTTTATTAATTAAACCTCTATGAATATAATGTTGAACCATCAAAAACTACGCAACGGGCTTTAACATTTTTAAAATTTTCTTATGTATTTCGTTACTTGAACTAGCAACTATGCTTCCAGCAATTTTGGGTTCTTTGCCTTTCCAAGTATTTATATAACCCCCGGCATTTCTGATTAAAGGTATCATTGGATGTATGTCCCAAATTTTATTGTAACATTGAAGCACGACATTTAACTTTCCTTCACATAATTGACAGTAGCTTAAAGCATCAGAGCAAGGATACCTCATAAGTCTTGTTAATTTTGAAATTTTTTTTTGTTCATTGAGAGTTAACCAACCAAAAAAATTTCCCGCAATTTTAGAATTATTTAGTGATTTTGTTTTTATTACTTTGAGTCTTTTAAATTTATTATTTTCTACTAAATAAGAATTATTATTAGCTCCAGTAATATAATATTTTTTTAACATAGGAAAATTAACTAAACCTAATGTCGGCTCATTATTATAATTTATACTTATTAAGTTGCTCCAAGTTGGGCTTCCTATAACAAAGGATCTAGTGCCATCAATTGGGTCAAGAATCCAAGAAATTCCGTTCTTTGTTTTCTTTGTTTTAAATTCTTCACCAATTATACCGTCTCTCGGAAATTTTTTTGTTATTTCTTTTCTTAAAAATAATTCTAGTGATTTATCAATATTGGTTACGGGATCAAATCCATTTTTCTTACTTGATTTATTGTTTAGTTTAAATTTACCAATTAATTTTCCAAAGTATAATTTATTAATTTTTTTAGGTAGGGAATTTAAAAATTTATAATAATTTAATTTATCTTTTTTATTCATTTTATTTCCAGCCAGTAATTGTTTTTACCTCTAAGTATTCTTCTAATCCCCAGGTGCCGCCTTCACGACCATTTCCAGATTGTCTATATCCACCAAAAGGTGTCCCGGAGTCTGCAGCTTTTCCATTAATATAAACAATTCCAGATCTTAACTTTTTTGCAACCCTTTTTGCTTTTTCTTTATCTTCTGTTTGTAAATAATTTCCAAGGCCATATTCAGTATCATTAGTAATTTTAATTGCTTCCTCTTCTGTTTCAAATGGAATTATAGAAAGGACTGGTCCAAAAATTTCTTTTTTTGCTATTTCCATATCATTTGTAACATTTGTAAAAATTGTTGGTTTAATAAAATAACCTTTGTTTAAATTATTTGGGAGCTCAGGACCGCCGGTGGCTAATGTAGCGCCCTCATTAATTCCACTTTTTATTAAGTTAATAATTTTATCATATTGAACTTTTGAAACTACGGGACCTATGTGATCTCCTTTTTTTGATGCAACATCTACTTTAATTTTACTTGCTTCGTCCGCTGCGTCTTTAATTGCTTTTTCATAAATAGATTTCTCCACAAGCATTCTTGTTGGAGCGTCACAAGATTGCCCAGAATTACTCATTACATTTCTAATTCCATCTCTAACAGCATTAGGATAAGAATCTGCAAAAACAATATTTCCACCTTTGCCTCCTAATTCTAAACAAACTCTTTTAATTGTTTCGGCTGCATTTTTTGAAATTAATTTTCCAGCTCTTGTTGATCCTGTAAAAGAAATCATATCAATATCAGGATGGCCAGATATATGTGTTCCGACTCCCGCTCCATCACCATTAACTAAATTAAATACTCCCGGTGGAAATCCTGCTTCATCTATCATTTCAGCAAACAGCATTCCTGAGATAGGTGCTATCTCTGATGGTTTGAGTATCATAGTGCATCCGACCGCAAAAGCTGGGACTACTTTTAAAGCAATTTGGTTAATTGGCCAATTCCACGGAGTAATTAAACCGCAAACTCCAATTGGTTCATAACTTATTTGGTTGTTTGATTTTGAATCAAAATGTTCTTCAAAATTAAATTCTTTTAATCTTAATATGAAATCTTCTAAATGAGATTGTCCTGAAGTAGTATGGGTTGAAATTGAATAATCTATAGGTGAGCCCATTTCCATTGAAATTGCCTCGGACATTTGTTTAGATCTTTTTTTGTAAATTGTTAGCAATTTTTCCAAAAGTTTAATTCTTTCTTCTTTTGAAGTTTCTTTCCACTGCTCGAAAGCTTTTTTTGCTGATTTTACTGCTGAATCTGTGTCTTCTTTAGATCCTAGAGATATAACAGCAAAAGGTTCTTCGTTGGAAGGGTTTATCACTTCAAAGTCATTTGATTTTGAAGGCTTTACCCATTTTCCATTTATGTAAAAATTTCTTTTGTCTATCATTTTGAATTACTATTATCACATAAATTATATTTCATAACCTTTTTCTTCTTTTTCATTATCAACTAATTCCTCAGGATATCCGCTAGCTCTAAAGTTTATTTTACAAATATCCTCTAACCTTTTAACAACCATTGGCGACCATGCTCTTGGTCCATATTTTTTTTGGGCGTCTTTAAAAATACTCAGAATTAGAGGTGAAATTTCCAATGGTATATTTAGTTGTTTTGATAAATTATTAAACAAAGTCATATCCTTTTCCACTAAATCCATAGTAAAATTTATATTGTACGAACCATTTAAAATTACTTGGCTTTCAGTTTCATGAACAAATGAATTTCCAGATGAAATTTTAATACCTTTAAATGTTTTTTTAATATCTAAATTTGATTTTTTTGCTACAGCCCAAGCTTCCCCTAGTGCTGCTAAATGCGTAGAAGCTAAATAATTTGTAATAACTTTTAAAATTGATGCTGTCCCAAGTTCGCCTGTATGTAAAATTTGTTGACCCATTGTAGTTAATACAGGCAATATTTTTTCAAAAGATTTTCTTTCTCCACCAACAAATATAGCGATGTTCCCCGTTGCTGCGCGATGGCATCCTCCACTAACAGGGGCATCTAATGGGATAGCTCCTTTTGATTTTACTAGTTCTCCTATTCTCTTCACTTCTTTATCGTCCGTCGTGCTCATTTCTAACCAAATTTTTTCTTTAGAAAGTCCTTCTATAACTCCATCTTTTTTTTCCATTACCTCTGCGCAAATTTTAGGAGAAGGAAGGCATGTTATTATTAAATCTACTTTTTCTGTTAAGTCTTTTGGAGATTTTGCTGATGCAGCTCCTTTGGAAATAAAATTTTTCACTAAATTAGCATCTAAATCTATGACGGTTAAATTAAATTTATTTCGCAATAAACTTCCAGCAAGTTTGCTTCCTACATTACCTAAGCCAATAAAACCAATTTTCATCTTTCCTCCTTTTAGCTTTTAGTTATTTTATTTTCTGGATCATGAAGTGGTCGAGTTTGTAAAATTGCTTCATGCTTATTTTTTTCAACTTCAATAAAGAAAGTTTTTTTTGATAGTTCTTCTATTGGTGAAACCAAATTTATATATCCAAGAGACATATTTTTTTCATAATTGAATGAGTAATTACCTGACGTAGTTCTTCCAACTATTTTTCCGTCACAATAGATGGGTTCATCATGAAGTAACAATGGTGATCCTGGCTTACTGTTTTTTAAAGTTAACATGATCATCCTTTTTTTAATTTTTTTATTTTTTATTTTTTCTATTGCTTTTTTTCCAACAAAATCAATATTTTTTTTAAAACTTAAAGCAAATTTTAATCCAGCCTCATATTGATTTTCTTCAGGTGACATATCATGACCCCAGTGTACATATCCTTTCTCCATTCTCATTGTATCCATAGCAAGCATTCCGCAATGACAGAGATTAAACTCTTTGCCTTTATCTACAATTAAATTATATATTTCTTTCGATTCATTCATCTTTATATAAAGCTCAAAACCTAGTTCACCTACATACGATAGTCTCTGTGCCCATATTTTTTTATTATTTATTTTAATTTCCTTGCTTGAGCCAAATTTAAAATTTTCATTTGAAAAATCGTCATTTGATAATTTTGACATTAAACTTCTACTTTTGGGACCAAACACACCGAGGCAAGCAATATCATCTGTAACATCTTTAAATTCTATTTCTTTTGATAAATATTTTAGTATATGAAACTTATCATGTTCTCTGTTTGCTGCAGATGTAACAATTCTAAAATAATTTTTACCCATGCAAACAACTGTTAAATCTGTTTCTATTCCACCATCTTCATTTAACATTTGAGTGTAAGTAGTTTTGCCAATCTCATTTTTAATGTTAGCGGTACAAATTCTTTGTAAATCACTGTGGGCCTTTTCTCCTTTTAAATCATACTTAGAAAAGGCAGTTAAATCGAATAAGCCAAGGTTCTTCCTTGCATTTTTTGTTTCAAATTCTACTGATGGATACCAATTTTGATAATTATAACTATATTCAATTTTTGGTTCTTCATTTTTTAAAGAAAACCACATTGGTCTTTCATAACCTGCTGATACTCCAAAGCAAGCTCCAGCTTTTTTTAATTCTTCATGATAAGGAAATAATTTTTGATTTCTTGAAGTTTTGTGTTGTTTATATGGCCAGTGCATTCCATACAAATCACCCAAAGTCTCGGTTATTCTTTTTTTAATAAAGTTAATTTCTGAATGAAATTTTTGAAATCTTTTTATATCATAAATAAATAAATCCTCATTAATGTGACCCTTCATCATCCATTCTGCTGTTACTTTTCCTGCTCCCCCTCCGCTTCCAATTCCGATACTATTAAATCCACAACAAGCAAATAAGTTCCTAATTTCGGGAACTTCCCCTAAAAGTGTATTTGTATCTGGAGTAAATGATTCTGGTCCTGAAAAAAATTTTCTTATTCCTGCTTCTTTTAAAATTGGAACTCTTTTTAACGATGCCTCTAAGTAAGGTTCAAAGTGTTCAAAATTTTCAGGAAATTCACCAAATGAAAAGTCTAGAGGAACTCTGTTAGTTTTATTAAATGCTGGAATTGATTTACCTTCAAAAATACCAATTAACATTTTTCCTGCATCTTCTTTTAAATATAAACTATCATCAAAATCTCTTAGAACAGGAATGTCTTTTGGAAGATTCTTTATTGGCTCAGTAATTACATAAAAGTGTTCTGCAGGATATAAAGGTATGCTAATATCCATATCTTCTCCAATCTGTCTTGACCACATACCAGTTGCAAGAACTACATACTCGCATTCGATTGTTTGATTGTTAACCTTAACACCACTCACTCTTCCATTTTTTGTAAAAATTTTTTTAACTGGTGAGTTTTGAAATATTTTAACACCTTCTTTTCTTGCTGCTTTTGCTAATAAATTAGTTACGCCCACTGGATCTGCTTGGCCATCTCCTGGCATAAAAATTCCACCAAGTATCCTCTCTTCATTAATAACAGGATAAATTTTTTTAATTTGCTCAATATTTAAAACTTCAACATTCACATCATACAATTGAGCTGTGGTTGCTTGTCTTAATAATTCTTGCCACCTGCCTTGGGTGGTAGCAATTGAAAGTGCGCCATTCAATTTTAAACCACTTGAAAAATCAACTTCTTTTTCTAATTTTTTGTAAAGTTCTAAAGAATATTTCCTTATTTTTGTAACTGCTGCAGTAGGTCCTAATTGGCTCACCAATCCAGCTGCATGCCATGTAGTACCTGATGTAAGCTGATCTCTTTCTAACAAAATAACATCTTTCCATCCAAATTTTGCTAAATGATAAGCCGTAGAACATCCTGCAATGCCACCACCTACAATAATTACCTTGGTATTTTTTGGTAAGGTTTTATTCATGAATTGTTTTTAAAGATTTTAAAGAATGCATTTTATATATATTTTCTAGCTATTAAGTATTATTATATAAGAGAGATTAAAATTCATTAATTTAATTTTAAAATTTTGTTTATGAATATTGTCGATGAAATAATAAATAAGTTTAAAACCAATAATAGCCTATATATTGGTGAAAAAGTTACAATATCTACGCATATGATACAAACAGCAATGTTAGCTGAAAAAAATAATTCACCTAAATCGTTAATTTGTTCCTGTTTGTTGCATGATTACGGTCATTTTATTATTGAAAATCCAGATCTAATGGTTTCAAAATTATTAGACGGAAAGCATGAGTATTTGGCTTTTAAATTTTTAAGCAAATATTTTAAACCAGATGTTGTTGAACCTATAAAATTGCATGTTCAAGCAAAAAGATATCTTTGTAGAAATAATTCATATTTTAACCTGTTGTCCGAGGCATCTAAAATAAGTTTAAAACTTCAAGGTGGCATAATGGGTGATAAAGAGGCTAAAAAATTTACTTCATTAAAATTTCATAATGAAGCTATAATGTTAAGAAAATATGATGACGATGGAAAAGTGCCTGATCTTAAAATAAAAAAAATTGATTATTATAGAGATTTAATTAATTCTCAATTGATAAATTGATCTATTTTTTTTTTTTAGTAAATAATATCATGCCAACTCCAAAAATTATAACTAAGCCTCCAAGAAAAACTTGTTTGGGTGGATCTTCTCCAAGTAAAAAAACAGATGTTATTAAACCAGTCACTGGAAGTATAAGTAGTACTGGCATAACTTTATTAACTGGGTATCTTTTTAAAACATAGTACCAAGCTCCATAACCAACGGGTTGCAAAAAAAATCCAAGAAAAATTACTGTTAACCAACTATTTATATTTGCTGATAAAAAATATGATATTGGGTTGCCATCAAAAACTAAAGAAACCAGCAATAACATTGGTCCAGAAAATACACAAAGCCAAGTCATTAAAGCAAATGCGCCAATTTTTTTACTTAAAGGTTTTGCCATAACGGCCCCCAGAGACCAGGTGAATGCTCCCGACAAAACTAATAAAACCCCAATATATTTTCCTTCAAGATTAGGAGCCCCTGTCAAAATAAATACTCCTATAAAAGCAATGATTAAACCAATTATATTTTTGACTGTTGGAATTTCTTTTAATAAAAAAAATGCAATTACTATTCCAAAAGGGACTTCTAACATAACAAGAAGTACAGCTGAAGATGCATCAATAATATTTAAACCTGTATAAGTTAATCCATACTGCAAAGTGCTTCCAATTAATGAAACTTTAAATAAATCAAAGTACAAACCTTTGGGCGGTGGAAACCACCAAACAAGAATTAATGCTGGTATAGTAAAACGTAAACCCATTAGTAAATATGGAGGAAAATACTGCATGGCAGGCTTAGCAATAACAAAACCAAAGCCTAAAATTATAGGGACTAGCAATGCAATAAATATATCTTTAATTTTCATTTTTCCTGCTTTTGAATTTACTTATCACATTGTATATTAAGAAGATAAACAAATAACTTTGTGAACAAATGAAATTAGAAGTAGTGCAAAACAAAAAGATTTTGGTTAATTCTGCAAGAAAAAATTTCGAGTTGCATCCTCTTTGGCTGAGAGAAAGAGTAAAAACTGATACTTTGGTCGACAAATATAACGATCAAAGATTATATGACCCTTCTCAACTTAACCAAAATTTAGAAATTAAAAATGCCTCGGTAAATAATGGACATCTCAATATAGAATTTACAGATGGCGTACAGTTTAAGTATAAAGTTAACGACTTACTTTATGAATTAGATAAAAAAGAACCTATAGAAAAAGTAATTTTATGGAATTCAAAACTTAAAAAAAAACCTACAGCAATATATAAAAGAAATATTTTTGAAACTAAAGAAATGTATAACTTGTTGCAGGATTTTTATAAATTTGGATTTGTTATTTTTAAAAAAGTTCCAACCGAAGATAATTTTATATTAAAATTTGCTAATTCAATAGGTACAGTCAGACCAACAAATTTTGGGGAATCTTTTAGTGTTAAATCTATACCTAAACCTAATGATTTAGCATATACTTCAATTGCTCTTACGCCCCATACTGATAATCCCTATAGAAAACCTATTCCATGCATTCAACTTTTGCATTGTTTAGAAAATGAAGTTAAGGAAGGATTATCTACTTTGGTAGATGGATTTGCAGTAGCTGAATACTTAAAAAAAAATAATCATGATTTATTTAAAATTCTTACTGAAACTAAAGTTAGATTTAGATTTGTTGATAAGTCGATAATTCTTGAAAATTGGGGAGAATTAATTGAACTAGATCAAGAAAAACGTATTAAACAAGTAAGATATAGTACAAGACTGGACTACGTCCCTGCTTTAGAAAAAACTAAGTTAAAAAAATTTTATAAAGCAAGAAAATTAATAGCCAATTTGTATGCATCAAAAAAATTTGAAATACGTTTTAAATTAGAAAAAGGAGATTTGTTAATGATGGACAATCATCGTTTGTTACATGGAAGAACTGCTTATGATCCAAGACAAGGAAATAGATATTTAAAAGGTTGTTATATTGATCACGATTCCACTGAAGGAAAACTAAGATATTTAGAAAGAAAGTTTAAATTAAAATGGAAAAAGTAAGTTTTAAACAGATGAAGGACGGTACAAAAGAAGATTACCTTCTTTTAGAAAAACATGAAAAGAAATTTATTGAAGGCACGGGCCAAAGAATATTAAAATTTATGAGCAACCTAAATCATACTTTGGAAGGATATCAAGTATCAAGATTAGAGCATTCATTGCAAACTGCAACGAGAGCTTTAAATGAAAAGGCTAATGATGAAATGATTGTTGCAGCTTTATTGCACGATATTGGAGATGATTTGTCTCCCTTAAATCATGCTGAATATGCTGCTGCTGTACTAAAACCTTATGTTAGCGAAAAAACATATTGGATAGTAGAAAAACATGGTATTTTTCAATTATATTATTACGCTCATCATATTGGTGGAAATAAAAACGAAAGAGAAAAGTATAAAGGCCACAAATACTATATAGATACAATTAATTTTTGTGAAAATTGGGACCAAAAATCATTTGATCCCAATTTTAAATCATTAACTCTTAAAGACTTTGAGCCTTACGTAAAAAAAATATTTAGTCGAGCACCTTATTCCAGTTAAGCTTTATTTTTATAATCTCTCTGATGTTTTGGTATTCTTTTATGTGTTCCAAATAACATATGAGTAGACATATCTTCTCTATATTTGCTAGCCGGCACTTTCAGCCCAACAGCCTCTGCTACCTCTCTAATTAGCATCGGATTTGCTCCACAGCATACACCTAAATAATTTATGCCAAGATCGAAAGCTTCCTTTGCAAATTTACCAATTTCATACCTATTGCATTGCATTGGATCTAATGCTGTAGGAAATGGAGTTTTGTGTGGAGTGCTACAAGTACATCCATTATTATCTGGTAAATTGAAAAAAGTAGGATGCTCTTCAGTTGTCCTAAAGTTAATAGGCAATGCTGCGACATGACATTTAAGAACTTTTCTTATTTCTTTTATGTAAGGCATCATTGTATTTGGCCCTCTAAAACAATTCATTCCTACCACATCTCCTCCAAGCTGTTCCAATTCTTTACAAGTATCCACGATTGAAACTCCATCTCTCATAATGTTTTCGCCCATGGGAGCGATCGTGATAACTGAAGGAAGTCCTGATTTTTTCATTACCTTTAAAGCTGTATAAGCCTCTTCAGCATAATAAAAAGTTTCTCCGATCAGCATGTCTGCGCCTTCGTCAGTAGCCCAACCAACCATCTCTGAAAACATTTTTTCAACTTCAAAATGTGTTTTTGGATCTTTATCATTCCAAATATTTGAATTTGAAATATTTCCAGCCATTAAGTTAGGTTCGGCTCCAAGAGGAGTGGTCGCTACTTTTTTTGCTATTTTTAGTGCAGCTCTGTTAAGAGGCTCTAATAGTTCCTCTTTACCAATAATTTTCATTTTTTCACGGTGGCCATTATAGGTAAATGCTTGAACTATATCTGAACCAGCATGTTGAAAATCTCTGTGAAGATTTTCCAAAGCTTCTGGATGTTCTAAAGAAACCATTGGAACAAACTCGCCAGATGCCATGTATCCCCTTTTTTCTATTTCAAAAAGAAAACCTTCTGCACAAATCACAGGTCCCGAATTTAATCTTTCGATTAAACTTCTTTTCTTATTACTCATTTTTACTCTCCTTTTTAGTGCTTTGACGAATGTCGGGTGCACAATTAGGTTAAATACCCGGTTTTTTATTGAAATAGATTTTCAAAAAAAAACCACCGGCTAAAGCGGTGGTCAAGACATGTCGCTTTAGCTGGATTTTTTAAGCGCCCGCAATCTGATTCAAATCGGCGCTATGTACTAATTTAACCACTCGTTTATATTAATGTCAAATATTATTAAATTTATTTATAGGCAACATCTTGAGTAATTTACTTAAAAACGAAAAAAGTCCTTATCTTAAACAACACGAGAATAATCCGGTACATTGGTATCCGTGGAATAGAAAGGCTCTGGAAAAAGCTAAGGAATTAAAAAAACCAATTTTTTTAAGTGTTGGTTATGCGAGTTGTCACTGGTGCCATGTAATGGCTCACGAAAGTTTTGAGGATAAAAATACAGCTTCTGTAATGAATGAAAAATTCATTAGTATAAAAGTAGATCGTGAAGAAAGACCTGATCTTGATCAAGTGTTTCAAAAAAGTTTAATGATTATCACCGGAACTCCAGGAGGCTGGCCTCTTTCTATGTTTTTGGATGAAAATGGAGTTCCTTTTTCTGGCGGCACATATTTTCCTCCAAAAGAAATGTATGGAAGACCTTCATTTGTAAATGTTCTTAATCAAGTTTCAGAATTCTATTCAAAAAACAGAGACAAGGTTATTCAACAAGCTGAACAGATAAAAAATATTTTTGGAGAAAGTTTAAAAAAATCTTCTGTAATAGGTCAAAATTTAATGCCTCACTTAGAAAGTTTAACAAATTATATCGATTATGATTGGGGGGGTTTTAAAGGTAGTCCAAAATTTCCTCAATTTTATATTTTTGAAAGTTTATTATATTTCTATAAAAAAACAAAAAATAAAAAATTTTATGATGCGGTAAAAATTTTACTTAAAAATGTATGTTCAAGAGGATTGTATGATCACTTGTCGGGCGGGATTGCGCGATACGCAACTGATGACAGGTGGATTGTTCCTCATTTTGAAAAAATGCTTTATGATAATATCCTTTTTGTAAATTTGTTGGGTCAATTTTATCTTGAAGAACCAAATGATTATTATAAAGATAAACTTATACAAACTGTAGAATTTATTAATCAAGCTTTTAAAAACAAAGATAATTTATTAGGTTCCGCGCTTGATGCTGACAGCGAAGGCATCGAAGGAAAATATTATGTGTGGGATGACAAGGAATTAAGAGAGATACTTGAAAAAGATTACGATTTTTTTGCCAAATATTTTGATATTTCTGAAAATGGAAATTGGGAAGGTAAAAATATCCTAATAGAAAAGAGTATAAAACCAGAAAAAGAAGACAACGAAAAATTAAAAAAAATAAAAAATAAATTATTGAATGTTAGAACAAAGAGGGTTCTACCATTTTTCGACGACAAAACACAGATAGATCTAAATGCATACTGGATAAGCACTTTAGTTTTTGTGTCGGAAGTATTTGATAGACAAGATTGGAAAAAATTATCTGAAAATAATTATCAAGTAATAAAAAAAATGACTAGTGAGGGAATATTTCACTGCTACAAAGATAAAGAAGGCGTAAAAGTATTTCTTGAAGATTATGTCTATCTTTCTCAACTAATGATCAACTTTTATGAAACTACGGGCGAGATAAATTTTTTAAATGACGCCAAAAAAACCATGCAAGAAACCTGGGATTTGTTTTATGACAAAAATAATAAAATGTTACAAAAAAATCCAATTACTGACAATGACCTTTTTGTTTCACCAAGCGACATAGGTGATCATAACATTCCTAATGGAAATAGTATTTTTTTAATAAACTGTAAAAAACTTGAAATAATTACTGGAGAAAACATTTGGAAAAATATGAATCAAGAATTAGTTCAAAGTCTTCATTCTTTTTTAAATTTGCACGCATCTCAAATGGTAAGTTATATGAAAAATTTAGATATGTGCGAAGAACTAATCACTTTCAATTTTTTTGGAGACATTAAAAAATATAACGATATTCATAAATATGTAAAAAATAAATATTTAAAATCTTCTATTTTTGTTTACAAAAAAGATCCAAATGAAAATTATTTAGTAGTTTGTAAAAATAAAACTTGCTCAAATAAGATCAAAAGTCTGGAAGAATTAAAATCGATTGAAAAAAATTATGTCATATAATGACCAAAAAAAAGGAATGTTAATAGCATTCACTGGTATCATGTTTATTACTCCCGATTCTCTCTTAATACGCTTAGCCAATCTTGAATCTTGGAATCTTATATTTTACAGAGGATTTATTCCGTTTTTAGTAGTTTTTTTAGGTTTATTGATTATTTATAAAACAGAATTACTTAAAAAAATTATAAATAATGGTTGGCATGGTTTTGCTTATGCTTGTGTTTTCACAATAACTAATATTGTCTTCGTAATTTCAATTGAAAATACTAATGTTGCTAACACACTAATTATGATTGCTTTGGCTCCAATGTTGTCAGCCATTATTAGTTTTATTTTTTTAAAAGAAAATCCTGATAAAAAAACGTGGATAGCTATAACAATTACAACTTTATCAGTAGTATATATTTTTTATGATGCTTTAGAAGCTGGTGATTTTTTAGGAAATTTCTTAGGTTTAATTTGTGCAACAGGTTTGGCGGTTGGAGCGGTTATTATAAGATCAGTAAAAAAAATTAATCTGGTACCTTCGGCAATGTTAGGAAAATTAATGGTTGCGCTAATCGCTTTATTATTTGCTGATCGACTTAGATTGGAAGGTAATGATATAGGGATAGTGCCTCTAATGTGTATAATGTGTGTTGCTATACCATTTGTTTTGGTAACTTTAGCACCAAGGTATATTACAGCAGCAGAAGTAAATCTTTTCTTTCTTCTAGAAACTATTTTTGGACCACTCTGGGTGTGGTTTGTAATAAAGGAACAACCAAGTTTGGAAACCATTATAGGGGGTACTGTTATAATTATAACAATAGCAGCCCATTCTATTTTGGCCCTCAAAAAAACTTAATAATTACCCCATTGCTTTTCATTTAACAAAAGTTTAAGTACACTCTTCTTTCTATGAGCAAGATATTTAAAAATTCCTGGGCTCTTTTTAGCGGCTACTTTGTGATTATGGTAGCACATGGATTTCAAGGAAACTTGCTCGGAGTCAGATCCGTAATAGAAGAATTTAATTTTTTAGCAGTAGGAGCAATAATGTCTGGTTATTTTATAGGTTATTTTGCTGGCGCTAATACAATTCCTAAACTTGTTGGAAAAGTTGGCCATATAAGAGTTTTTGCTGCTTTTGCATCAATGGCTTCACTTAGTATTTTGATTCATGCAATTTTTGTAAATCCAGTGGTCTGGACTTTTGGAAGATTTGTAACAGGCTTTAGTCTTGTAAGTATTTTTATCGTTATGGAAAGTTGGTTAAACGATCGGGCAAATAACAGAACACGTGGTCAACTACTATCCATTTATATGTTTATTACTTTAATAGGATTAGCATTAGGAACTCTTCTGTTAAATTTTAGCAGTCCTGAAAAATATGAACCTTTTATATTAATTTCTTTATTATTGTCTTTTGCGTTAATTCCTATCTTGCTTACTAAACGTAAACCACCTAAGTTTAGGAAGTTAGGATACATCGATATAAAAGGTTTGTATAAAACCTCCCCTCTTGCTACCGTAAGTATGTTTTGTACTGGAATTATACATTCTGCGTTATTTTCATTAGGAGCTGTATATGCAGCCGCAATGAATTTTACTATCTTTGAAATATCTTTATTGCTTTTTTTAGTAACAATTTTTGGTGGTATATTTCAGTGGCCTATAGGTTATTATTCTGACAAAAGCGATCGAAGAATAATAATAATTCTCTGTACTTTTTTTTCCACTATTTTTTGCTTACTAGCAATCTTTGCTTCTGGCACTTCATTAGAAAATATGTATTTAGCAACAAATGTCGGGATAGATAAAATAATGTTTTTTGCGTATGTGTCACTTTATGCGGGATTGGCTATTCCTTTGTTTACGTTAAATCTTGCTTATGTAAATGATTATATACCCAAAGAAAAATTCGTTGCTGCTGGCGGAGGAATGCAAATTATATTTGGAATGGGTGCAATGTGTGGACCTTTTATATGTTCGTTGCTAATGAATAAATTTGGAACTAATGGATTCTTCGTTCATTTATTATTCTTTCATCTAATTATTGGTATATTTGGATTATATAGAATAACTAAAAGACCTTACGAAGATAATCCTGAATCTACATTTACGCCACTCCCAAGAAATATTACACCATTAGGAATCGAGCTGGATCCTACAACTGGAGCAGATATAACATCAACCGAAAAGAAATGAATAGAGAAAACGCAAGTAAACTCTGGAAAATCATACAGGAAGCTGGCGATTATTTACTGTGTCAGCGGGACAGTCTCGTTCAGTCTAGTTAAGTCTAGTTCACAGTAGTTACGCGGACAATTTAAAGTTGGTAAAAAATTAATCGCATAAAGATTCACTAAAAACACTAGTAAAATATTAAAAATTATTTATAAATAAGGATGAAAAAATTAAAGAATCTTTCAAATGAATATCAATATATATGTTGATCAAATAATATGAATACAATTAAATTACTAGACTGCACTTTAAGAGATGGTGGTTATTATAATAACTGGAATTTCCAAGACACCCAAGTTGCTAATTACTTAAAACAAATAAATCAATCAAATATAGATGTTGTTGAGATAGGATTTCATTTTTTTGAAAAAAATTATAAATTTGGAGAATTTGCTTATATCTCTGAGAAAAAAATACAAAAATATATAAATAATAAAATTAAATTTAAAATAGCTATAATGTTTAATGGTTCAGACTTTATTGAAAAAAAATTTAATTTTAAAAAAAAAATTCAATCAGTTTTTAACAACAATACGCGTAAGATAAGTATTGTTCGGATTGCTGTTAAATATAAAGATCTTTTGAAAATGAAAAAATACTTATCAGAATTTAAAAAAAAGGGAGTAAAAACGTGTTTAAACTTGATGCAAATTAATACAATTAAAAAAGAAGATTTAATCAATTGTATTAAATTAATTAAAAGTTGGAATAATGTGGATATTTTTTATTTTGCTGACTCATTTGGAAATCTTAATCCAAAACACGTTAAAAATTTGTGTATCACAATAAAGAAATACTGGAAAAAAGAATTTGGTTTTCATAGTCATAACAATTGCGGATTAGCTTTTAAAAATGCAACAGAGGCATACAAACATGGGGCAACTTGGATTGATGGAACTATTAGAGGTATGGGAAGAGGAGCTGGTAATGTCTCCACGGAAAGCTTACTAAAATATTTTAATAAATATAATTACTTGTCATCTAAAATAAGAAATATTTCAGAAGGATACTTTGATGATTTAAAAAAAAAATATAAATGGGGACCTTCAAAATATTATAAATATGCAGCTAAATTTGATATACATCCTTCTTTCATACAAGAATTAACCAAAGACAAAAGATACAATAAAAAAGAGATAAATAAATTAATATTGAATTTATCAAAAGTTAACGCAAAAAGTTATGATCCAAAATTCTTAAACAAACCATCAATTATAAAAAATAAAAATAAATTAATTTGGAATTCCTCTAGTTGGTGTCAAAGCAGAGACATATTAATACTTGGTCAAGGTCCCTCTCTCAAAGATAAAAAAAATATCAAAATAGTAGAAAAATTTATTTTGCTAAAAAAACCTCTTATTTTAAGTATAAATATAAATAAACTTATACCTGAAAAATTAATTGATTACTACGTAACATGTAATGAACCAAGAATTATTGTTGATCATCAAAATTACAGCAAGCTTGATAAGCCAATAATATTACCAGAAAAAATATTGAAATCTTTAGGATTTAAAAAAACTTATAAAGTATTAAATTACGATTTTGAAATAAAATATAATGAATTTAGATGTTACAAAAATTATACTATAATTCCTAATAACATTTCTTTTGGTTACGCAATTTCAATATCAATTATTGGAGGTGCTAATAAAATATTTCTTGCAGGTTTTGATGGTTTTGAAGGGGGTTATAAACTGAATTATGAAATGAACAAAATTTTTCACTTATCAAAAAAGAATTACCCAAAAGCAAAGATAATGACACTGACTAAATCTAAATATGATGTTAAAAATCATTTTGTAAGTGAAAAAAAATAATTTTATATTAATAATTCCTGCAAGGTATAACTCTTCAAGACTTCCAGGAAAACCTTTAAAGCAAATTAAAGGTAAATCAATGATAATAAGAACTTGTAATCAATGCGCAAAAGCTGTTGATAAAAAAAAAATATTTGTAGCAACAGATGATAAAAGAATTATTGAAGAAGTAAAAAATCAGGGCTTCAATTATTATCGCACAAGCAAAAAATGCCTCACAGGTTCAGATAGAGTTGCAGAAATTGCTAAAAAAACTAAATACGATCATTATATTAATATTCAGGGTGATGAACCTATATTTAATCCAAATGATATTAGAAAACTTGTAAAAGAAAAAAACAAATTCAAAAAAAATGTACTGTTGGGATATACGGATATAACTGAAAAAAAAGACGTATTTAATAGAAGTATTCCAAAAGTTGTTGTAGACCAAAATAATTTTTTAGTTTTTGCTTCAAGAAATGCCAATTTGTTAAAAAAAAATGAAAACGATAAACGTTTTTATAGACAGGTACTTGCTTATTGTTTTCCAAGAAAATACATAATTAAATTTAGCAATGTTAAAAATAAGACTTTTTTTGAAAAAAAAGAGGATATTGAAATTTTACGGTTTTTGGAATTGGGTATTAAAGTAAAGATGATAAAAATGAGTCGTAAGTCTATATCTGTTGATACTTTAAAAGATCTCAATAAAGTTAGAAAATTGATTAATCAAGCATGAACAAAGAAAACGCAAGTAAACTTTGGAAAATCATACAGGAAGCTGGCGATTATTTAATGTGTCAGCGGGACAGTCTCGTTCAGTCTAGTTAAGTCTAGTTCACACTAGTTACGCGGACAATTTAAAATTCATCAAAAATAATTCCCATAAAAATTAACTAAAAACACTCTTTAAACTAGACACAGGACTAGATCGTTTTGGGATAAATCAAGTGTATAATTATGTGAGTCAAGATGACTCGATTATAATCATCTACTAGTTTAAATAAATATGTATGATTCTATATGAATAAAAAATTAAAATTTATTGATTTATTTGCTGGTATTGGAGGATTTCACTTAGCTTTAAATTCTTTAGGAATGAAATGTGTGTTTACTTCTGAAATAGATGAATTTGCTAGGAAAACTTACGCAGCAAATTTTAAAGAAACTTATTTAAACGATCCAAATTTATTTGCTGGCGATATTTGGAAAGTAAATTTTAAAAAAATACCTGATTTTGACATTTTATGTGCTGGTTTCCCCTGCCAGCCTTTTTCTCAGGCAGGACACAAAAGAGGGTTTAAAGATAATAAAGACGGTAATTTATTTTTTTCAATTGAAGAAATTTTAAGGATTAAAAAGCCTAGAGCTTTCTTTTTAGAAAACGTAAGACATTTAAAAAATCATGACAAAGGGCGCACTTTTAAAATTATATATAAAGCGCTTCAAAATTTAAATTATACTTTTGATTATAAGATAATTAAAGCTTCCGACTTTGGTCTTCCCCAGCACAGGCCAAGAGTATATATGGTTGGTTTTTACAAACCATATTTAAAGGAAATGTACCAAGAATTAGGTTTTACCTATCCTAGAGAAATCCCTTTGAAAAAAACAGTTTCTGATATTTTTGGAGGTTTTGTTTCAACCGATATGAAGGGTAAAAAAGAAAGAAAAATAGGATTTACTTTAAGAGTTGGGGGCGGAAGATCACCAATTATGGATAGAAGAAATTGGGATGGCTATATCGTGAATAAAAAAGTTGTGAGAATAAAACCCAAACAAGGTCTTAAAATGATGGGTTTTCCTAAATCTTTTAAAATGCCAGTTTCTGAAAACCAAGCCATGAAACAATTGGGAAATTCAGTAGCTGTGAATGTTGTAAGAGAAGTTGGAAAAGAGATTCAAAGTCATTTAGAACATTACGCTAAAAAAATTTAATCGATTTATATTATTCTAAATTATGTTTTTCGTATACTTTAAGTAAATCATTTAAAAATTTTTCTGCTTTTTCATCTTTATTTTTTTTTGATACTACTAAGTAATTTTTAAACATATTTTTTCCAAATGAGCTTGTTTTAAGATTTTTCTTTCTATTATTGCACACTGTGCATAAAGTAATTCCATTTTCATAAATGCCTTCACCACCATCATCTTCAGGTATTATGTGATCAACGGCCAAAGGTTCTTTTTGTGTTTCTTTTTTTTTACACCATTGACACTGATAATTGTCTCTTTTTTTAATCTTATTTTTTGTTAATTGATTAAAAGGACTTTTAAGTTTCACTCGTTTTTTACCAGGTCGAAATATATATGTGCCTCTTTTTGATTTTTCTACTATTCCATTTAGCTGCGAGTCACCATATTTTGGTAAATTTCTTATTGTTCTGTGCGTATAAATTTTATTAGACCCTGTGTCTTTTTCATAAGCAGTTTTTATTTCACTATCCATTTCTGATAGTTGAAAATATTTGTTATGATTTTCTTCATTCTTAAAAAAATCAATTATATATTGTTTTTTTGTTTTTTCTTTTTTTTTAGTCATCAAAAATTATTATTTAACTTTCTTATAATTCCATCCACACCTAGTAATTAAATGTTACTTGAAATTTTATAATAAATGATTATATTGAGTTTATAAATTGAAAGGAAAGAGCATTTATCACTGTTTTTAAGTAGATGTTCTTGCAGTATAAATACTCTTTCCTTTCACGCGTATAACTAAAAAAAAACAAAGCTTTATGTTTTGTTATTAGGCAAGATACATCTATAGCGTTTATAGTTTTTTATTTTTCCTTTTGGTGAATCTAAAGCTCGAAAGGAAAAACATGAAAGTTAAAAAAAATAGCAATAAATTCAAAAAATCAGAAAATGAGAAATTAGTAAGGCTTTTAGCTTTGCTATCTCCTGAGGATCATCAGCTTTTTCTAAACCAAGTTGATGAAACAATTTGTTATGTATTTTCACTCGACCAAAAGGACCTTCCATGGATCAATCCCAACAAACATGAAGATAATTGGAAAAACTTTATGATGTCCGTGAGACTAGGTGTTATGAAAATTACTTACGAATATATGAAAAAAGAAAGAACGGTGCATTAATGGATAAAATATATAAAAAAAAATACTCTACTTATGTTTTAAAAGAAAGATTAGCTAATAGAAAAGAGTGGGCAACCTATTTTTCTGAAGTCTTGCTGCACAAAGATATTACTGAGCAAGTTTCGAAAGAGTTTTACAAAAATAGACCTCTATTATCATTTGTTTTCAAACTTTATTTCTTGCCAATAAACTTTTTAAATTATCTTTCAAAACTTAGAACATGGCATTACTATAAAAAGTGTGAAAAAGAAATTGAAATACTTAAAAATGAAATTGGTCAAAACATAAAAAATGAGGTTAAGTAAAGATAAAATTTTATATTCACCTACTGACTTAAATAACTTTGTCTCTTGTAAATATCATATTAAAAATGATCTTCTTGCTGACGAAAAAAAATTAAAAAAAAGAGAGATTAGCGCTGATTTAAAATTAAGAATTAAGTATGGAATAGAGCATGAGACAAAACATTTTAAATTATTTAAAAACAAACATAATCAAAGCATTACAATAAACGACAAATTATCAGATGAAAAAAGGTTTGATGCAACCAAGCAGGCTTTAACTAAAGGTTATAAACTTATTTATAAAGCTTATTTTATTGAAAAAAATTTTAGAGGTGAAGCTGATTTTTTATTGAAAGTAAATACTAAATCTGATTTAGGCAACTATAGTTATGAAGTATACGATACAAAAATCACTAAAAACCTTAGACCTAAACATGTCTTACAAATAACTGGTTACTCATACTTACTTGGTAAAATACAAAATCTACTACCGAGACACATGTATTTAATTGATGGCAATAATAAATTTAATAAATACAAAGTTAATGAATTTATTGATTACTTTACATACACTCGAAACAGGTTTGAAAATCTTTTACCAAAATTAAAAAAATCAGATATCTACCCAGAAAAATGTTCTTACTGTCAGTATTGCCCATGGTTAGATGTCTGTGAAAAAAGATGGGAAGATGATAATTATATCAACCAAGTTGCTAAAATTAATAAGTCACAAGTTGTAAAATTAAAAAAAGAGAAAATTAAAACAGTTGAAGCTTTAGCTAAAACAAGTGCAAATAAAATTAAATCCAAAATAAATCCGTCTACAAAAATAAAACTTGTACAACAGGCTAAATTACAAGAAGAAAAGCGGCTTACTGGAAAAAGCAAATTTATTTTTAACGAAACAGAAGCAGGTAGGGGTTTTTACAGATTGCCAAAAGAAAATGAAGGAGATATTTTTTATGATATTGAAGGTTTTCCACAATCAGAAAAGAGACCCTTTGAATACTTACATGGTATTTTTTATTTAAATAATAAAAAAAATGAATATAAAAGTTTTATAGTTAAAAAATATCAACAAAGTGAAGAAAAAAGAATTTTTGAGGAATTAATACATTTTTTAAAAAAACATTTTGATAAATACCCAGACGCTTTTATTTATCATTATAATGATTATGAAAAACGAGCACTCAAAGATCTTTCTAACGAATACTCTTCAACCTTTCCAGAGGGAGTAAATCTGATTGATAAATTATTAAGGCAAGAAAAATTTATAGATTTATATAGAGTTGTTGAACAGTGTATGCAAACGTCTGAAAAAGATCTTTCGCTTAAAACAATTGAAAAGTTCTATCGTAAAGAAAGAGTTGCAAAAGTAAAAACTGCTGATGATAGTATTAGGTTGTTTGATGACTGGTGCGCGACCAATGATCAAAAATTAATGAAGGATATAATGAGTTATAATGAAGAGGATACCGTTTCTACTTATGATCTAAGAAAATTCTTGCTTGAACATAAGCCTGATAATATTCCTGATTTTTCACAAAGCGATGAAGAAAAAGACATGAATTCTGAATTTAAAGATTTTGAAAAAAAAGAAATTGATTTAATTAATCAATTAGAAAAAAAAAGAAATAAAGAGAATACAAAAATTGTAGACGATCTAATTAGCCTTGTGGGTTTTCATAGACGTGAGGCAAAACCAGATATTTGGGCTTATTACGATAGAATGAGAAAATCTCCAGAAGAACTTGAAGATGATCCAGAGTGTATTGGAAATTGTGTTCTTATAAAAGAAATAGCTGAGGAAAATCCTAAAAGAAAAAGATTTAAATATAAGTTCAATGACCAAAATTTTAAGATTAAGGAAGGAACCTATGCATCTGATATTTTTGAAAAAGGTATTGGTAAAATAGAAAAAATAGAAGAATTGGATGAAAATGAAAATTTTATAGAAATATCTATAGAAAAAAGAAAATTAGCCTTAAGAGACGGGATGCCTAAAATCGCAAACCTAGGACCCCCGAGCAGTCCAAAGACAGGGGTAATATCTGCGGCATTATACAAATTCATTGAAGATTTTTCGAACAATAAAAAAACGAAATATAAATGTATTGAAGACTTTTTAAAAAACAACTATCCAGATATTAAATCTTTAAAATCTGGAGAAGCTATTATTGATTATTCAAAAGATATTATTGATGAATCCACTAACGCTGTTAAAAAACTTAATTCATCTTTTTTATTAATTCAAGGACCACCAGGTGCTGGTAAAACATATACTTCTGCAAAAATTATACTAAACTTAATTAAGGATAAAAAAAAGGTTGGAATAAATAGCAACTCACATAAAGCGATAAACAATCTTTTACTTAAAATTGAGGAGTTGGCAGCAGAAGAAAATTTCAAATTTGAAGGTTTTAAAAAATCTTCAAAGGAAATTGATAAATTTAATGGAAAAAATATTAGGGAATCACGCATCGAATTAGTTACAAAAAATTGTCTAATATATGCTGGAACAGCTTGGCTATTCTCCGACCCAAGATTAGATCAAAAATTAGACTATGTTTTTATTGATGAAGCTGGACAAGTATCATTGGCAAATTCAATAGCTATTGCCACGAGTACAAAAAATATAGTTCTTATTGGTGATCAAATGCAACTTTCTCAACCTATTAAAGGAACGCACTCTAAAAACTCAGGTAAAAGTTCTTTAAACTTTTTATTAGAAGATCATGACACGATTCCCCATAACAGAGGTATATTTTTAGATAAAACAAGAAGGTTAAATGAAAAAATATGTAAATATGTTTCTGATAGTTTTTATGAATCAAGATTAAAACCACACGCAATTACTTACGAAAGAAAAGTTTCTTTATCACTTAAGGATATTGGAAATGAAGGCATTTACTATTTGCCAGCCACTCATAGTGATTGTACTCAAAAATCTGATGAAGAATCTAAAACTATTAAAAAATATTTTGATAAAATTAAAGGTAAAGAGATAGTAGAAAGTAGTAAAAAAAGTAAAATTACCAATGATGATGTAATGGTAGTTGCCCCCTTTAATATGCAAGTAAACCATTTAACTAAAGTGTTAGGTAAAGGATCTAGAGTGGGTACGATAGATAAATTTCAAGGTCAAGAAGCTAA
>CACIWQ010000003.1 GCA_902590395.1 uncultured Pelagibacteraceae bacterium
AATAAAAAATACTTTGAAACTTATAAAGAGCAGCCTAACAAAGTTTCAATATTAGCCTATGACGCCTTAGGATTAATTTACTATTGTTGGATAAATAATAATTTTCAGTTTAAAGTTAGCCAGTTATATAACAAAGATGGTTTTAAAGGACTACATGGAGAATTTGTTATTGCTAATAATATTAGTAAACAAAAACTTAAAATTTACAAAATATCAGAAAAAAATTTCAAAAAAGTGAATTAATTAAAAAAATTTTTTATTTTTAAATACGCTTTATATCTATGATCAATTGACATTTTAAGTTTCAAATTCATTTCTCCAAAAGTTTTTTTATATCCATTCGGTATAAAAATAGGATCGTAACCAAAACCTTTTTTTCCTTTTTTCTTATCTGAAATTTTACCTTTTACAATACCTATGCTTGAATAACTTTTGCCGTTGGGCCAAAATATAGTAAGACAACATATAAATCTTGCTTTATTTTTATGTTTCCATTTTTTTTTAATTTTTTTCATTTCTTTAAAAATTTTGTTGATTGCAACATTAAAATTTTTTTTCTTTCCACCCCATCTGGCTGAATAAATTCCTGGTGCGCCTTTTAAAGTATCAATTTCCAATCCTGAATCATCTGATAAGCAAACTAATTTAGTTTTCTTAGAAAAATATGAGGCTTTTATAAATGAATTTTCTTTAAAACTTTTGCCATTTTCCTTAGGCTCTGCAATTTTAAACTTTTTCGGTGTATATTTTTTAATTTTTTTAGGTAACAAGGCACGTATTTCCCTATATTTTCCATCATTATTTGTGCCAATTATAATTTCTTTAATTTTTTTCATTTAATACTAGTATTTTTTTTTAAAGTGACCATATAACAAAATGATGACAACACCAGATAAAAAAAATGAAGATAAGTCTAAATCGGAAGTAAAAGATAAAATTCACAAACTAGACCCAGAAAAAAAAGACATTGATAATAATAAAGAGCAAAAAATTGAAGACAAACTAAAAATTGTAGAAGATAAACTTTTGAGAACAATGGCTGAAATGGAAAACCAAAGAAGACGATTTGAAAAAGAAACTAAAGAAGCTTTTGAATTTGGTGGTTTTAACTTTGCAAAAGAATCTTTGTCGCTACTAGATAATATTGATCGAGCTGTTAATTCATTTAAAAGTGACGCTACATTAAAAAATAACAAAGATTTGGATAAATTTCTTGAAGGAATTGAAGTTGTCAAAAAGGATTTAGTTTCTATTTTTAAAAAAAATGGCATTGACTCAATTGAGTGTTTAAACAAAAAATTTGATCCAAATTTTCATCAAGCGATGTTGGAAATAGAAGATAATACAAAACAGTCTGGTATTGTTATCCAAGAAATACAAAAAGGTTACATGATGAATAATAGACTTTTAAGACCCTCTTTGGTCGGGGTAAGCAAAAAAAAGGATGAAGGTGATAAAAAAAATGAAGTTAATGATAAAAAAGCCGAAAAAATTGACACTAAAAAATGACTTTCTGGCTTGTAGTGGTAAAAAAAACACCCATATAGCAATGAAAGGAATTTAATTTTATGAGTAGAGTAATAGGAATTGATTTAGGAACTACTAATTCATGTGTAGCTATTATGGATGGTAGTCAAGCAAAAGTATTAGAAAATGCTGAAGGAGCAAGAACAACCCCTTCTGTTGTTGCTTTCGGAGAAAATAATGAAAAGTTAGTTGGTCAATCGGCAAAGAGACAGGCGGTTACCAATCCTGAAAATACTCTATTTGCTGTTAAAAGATTAATTGGAAGAAATTTTGAGGATGAAAGTGTTAAAAAAGATGTTTCAAAGGCTCCGTATAAAATTATAAAATCAGAAAATGGAGATGCTTGGTTAGAGGCAAGAAATAAAAAATATTCACCATCACAAATATCTGCCTTCATTTTGCAAAAAATGAAAGAAACAGCTGAAAAATATTTAGGTCAAGCAGTTACAAAAGCTGTTATTACAGTACCCGCTTACTTTAATGATTCACAAAGACAAGCAACGAAAGATGCTGGTAAGATTGCAGGCTTAGAAGTTTTGAGAATTATAAACGAACCTACCGCAGCTTCGCTTGCTTATGGATTAGAAAAAAAAGGTGGAAAAAAAATAGCAGTATATGATTTAGGTGGTGGCACATTTGATGTATCAATCTTAGAAATTGGCGATGGAGTTTTTGAAGTTAAATCAACTAATGGAGATACGTTTTTAGGTGGTGAAGATTTTGATGATAAAATCGTTGATTATTTAGCTAACGAATTTAAAAAAGATAACGGAATAGATTTAAGAACAGATAAATTAGCACTCCAGCGACTAAAGGAGGCTGCTGAAAAAGCAAAAATTGAATTGTCTTCCGCTGCACAAACAGAAATTAATTTACCATTTATTACAGCAGATAAGACTGGTCCAAAACATATTAATATAAAATTAACAAGAGCGAAATTAGAAGCGCTAGTAGAAGATCTAATAAAAAAAACACTTAAACCTTGCGAAATTGCATTAAAAGATTCTGGCTTCAGTGCTGCAGAGATAAATGAAGTAGTTTTAGTTGGTGGTATGACAAGAATGCCAAAAATTGCTGAGACCGTAAAAACTTTTTTTGGGAAAGATCCAAATAAAAGTGTAAACCCAGATGAAGTAGTAGCTATGGGAGCCGCGATTCAAGCTGGTGTTTTGCAAGGAGATGTTAAAGATGTATTGCTTTTAGATGTTACACCTCTTTCATTGGGAATAGAAACCTTGGGAGGAGTTTCTACAAAGCTTATTGAAAAAAATACAACAATTCCTACGAAAAAAAGTCAGGTTTTTTCAACTGCAGAAGATAATCAACCAGCAGTTTCTATTAGAGTTTTACAAGGTGAAAGGGAAATGGCTGCTGATAACAAATTATTGGGAAATTTTGAATTAGTTGGAATACCAAATGCCCCAAGAGGCGTTCCACAAATTGAAGTAGCGTTTGATATTGATGCTAATGGAATAGTAAGTGTATCCGCTAAAGACAAAGGAACTGGTAAAGAACAAAAAATCCAAATCCAAGCTTCTGGAGGTCTTAGTGATGAAGATATAAAAAAAATGGTAAAAGATGCTGAGGCTAATAAAGAATCTGACAAAAAGAAAAGAGAGTCTGTTGATGTAAGAAACCAAGCAGACACAATTATTCATGCAACTGAAAAAAATATGAAGGAGCATGGAAGTAAAATTTCTGAAGTAGAAAAAAAAACTATAGAAACTGCAATTTCTGATTTAAGAAATGCACTTAAAGGTACTAATACTGAAGAAGTTAAAAATAAAACACAAACTTTAGTTCAAGCTTCCATGAAACTAGGGGAAGCTGTATATAAAAATCAGCAAAAAGAAACTGGGAAAAAAGGTGCTCAACAAAATAAAGAATCAGAAAGTAAAGATAAAAAACAAGATAATGTAGTTGATGCCGATTTTGAAGAAGTTAAAGAAGATAAAAAAGATAAAGATAAAGAGAAGAGTGCTTAAGGCTAAAGACATAAAGATGTTAATAAATTTATGGCAAAAAGAGATTATTATGAAGTCTTGGGTGTTGTTAAATCAGCTTCTCATGAAGAAATAAAAAAAGCTTACAGAAAGTTAGCTCTTAAATATCATCCAGATAAAAATAAAGGCGATAAAGCTTCAGAAAATAAATTTAAAGAAGCAAGTGAGGCTTATCATGTACTTTCGGATAAAGGAAGAAGAGCAAATTATGATCAATTCGGACACGCAGCTTTTGAAGGAGCTGCTGGAAGAGGTGGTTTTTCAAACTTTGATTTTTCAAGTGCTTTTTCTGATATTTTTGGCTCAGATATTTTTGATGACTTTTTTGAAGGATTTGGTGGAACAAGAGGAAGAAGACAACGAAGATCTTCTAACTTTAGAGGAGAAGATTTGAGATATGATTTATCAATTTCTTTAGAAGAGGCCTATTATGGAAAAAAACAAGAAATTATTTTTTCTTCTTCAGATAGATGTATGAGGTGTAGTGGGCATGGCTCAGAGCCTGGCTCTAAACCAATTTCATGTAATACTTGTGGTGGTCAAGGAAGTGTAAGATCTAGTCAAGGTTTTTTCACAATTCAACAAACCTGTCCAGGATGTGGTGGTTCAGGAGAACAAATTTCAAATTTATGCAAAGAATGTAAAGGTATAGGAAAAAAACAAACTAGAAAAAAAATATCAACAAATATACCTAAAGGAGTAGATGATGGCACAAGAATAAGATTATCAGGTAAGGGAGAAGCAGGTATAAAGGGAGGAGGAGATGGAGATTTATACATTTTTGTGTCAGTAAAACCTCATAGTATTTTTAAAAGATCTGAAGAAAATCTTTTTTTTGAATTTCCTATTTCTTTAGCAAATGCAGCTTTAGGTGTAACTGTTGAAGTACCAACTATTGACGGCGGAAAGGCAAAAGTAAAAATTCCTCCAGGAACCCAGAATGGTAAACAATTTAGATTAAAAGGGAAAGGAATGCCGATAATGAGGAATAGAGAATTTGGAGATTTGTATATTCAGGCCGTAACTGAGGTTCCTGTTGCTCTAACAAAAGAACAAAAAAATCTACTTGAAGAATTTAAAAAATTGGAAGATGCAAAAACCAATCCAAGTATAAAAAATTTTTTTGAAAAAGCTAAAAAATTTTGGAAAAATTAAATGAAAAAAATTAATCTAGCAATTACAGGATGTCTTGGTCGAATGGGAGACCAACTAGTTAAATCTTCTAAAAATAATAAAAATTTTAAATTAGTTGCAGTTACAGAAAATAAAATTATTAATAGAAAAGTGTCTGGTTTAAAACTCCAGTTAAATTCTGAATCTGCATTTAAAAAAGCACATATTATTATAGATTTCACGGTTCCAAAAAGTACATTAGAAATCCTAAAAATTGCCTCTAAACTTAAAAAAAGAGTAGTTATTGGAACTACTGGTTTTTCCAAAAAAGAAGAAAGTTTAATTAAAAATTACTCTAAAAAAATACCAATACTTAAAGCTGGTAACATGAGTGTGGGAATTAATTTGCTAATGTATTTGACTGAAATCTCTTCACAATCTCTAGGAAATAATTTTTTAAGTAAGGTTTTTGAAATTCATCATAAACATAAAAAAGATCATCCGTCAGGAACAGCCCTGATGCTTGGGCAAGGAATTGCGACTGGCAAAAATAAAGACTTTTATAAATTGATGGGTAAAAAATATTTGAACAAAAAATCATTTCCGTATAACAAAAAAATCAACTTTAATTCTATTAGAAAAGGTGAAATTGTCGGTAAACATGAAGTTGCTTTTTCAAGCGGAAAAGAGGTTATTACCTTAAATCACGAAGCTTTTGATAGGGCTTTGTACTCAGAGGGAGCTCTATCTGCTGCTAAGTGGTTAATTAGCAAAAAACCAGGTCTTTATTCTATGAGAAACGTTTTGAATTTTGAATAATGAATGAAAAAAAAAGAGCCAAAATAATATTAAAAATTCTGAACCAAATTTATCCTAGAACACCTATTCCATTAAAATACAAAAACAAATTTACATTACTAATATCTGTTCTTTTGTCAGCCCAAACTACTGATGTTAATGTAAATAATGTCACAAAAAATATATATCCAAAATACAATAAACCTGAGCATTTTGTAAAATTAGGAAGAAAAAAAATTGAAAAGTTAATAAAAAAAATTGGTATTTTTAGAGTTAAAGCTAAAAGTGTTTATTTTCTCTCAAAACAACTAATAAATGAGCATAGTGGAAAAGTTCCTAAAACTTTCGAAGAGCTTGAAAAACTTCCTGGAGTTGGACACAAAACTGCAAGCGTGGTTATATCTCAAGGATTTGGTCTTCCGGCTTTTCCTGTGGACACTCATATTCACCGTCTAGCACAAAGATGGGGTTTAACTAATGGCAAAAATGTTACACAAACAGAAAAAGATTTAAAAAGATTATTTCCAAAAAAAACATGGAATAAACTGCATCTTCAAATAATTTATTATGGAAGAGAATATTGTAAAGCGCGAGAATGTTATGGTTTAACTTGTAAAATTTGTAACACTTGCTATCCTGACCGGAAAACACCACTTAAAACAAAGAAAGCTTAATATGAAAATTCTAGGTATAGGAAATGCTATAGTTGACGTAATTTGTAAAGTTGAAGAAAGTTTTCTATCTAAAAACAATCTTACCAAAAGCACAATGAAACTTGTCGACGAAACTGAATTTAAAAAATTATTATCAAATTTAAAAATTGAAGAAACGATAGCAGGAGGATCTGTTGCAAATTCTATTGTGGGTTTATCGCAGTTAGGAAATGTAGTTTCTTATATCGGAAAAGTAAATAATGATGAATTAGGGAAAAAATATGAAAAAAGCCTAATCGACGAAAAAGTAAAATATTGCTATCAAAAAAAAGAAGAGACAATACCAACAGGAACTTGTTTGATTTTAATTACCCCAGATTCTGAAAGAACAATGTGTACCTTTTTAGGTGTTGCAGGAAAAATTAACGATAAAGATATTGATGAAAATGCAGTTAAAAATTGCGAATTAATCTTTTTGGAGGGATATTTATGGGACGAAGGTGAGCCTAAAAAAGCTTTTGATAAAGCTATTAGTATTTCCAAAAAAACATCAATGTCATTGTCAGACCAATTTTGCGTTGACCGGCATAAAAAAAGTTTTTTTGATTTAGTAAAAAATAAACTAGATATTACTTTTGCCAATGAACAAGAAATTTTATCCTTAATAAATGCTAAAAGTTTTGATGAAGTTATTTCATTTGGGAAAAAATTAGGAAAACTTATAGTTATTACACGAGGCGAAAAAGGAAGTATTGCTATACAAAAAAATGAAGTGATTGAATGTGAAAGTAAAAAGAATTTAAAAATTGTCGATCTAACTGGCGCAGGTGATCTTTTTGCAGCTGGATTTTTACATGGTTATATCAATAACTTATCAACGAAAGAAAGTTTAGAAAAAGGAACTGAAATGTCTTCAAAAATAATACAAAAAATTGGAGCTAGATTAAACTAACTCTCTTTTTTCTTTTATAGCTTCCTTTGCCTTTTTTTGGTTTAACGATTCTTTTACGATATTTTTTTGAAAATAAATCCCTAGCAATAAAATTCCGTGTTTTTTTTTTCAAATATAATAACCTTCCTCATTATTTTTTATGAATTTATTATCATTAAATTTTTCCAGAATTTTTTTTCTGAGTCTGTGAATGTGCGTTTCTACGGTATGCGTGTCAGTTTTTGAAGAATAGTTCCAAACTGATTTTAGTATTAAATTTCTATGGAGTGGCTTATTGTGTTGACTAAATAGAATGAGAAATTTAACTTCCTTTTCCGTAAGTTGAAGTTCCAAATTATTTTTTTTAATCTTACGCTCATTTTTATCAATAATATAGCTGCCTAAATTAATTAAAGAATTAGACTTAAATTGATATTTAGAAATTAGTAATATTATTTTTTTTTTCAATTCTAGTGCGCTAAAAGGCATATTTAAATTTTCTAAAAAATTACCTTGAATCATGCCTTTTTGGTCTTCTGATTTTGTAATAATTATTTTTGGAAAATTGCTTTTTTTTATTTTTGTGTAATTATTTTTAATTTCTTGAGTATCAAAAAAAATAGCCAAATGTTTGTAATTTTCTGCCTCCTTTGTACATAAGCTAAGATCATCATAATACTTTATCTCAAATTCAGAAAATAACTTTAATTCACTTATTATTTTTAAAAAGATTTGATTTTGAAAAATTGATATAGTTAATTTATTCATAAATGACTAATATGAACATTAAAATTAAAAAGCATTTTTTGCTATATAAACGTTATAAATTAAAATGTAGTGTAGGTAAATCTGGAATTACCAATTACAAAAAAGAGGGTGATTTGGCAACACCTAGGGGGATCTTCAAAATTGGACCTCTATACTATAGGAAAGACAGAATTAAACTTCCAAAATGTAAAATTCCTAAAAAAATTATAAAAAAAAATATGGGTTGGTGTGATGACAGCAGAAGCAATAAATACAATAAGCAAATAAAATTTCCATTCAAATACAATGCTGAAAAATTATACAGAAATGATCATATTTATGATTTATTAATTAATATTAAATATAATTTTAAACCAGTTATTAAAAAAAAGGGAAGCGCAATTTTTTTGCATTTAGCTTCAAAAAAGTACAAGCCAACAAATGGTTGTGTTGCTATATCAAATAAAGATTTTTTAAAAATTATTCCTCTGATTGATAAAAATACTAAAATTTCTATTAAGTAATTTTTCTTTCTCCAAAAATGACTGTACCTAATCTTAAGTAAGTTGAGCCATATAATATTGCCTGTTCATAATCTGCACTCATGCCCATACTTAAGTTAGCTATATTCAATCTTTCTGATATATTTTTTAAAATTTTAAAATATTTACTTGGATCAGAATTAATTGGAGGTAAACACATCAGCCCAATAACATTTAATGATAAATCTTTTTTACAAAAATTATAGAAATTATCGAGATCATTTATAGAAATACCAGATTTTTGACTTTCGTTACCCATATTAACTTGGATAAATAATTTAATTTTTTTGTTTAGTTCGTTTTCAAACTTATTTAGCTTTGTGGCCAATTTTTCACTATCCAAAGAATGTATGTAATCAAATATTTCAACGGCTTTTTTTGCTTTATTTGACTGCAATCTACCTAGCATATGTAATTGTAAATTATTATACTTGCTTTTAATACCTGGCCATTTGGTCTCAGCTTCTTGTATTTTATTCTCGCCGAAGTGAATATGCCCACTATCAATTAATGGTATAATTTTATTTGCCGACCAAGTTTTTGTAACCGCAATAATTTTAGGATTAGTTTTTAGTTGTTTTCTGCTAAGAATTTCTTTAATTTTATTTTGAATAAATTCTAATCTTTTTGTATCAGAATGCATAATAATTTACCTAAAATCTTTATATTTCTTGACCATTATGATGATCAAATATTTAAAAATAATAACATAAATATAGGAATTATTTATAGAAATTATAATAGCAAGAGCAAAAAAAGAGAGGATGAATTAATAAAAATAGCAAAAGCTTGTAAAAGAAAACGTTACCAGCTCTTTGTCTCTAACGATATAAAGCTAACCATTAAAGTTAGGGCCAACGGCATATATATTCCAGCATTTAATAAAGTAAAAAAATTTCAAAATATCGAAAAAAAAAATATATTAATTTTAGGTTCTGCTCACAATCAAAAGGAAATTAAAGATAAGCTTTTACAAAAATGCAACGCAATATTTCTTGCACCAACTTTTTATATGAATAAATCTAAAAATTATCTTGATATTTATAAATTTAATTTTTTATCTTACTATTCTAAAGTAAAATGTTTCGCGTTAGGAGGAATTAATCAAAACAATATTCGTAAACTTAAGATGTTAAATATTGAAGGATTTGGAGGTATTCGTTTATTCAAAAAAAAACCGGCCTATAAAAGGCCGGTTTTTTTAAAGAAATAATCTTTATAATTTTTAGAACGCTAGTGAAAGTGCGAATACGTTTGCATCTTTTTGTTTAGACGCGCCTAAAGAGTATCCAGCATTTTCTACTTCAGTTCTTGCATATTTAAGTGTAGCTCCACCCATTGTGTAAGCAGCTTGTAAAGAATCAATTCTCATTTCTGGCGAGAATCCTTGATGCACGTGTTTTTCAGCATCAAATCTATTAGCACTTACTGATAAGTTGTCGCTTACGTTAAACGAGATACCGTACATAGTATTTACATAGTAATCTACTTCAGCAACAGCTTGGTTACCTGTTACTTCGTACGCTTTAGCAAAACCAATTGTTGCTGGCCCTATAGCGTATGTAAATCCTGCAGTCGCTTCTTGGTGGTCGTTTCTGTTTTGTAGACCATCTGTAGCATATTGAGTACCTTGGTCTGCAGTATCAGATCCACCTACCCAAAGGTTCATACCTTCGATTGGTGCCATATCTAATACAACGTCCACTCCTCTTCCGAAACGAGAGTCCGTTGTGACTGTAGCTTTGTCATTCGCTACCGAACCTGCATTTCTAGGTGCGTATGCAATTTTAAGCGTCATACCCATCATAGAAGGCGATGCCCACTGTATAGCTGAAGATGAACCAACACCTTTTTGTAGGTTAACACTTGTACCTACACCATTACCCCATGTTTCTTCCCATGCAGTCGGCATTTTATCATCATAGCCTCCGATACCTAAACCACCAGTCGCGTGACCGATTGTTATAGTACCTAAGCTAGGTGTCGCTAGTGCGATACTACCAGCAGAGTACGCAGCTTGGTCAGCATGCGTTAACGTATAGGTAACAGCAGTTCCGTTATCAAGTTCACCTGTACCTGTGAACGTGAGTCCAGAATTCATACCAATTGGATTACCATTAGTTGTTTGAGAACCTTTCATCCAAGTAGCTTGTGCTGAACCTGACACTGACATAGAACCAGCTTGTGCTGATGCTACGGCAGCTAGAGATCCACATAATGCAGAAACTCCGATTTTAGTTAGTTTATTTTTCATAGTTTGTTTCTCCATTACTCATTAAAATGCTAGAGTTAGTGCAACTGTGTAACCGTCTTTGTCGTTATTAACAGCAGTACTGTAGCTAGCGTTATCAACGTCAGTATGAGCAATTTTCAGAGATGCGCCACCCATTGAGTAAGCCATCTGTATTGAAGTTGCTTCAACTTCAGTTGTTGTTCCGTTTGTATGGTTTCTTTCTGAATTGTGCATACCTGCGCTCAGAGAAAGATCGTCATTCACGTTAAATGAAACACCAAAAGCTTGGTTTTCATAATAGTTAGTACCACTAACTGCTTGAATGTCGTCTTTAGTATACTGGTAACCAAGAGTTGTTGCGCCTATTGCGTAAGTCGCACCAAATCCTACTTGGTTTCTATCACCAGTTCTACCCGCTGTAGCGTCTGTGTAAACATCAATCGTCGAATAACCACCAAACACATTTAGTCCGTCAGACAGACCAGAATGTTGTATTACAACATCCCATCCAGAACCTTGAGCTCCTGAAGTACCACCAGTAGCTTTGTCGTTCGCTTGCGAACCTCCAGCACTTGGAGAGTAAGCAATATGCGCAGACAATCCATCTGGTAACATTCCAGAGTCTAAGCCCCATTCTATATTTGACGATCCACCAACACCTGCAATAGTTTGCATACCAGTACCAACATTAGTACCAGTAGTTTCTTCCCATGCAGTTGGCATCATATCGTCAATACGGTCTATTCCTTGTCCACCAGCACCTTGGTCAATTCCAATTGTACCAAGACCAGGGACAGTCATAACTATATTTGCAGATGAGTAAGCAGCTTGGTCAGCATGAGTAACAGTCAACGTAAACGTTGTTCCATTATCAAGCTCACCTGATCCAGTAAAAGTTAAACCAGAATTCATACCAATCGGGTTACCCGTGGTTCCTGGTGCTCCTTTAGACCATGTTGCTGTAGCTCCACCTGACACTGACATCTCACCAGCTTGTGCTGATGCTACGGCAGCTAGAGATCCGCACAATGCAGATACTCCGATTTTTGCTAATTTATTCATAGTTAACTCCTTCTTAAGCTTATTATTATTATTCATATGAATTGGTGTAAAAATAACACCGTGACAATTGAAAAAGAATTGAAAAGATAAGGTAATCCCTATATTTTTATAAATTGTTGTAATTTTATCACACTTTAGCCTGTAATATAGATAAACTAAGGCTTTTTCATTAATCTTTAGACCTTTAAAATAGTAATTTTCTATTAAAAATTGATATAAAATACCATTAGATTCAATGACTTTTTTGTATCAAAAACTAGGTCGAATATTAACTGTTTTAACTGGAATTGCCTTTCTTAGTTTTTTGTCAAACTGTGGAATTTATCAACCTTCGGACGCTAGAAAAGTTTCTCCTAATGCTGACGAGAGAGTTAGAAAAAATCTTGAAGAAGGAAAAGGTTTTACTCTAATGGGAGGTATGTCAGGAAACAAAACTAATTATCAATTTGCTAGTTCCAATCCAATGTGGCGTGCTACCCTAGAAATACTTGATTTTTTGCCATTATCTAATGTGGATTATTCTGGGGGAATTATTACAACTGACTGGTACACAGAAGGAACTGCTTCTGATGAGTCAATAAAAATTACAGTAAGATTTTTAACAAACGAGATTAGAGCTGATGGGCTCAAAATTATTGTTCATAAAAAAAAATGTGATATCAAACAACAATGTTCTGTAAAAAAAGTTACTTCGGCATTACAAAATGAACTTCAAGTCGCGATTCTTAAAAAAGCAATTATTTACGATAAAGAATTTAAAAATAAAAACAGAAAAAAAAGACCCAAAAAAAACTAGTATAAAATCACAAAATTATGAAAAGTTAGTTTTTTTACCCAATGGAAAGATATAATATAAAAGTTGTTGAAAAAAAATGGCAAGATTTCTGGTCTAAAAATAAAACTAACTCAGCTGTTTTAGATAAAAAGAAAAAAAAATTCTATTGTTTGGAAATGTTTCCCTATCCATCTGGAAAAATTCATATGGGTCACGTTAGAAATTATACAATTGGTGATGTTTTGGCCAGGTACAAAAAACTTCAAGGATATAATGTTTTGCATCCTATGGGCTGGGATTCTTTTGGTCTACCGGCAGAAAATGCAGCAAGAGAAAATAATCTTCATCCAAAAGAATGGACTAAAAAAAATATACAATCCATGAAAAAGCAACTGAAAATGTTAGGCCTTTCTTTAGATTGGGATCGAGAAATTTCTACTTGCGATCCAGAATATTATAAACATCAGCAGGAATTTTTTTTAGAATTATTTGAAAAAAATTTAGTATACAAAAAAGATACATATGTAAACTGGGATCCTGTTGAACAAACTGTTTTAGCAAATGAACAAGTAATAAACGGTAAGGGCTGGCGTTCGGGTGTCGTTGTAGAACGTAAAAAACTTTCGCAGTGGTTTTTTAACATTAAAAAATTTTCTCAAAGTTTATTGGATGAGTTACAAAAATTAAATAATTGGCCTGATAAAGTTAAACTTATGCAAAAGAATTGGATTGGAAAATCTTACGGCTGCGAAATTAATTTCCAAATAGATAAAAAAATAAAAATTAATAAAATAAAAGTTTTTACTACACGGCCTGATACTATTTTTGGCGCTTCTTTTATAGCTGTTTCCGTCGATCATCCAATTGCAAAAAAATTTGAAAAAGATAAAGATTTTCTTTCTTTCAAATCGGAATGCTCAAAAATGGGAACAACTGAAGAAGCTCTAGCTAATGCTGAAAAAATTGGATTTAATACTGGTCTACTAGCAATACATCCGTTCGAAAAAAAAACTAGACTTCCAATTTATATTGCAAATTTTGTGTTAATGGATTACGGAACTGGTGCTATTTTTGGTTGCCCAGCACATGATCAAAGAGATTTAGATTTTGCAAGAAAATATGATCTTAAAATTTTGCCAGTAGTTAGGCCAAAGGATGAAAGCAACAATACATTTAAAATTGTCAATGAAGCTTTTACCGAAGATGGTATATTATTTAATTCAGATTTTTTAAATGGTCTTAAGGTTAGTGAGGCTATAGAGAAAAGTATTAAAGAAATTACTAAAAAAAAAATCGGAGAAAAAAAAATAACTTTTCGTTTAAAAGATTGGGGCGTTTCAAGGCAAAGATATTGGGGCTGTCCAATTCCAATAATTTATAATAGCAAAGGAGAGGCTCGTCCCGTTAAAAAAAAAGATTTGCCTGTATTATTGCCTGACGATGTAGATCTTACTACAAAAGGTAACCCTTTAGAAAAACACGCTACTTGGAAATTTACAAAGCTCCCTTCTGGAGAAAAAGGAGTTAGAGAAACTGATACTCTTGATACCTTTGTAGATTCTTCTTGGTATTTTCTGAGGTTCTGTTCACCAAAAAATGAAAAATACGGGTATGGAATCGATGAAATAAAATATTGGATGCCAGTTGATCAATATATTGGGGGAGTAGAACATGCAATTTTACATTTACTATATTCAAGATTTTTTATGCGTGCATTGGCCTTTAAAAATAAAAAGTTTAAATATAACGAGCCATTTGAAAGCCTTTTTACCCAGGGAATGGTATGTCATGAAACCTATAAAAATGAAAAAAATCAGTGGTTATATCCAGAGGATGTTGAAAAAAATTCAGAAGGAATTTTAGTAACAAAAAATGAAAAAAGAAAAGTTGTTGTTGGTCCAGCGGAGTCAATGTCTAAGTCAAAAAAGAACATAATAGATCCTGAAGCAATGATTAATGAATATGGTGCTGACTCAATAAGATGGTTTATGTTATCAGACAGTCCACCAGAAAGAGACGTGCAGTGGTCAGTTGAGGGCGTTTCTGCTTCTTTTAAATTTATTCAAAAAATTTGGAAGTTAAATGGCGATATTCTAGATAAAAAAGATTCTGAATCTTTATCGGATGATGCTAAATTAAAAAAGGCTGTTAACAAAACTGTTTATAACGTAACCAAAAATTTAGATAATTTCCAATACAATGTCGTAATTGCTAATATGCATGAAATATATAATTTATTTTACAATCATGTTATTGATAATAAAACTTCTAACAAAACTTTAAAAAATGAATGGGAAAAAATATTAATGTTATTAATACCTTTGACTCCTCATTTGGCTCATGAATGTTGTGAAGCTACAAAGAAAAAATTTTATTGGCCAAAATACGAAGCTGGATTGTTGAAGGAAAAAAATTGTACAATTGTTATTCAAGTTGATGGAAGGAAAAGAGGTGTATTAGAAATGCCTTTAAATTCAAAAGAAAATATTGTTATAAAAAAATCAAAGGAAGTCGAAAACGTTGCTAAATATATAGGAGATTCTTTAATATTAAAAAATATCTATATTAAAAATAAACTTGTAAATTTTATAATAAAAAAATGAAAAAAAAATTTTATTTAATCTATTTATTTATTTTGCTTTTCTCCGTAAATGGATGCACAGGATATAAACCAATTTTTAGCTCATCAAACTTAGAATTTAAAATTGATGATTATACAATTGAAGGTGATAAAATTTTAGGAAAAATGATTTACTATAAATTAAATAGCTTGTCCAAGCTTAATGCGAATAATCAAGATGCTAAAAGTATTGATCTGATAATTCATGTATCAAAAGATAAAAAAGCAACATCTAAGGACTCGGCTGGAAAAATTTTAGAATATAAAATTAGTTTAAATGCTAATATTAAAGTTAAAGATTTGCTGGATGATCGACAGATGATAAATCAAAATTTCACTTCTTCTTCAACATATAAAGTTCAAGATCAATATTCTGAAACAGTAAAATTAGAAAATAAATCAATTGAAAACTTAATAGACAAAACTTATCAAGATTTACTTGTCAAACTTTCCCAAAATTTTAATTAAAATGATAACCAAAAGTTATGAAATAAAAAATAAACCAACTAACTTTTTAAAATACAATCTATTTTTACTATATGGAGAAAACTTTGGATTAAAAAAAGAAATAAAAGAATTAATTAAAGCAACATTAGACAAGCAAGATAATAATATAGAAATTTTAACACTTTTTGAAAGAGATGTAATTGATAATGAAGAAAGTTTTTATGATTCAATTTATTCCGGTTCCTTATTTGGTAATAAAAAAATAATAATTATATACGAAGGCACTGACAAAATATTTGGTAAAATCGAAGATATAACTAACAAATATCCTGATAATGTTATCTTAATAATTCTTTCTGACATATTAGAAAAAAAATCAAAATTAAGAATTTTTTTTGAAGCTCATGAAAAAGCACTCTGCATTCCATGCTATGCAGACAATGAAAGAGATCTTAAATCAATTGCAACTGTTGAACTTAAGCAAAGTAATATAATTCTTTCAAACGAATCGATTAATTTATTAGTTGATAAAGCTAATAGTGATCGTAACAATCTTAAAAATGAAATTCAGAAAATTAAATCTTTTGCTTTAAACAAGAAAAGTTTGAGCACTGATGAAATTAAATCAATAATTAATTTCACTGGTGAATACAAATCAAATAGTTTTATAAATGAGTGTTTGTGTGGCAATCTATTGCAATATAAAAAAATCTTATCAGAACTACATGAAAATACAGTTGATCAAATATATTTATTAAGAATTTTAGGTAATAAAATTCATAAATTACTTAACATGAAAAAAATAGAGCGTGACTACAGTAACTTAGATGCTTTATTAAATGCAACTAAACCTCCTATTTTTTGGAAAGAAAAACCATTTGTAAAAAAACAATTAACAATTTGGAGTCTAGATGAGCTTAAAAAAATAGTTAATGAAATTAATATTACTGAACTTTTGTGTAAAAAAAATCCTCAAACTTCAAAAATAATTTTTTTTAATTTTTTTTCAAAATTATGCAAGAAGGCTAATAATTATTCTTGATCGTATTAATTATTTTATCTAATTGATCAAGATCTTTGTATTCAAAGGAAATTATTCCAGAATTATTTTTTTTGTTATTGATAGAAACATGAAGCCCCGTTTTGTCCTCTAAAACCCTTTGTAAATCAAGGATATTTGGATCTTTCTTCTTTACTAATTTAAATTTTTTATCTCTTAACTGTCTTGCGAGTACTTCTGATTGTCTAACTGATAGTTTTTTTTGTACTATCTTTTTTGCAACATCAATTGCATTGTGTAAACCAATTAGAGATCTTGCGTGTCCTGCAGATATATCTTGACTTTCCACCATAGACAAAACTTCTCTTGGTAAAGATAATAATCTTAACGAATTAGCTATATAGCTTCTGCTTTTTCCAATAAATTTTGATAATTTTTCTTGATTATATCTAAAATCATCAATTAATTTCTGATATCCTTGTGCTTCTTCAATTGGATTTAGATCTTGTCTTTGAACATTTTCAATTATAGCAAATTCTAAAGACTTTACATCATCAACATTTAATATAACAACAGGTACCTCATGAAGACCAGCATGTTGAGATGCAATCCATCTTCTTTCTCCTGCAATTATCTCATATTTACCGTCTGAAGATTTGCTTGGTCTGACAACAATAGGCTGAATTATGCCCTGTTCTTTAATTGAATTCGTAAGTTCTTCTAAATTCTCTTTACTAAAATTTTTCCTTGGTTGGAATTGGTTTCTGATGAGATCTTTAATTGCCACTTTATTTGTTTGAATATTTTTTGAAGTATCTCCTAATAGAGATGATAAACCTCTGCCTAAACCTTTTTTTAATCTTGAATCAATCATTAAGCTGCACTTTCCATTAAATGTTCCTGTTTTAAAAATTCTTCAGTAAAACTTAAATATGATTTACTCCCTGAACATTGCTTATCATAAATTAATATTGGAGTTCCATGTGATGGAGCTTCGGATAATCTTACATTCCTAGGTATAACTGTTTGATAAACTTTTGTATTAAAAAAGTTTCTAGCTTCAGCATCCACTTGGCTAGATAACTTGTTTCTTTTATCAAACATTGTTAAAAGTACTCCTCTAATATCTAAATCAGGATTTAACTTAACTTTTATTCTTTCAATAGTTTTAATCAATTGGCTTAAACCCTCGAGTGCAAAAAATTCAGCCTGCAGTGGAACTATTAAAGATTTGGCAGCTACTAATGCCATAATTGTTAAAAGGCTTAGTGATGGTGGACAATCAATAAAAATGTATGAAAAATTATTTTTTTCACTATTTATAAAATTTTCCATTTTATCTTTTAGCAAAAAAGCTCTTCTATTTTCTGCTGCCGTTTCTACCTCAAGACCTGATAAATCAACATTTGAAGTAACTATTTGTAAGTTATTTATTTTTGTATCCTTAATAGCATCTTCAAAATTACAATTTCCGTTTAGCACATCATATATTGTTTTATTATCATTGTTATTTGATAAACCGAATCCTGTTGTTGCATTTCCTTGCGGATCTAAATCGATAACTAAAACTTTTTTTTTGTGGAATGAAATTGCCGTTGCTAAATTTATGACCGTAGTTGTTTTGCCAACTCCACCCTTTTGGTTAATTACAGATATAATTTGAGTATTGTTCAATTTATTTTTTTCTTAATTTATCAATTTGTATAATCGTCGAATCATTACTAGTTACGCTTACCCTTTGCTTATACTCAATATCCCAATCTTTTGAAGCTTGAAGTAATTCGGCCTTACCTGTTTTACCAAGAAAAATAATAATTTTTTTCCAATTATCTGCTTGATTGTGCATAAGTTGCAAAATTATTTTTAGAGGTTTGAAGGCTCGAGCTACAAAAACGTTTTCTGTTAATTTGGTAGGACTGTTTAGAATATCTTTGTTTAAAACTTCGACTTTTAAATTTAACTCTTTGATCACTTCGTTTAAAAATTTAATTTTCTTTGGACTTTTCTCTATTAACTTAATTTTTATAGGAATTTTTTTGTCTTGGGCAACAAGTGCAAGAACTAAGCCAGGAAAGCCAGCACCTGATCCTAAATCTACTAAGCTCTCGTCTTTTTTTTCAATAAAATCAATGGCTTGGGCGCTATCTAAAAAATGCCTTGTCCATATTTGTTTTTCTGTTGATTTTCCAATTAAATTTAAGCTTTTGTTCGTATTTATTAGCACTTTCTCATACTTAATTAAACTTGTGATTGTTTCACGTGAAACTTGAGTAAATCTACTGAATGTATCTATAGGAGCAGATTTTTCCATCTATGCTATTCTAAGCTTTTTTGACCTTTTTTTAACGTGTGATAAAAGGATAAATGCTGCAGCAGGAGTGATTCCATCGATTCTAAGGGCCTGACCTAAGGTTTTTGGTCTTATAAGCCTAAATTTGCTTTTTACTTCGTTAGAAAGGCCGCTTAATTTGTTGTAATTTATGTTGTCAGGTATTACTAAATTTTCATCTTTCCTAAATGCGATGATATCAGCTTCTTGTTTTTCTAAATAACCAGAGTAATGAGCACTTATTTCAATTTGCTCTTCTTCATCTCTTGACGCTTTAGGTATCTTACTCCAAATAGATCTTAATTTATTAAATGTTACTCCTTCTCTAGATAAAATTTCATAGGCCGATCTTTTAACTCCATCTTTTGCTATCTTTATTTTAAATTTCTCAGCTTCATTTGGAGATAATTTAAGACTTTTCAAACTGTTGCTTAACTCATTGATTTTATTAACTTTTTTGGTATAAATTTCAGCTCTATCTGTTTGGACTAGTCCAATATTAATCCCGATTTGGGTTAATCTTGTATCAGCATTATCTGCTCTCAAACTTAATCTATACTCAGCTCGTGATGTAAACATGCGGTAAGGTTCAGCAACACCCTTTGTAACCAAGTCATCTATCATAACTCCAATATAAGCTTGGGCTCGATCCAAAATTAATGGTTCTTGTTTTTTTATTGATAACGCAGCATTAATTCCTGCCATTAATCCCTGGGCTGCAGCTTCTTCATAACCAGTTGTTCCGTTTATTTGGCCCGCGAGGTAAAGTGATTTAATTTTTTTTGTTTCCAAAGTAGAATTAAGCTCTCTAGGATCAACATAATCGTACTCAATAGCATATCCAGGTCTTATTATACGAGTTCTCTCTAAACCATTGATTTTACTCAATATTTCAGCTTGTATGTCAGCTGGTAAAGACGTAGAAATACCGTTTGGGTAAACTGTTTGGTCATTTAAACCCTCAGGTTCTAAAAAAATTTGATGTTTCGTTTTATCAGAAAATTTTACAATCTTATCTTCGATAGAAGGACAGTATCTTGGTCCTACACCTTTGATACTTCCTGAATACATTGCACTTTTTTTCAAATTACTTTTTATAATCTCGTGAACAATTTTATTTGTATAAGTAACACTACATGCAATTTGTTTATTGTAAGTTTTTTTTGTTAAAAATGAAAAATATTCTGGATCAGTATCGGCATCCTGTTTTTCTAAATTTTCATAATCAATTGTAGATCCATCTAATCGGGGCGGTGTTCCTGTTTTTAATCTTCCAAGTTTTATTTTAAATTTTTCTAACTGCTCACTTAACCCAGTAGATGGTTTTTCATTGTGCCGACCTGCTGGTGTTCTTTCATCGCCAATATGAATAAGACCGTTTAAAAAAGTTCCCGTAGTTAAAATCATTTTTTTGCAATTTATTTTTTTTCCTGACTTTGTTTGAAACCCAACTACCTGATTTTTATCAAAAATAAACTGAATTACGGGGTCAGAAAAAACCCTTAAATTACAATAACTTAGGAGCATTTTTTGCATATATTTCTTGTATAAAGCTCTATCAGACTGAGTTCTTGGCCCTCGTACTGCTGGTCCTCTACTTCTATTTAGTAATCTAAATTGAATTCCCGATTTGTCAGCTACAATACCCATCACTCCGTCTAGAGCATCGATTTCTTTAACAAGATGTCCTTTGCCCAAACCTCCTATAGCAGGGTTACACGACATTTCACCTATAGTTTCTATTTTATGAGTGAACAAACCCGTGTCTACCCCCATTCTAGCAGAAGCAGCAGCTGCCTCACATCCTGCGTGGCCTCCTCCAATGACAACTACATCAAATGACAAATCATCCTTCATAGGTCAAATTTATAGATGATCTATAGATTTACAAGCTGATTACTGATTTATTTACCGATACAAAAATCGTTGAAAATGCTGCCTAATAGCTCCTCTACTTCAACTTTTCCTACTATCATACCGAGATGTCGTGTAGCTAATCTTAGATCTTCAGCAGCTTTATCAAAATCATGATTTGATTTCTTTCTTTGAAATTTCTCTAAATGTTCAACACAATTTATTAAGTTTTGTCTATGCCTTTCCCTCGTAATTAAAATATCTTCTGTTGTTGTAAATTTATTTTTTAATTTACTTTTTATTTTTGTAATTAGTTTATTTAAGTTTGAATTTTTTTTAATTGATATTAATACATGTTCATATTTTTTAAATTTGTTATTTATTTTTACTTTTATTAAATCTGATTTATTTACCACTAAAATAGCATTTTTAGTTAAAAATTTCTTCAAAACACTAGTAAATCCAACGTTTTTTACAGATACTATAACTAACCTTAAGTCTGCATCCTCCGCTCTTTTCAAAGCTATTTTTATTCCTTTTTTTTCTATTTCATTTTTTGAACTTCTAATTCCTGCTGTATCAGAAATTATTACCGGATAACCATCAAGATTGAGATGAGTTTCAATTACATCTCTAGTTGTTCCTGCTACTTCTGAAACAATTGCTACATCTCTTTTAGAAAGATAATTTAATAAACTAGATTTTCCTGAATTTGGTGGTCCTATAATGGCAATTTTAAAACCTTCTCTAATTCTTTCACCTACTTTTTGATCATTTAGTGTTTTTTTAATTTCTTTTAATATGATGGATGATGTTTTTTGTATTTCATTAATAATATTATTTGGCAAATCTTCGTCAGGAAAATCTATTTTTGCTTCAACATGAGATAAAATTTTCAAAAGTTTTTCTCGCCATTCATTAAATTTATCTGATGATTGGCCTTGCATAACTTTTAAGGCTTGTTTTCTCTGAATTTCTGTTTCAGATGAAACAAGATCAGCAATACTTTCTGCTTTTAATAAATTTATTTTGCCGTTTTGAAATGCGCGTTTAGTAAACTCGCCTGGCTCAGCTAAACGACAATTTTTTATTTTTGATATAGCTGAATGCATTGCTTTAATCACTGCCCTGCTGCCATGGACATGAAATTCAGCCAAATCCTCACCTGTGTAGCTGTTTGGGCCCGGAAACCATAAAATAACACCCTCATCAATCAGCTTTTTCTTCCCATTTTTATTGAATTTTACGAGGGTAGCTACTCTTGGCTTAGGTAATTTGGATCCAGTTAATGATTTAATTACCTCGGCGGTATTTTTGCCTGAAACTCTTATAACTGCTATGCCTGAAATTCCTGGCCCTGATGATAAAGCATAAATAGTCATTTATTAATTAAACCACGAATATTTTTTTCCATATTTCTGTAAAAATTGTTTATATGGTAAATATTTTTTAACAGAGTCGGTATATACAGCATTTCTAATTTGGACATTACTAGCCGTTTTAGAAATTATATCTTTTCTTTTATAAAATTCTAAGCATTTTTTATCCCATTTTAAATTGCAGAAGCTGGCTAATTTTTTTGATTCAGATTCGGGGTTATTTACAAATTTTTCATATTGTAGTTCATATATAAAATTTGGGTAGATCTTAGTAAATTTCTCAACCATTTTGTAGTAGATATCAAAAAATTCAAATATGTGTTTCAAATTATGCGCCCATGTTACATCTCTTAAATTAGTTTTAAGCAGGGACATAATGGATGAAATAGGATTTCTTTTACAATGTATTATTTTTGCATCTGGAAAAGTTTCTTTAATAATGCCTACATAAAAAAAATTGTCTAATGATTTATCAGTAAAAGTGAAATTGCTTTTTTCATCAATTAATCCTTTTTGTTTATATTCTTCTAATACATTTAATAGAGAATTTTCTACGTCTGAGTTTAATGGTAAACCTTTAAATATTTTTTTACCTACAAAGGTAGTCAAAACATTAGTTTCCTCTCCAATTTGGATATTTTCATCACACGATGCAATGATTTTTTCAATTAATGTAGATCCGCACCGTGGAAATCCAATTATGAAGATGGGTTTTACTTTGTGATCTAATTTTTTAATTTTTTTGTTACTTCCGTTATAATTCAATAATTCTTTTTTTTTTGGTAACTCTTCTAACCAATATTTAATTCCTCTATTAAATTTATTAATTTCATATTGAAAATAATGTTTATGTCCTTTTACTAAATAATTAAATTCTTCCCTATAATTTTTATTTTTTAATTCATATTTTGCCAGTAAAAAATTACCATATGCTCGATTTTCCTCATTACATTTTTTGTTTTCAATAATTTTATTTATTTTATTTTTTAAATTTTTGTCCAATATTTCTTCTTTTAAACTGCTTAGTTCGTGAAGCGCAACCAGGTTTTCCGGTTCATATTTTAATGTATCTTGGTATGAGCTTATTGTGTTTTTAAAATCTCCTAAAACTTTATAAAGTAATGCAAGATTGTAATGTGCTCTTGGATGTTCAGGCTGAATTTGGATAACTTTTTCATAACTTTTTTTAGCTTCTGTAAATTCTCCCAATTCCTTTAAAATGTTTCCAAGGTTATTATGTGCTTTTAAAGATTGTGGTTGTAGTTGAATTGCTTTTTGATAACTTTTTTTAGCTTTTTTAAATTCTCTGTGTTCTTTAAAAATATTTCCTAAATTGTTATAAGCTTCTACATGGTTAGGTTGGATTTCGACTGCTTTTTGACAATAAGGAAGAGCTTTTTTAAAATCTTGTAATTCAGTATAAACTAAACTTAAATTATAATTTGCATTTGCGTTGTTAGGTTGAATATGAACTGCTTTGCTAAGTAATTTAATAGCCATTTTATAATTTCTAGTTTGTATTGATAAAGATCCCAAAAGAAGAATTGTATCAAAGTTATTAGCATCAGCTTTCAGTATTTTCTTATAAAGATCCTCCGCAACTTTAAGGTTATTATTTTTGTGATTTTTGAAAGCTTCAATAAGTATTTTTTCAATTTTCAAATTTTTTTTATCCATTATCTAAATAATATATTTAATTTTAATCTTTTTTGATATGATTAAATATATAATGGTAAAAAAAATATCTATTAAGACAAAGTTAGGTTGGATTTCTGCTTTTGAAAAAGAAGGTAAAATATTTAGAATAAAATTTGGAAAGACTGGCAAACAAACTAAAAGCAAAACTTTAATAAAATTCAAAAACAATCTATTAAATTTTTTAGGAAAGAAGTCTAAAAATATTACTGCTCCATACAAAATGGAAGGTAGCAATATCCAAAAAAAAATATGGGGAGAATTAAAAAAAATTAAAATAGGTAAAACAAAAAGTTACGGTGAAATCGCTAAAAAAAATAAACTTTCACCAAGACACGTCGGAAAAATATGTAGTCAAAATCAACTTTTGTTAGCAATACCCTGTCATAGAGTTATAAAGTCCAATGGAGATTTAGGAGGATTTACTTCTGAAGGTGGGATAAAATTAAAGAAAAAATTATTAAATTTTGAAAAAACGTGGATATAATTGTTTTACAGCATATCAAAGTTGAAGACCCTGGATATATCAAAGACTTAATGCTCTCTGATGGTTTTAATTTAACTACCATTGAACTTGACCAGGGAGAAAAAATTCCTAAAAACTTACGTAAATTTGATGGAATGTTCTGCATGGGGGGTCCTATGGATACCTGGATGACAAAAAAATACCCCTGGTTAGTTGAAGAGAAAAAAAAAATTAAAGAATTTGTTGTAGATTTAAAAAAACCTTTTTTAGGTTTTTGTTTAGGATGTCAATTATTGGGCGAGGTAGTAGGTGGTAAAGTGAAAAAATCTAATCCTGCTGAAATAGGTATTATGGATATAAATTTTCTAAAAAATAAAAAAAACGATACTCTTTTTTCAACATTTCCTGAAAACATCAAGGCTCTTCAATGGCATTCATATGAAGTTGAGGGATTAGAAAATAATAAAGATGTTACCCTATTAGCTTCTTCATCAACTACTAAATATCAAATTTTTAAATACCAAAATCATGCTTATGGAATTCAATTTCATATTGAAATTAAAAATACTACAGTAAATGATTGGGGTTGTGTTCCTGAATATAAATCTGCTTTAGAAAAACAATTTGGTAAAGGAGCTTTAAAAAAATTTGATGACGCCGCTAAGGTAAATATGCAACAAATGAATAATTTTTCTACAATATTATATTCAAAGTTTAAAAATGAAATATTAAAAGAATAATTATTGTACTGGCTTATTCATTGACACGAAAAAGTCAGTATTGTTTTTAGTATTTTTTAATTTAGACAAAAGAAATTCAATCGCATCCATTGTTCCCATAGAACTTAGTATTTTTCTTAAAACATTCATTTTTTGTAAATCATCTTTTTGGAATAACAATTCTTCTCTTCTCGTACCTGATCGAGTTATATCAATTGCAGGAAAAATTCTTTTGTCAGATATTTTTCTATCTAATATTAACTCACTGTTACCAGTCCCTTTAAATTCTTCAAATATTACTTCGTCCATCCTACTTCCGGTATCGATCAAAGCCGTAGAAATAATTGTTAGAGATCCGCCTTGTTCTATGTTTCTCGCTGCTCCAAAAAATCTTTTTGGTCGTTGTAGTGCATTTGCATCTACTCCTCCTGTTAAAACTTTTCCAGAACTAGGTACTACAGCATTGTAGGCTCGGCCAAGCCGGGTTATGGAATCTAAAAGAATTATTACATCTTTTTTGTGTTCTGTTAATCTTTTTGCTTTTTCAATAACCATTTCCGCAACAGCAACATGTCTTGATGCAGGTTCATCAAATGTAGAACTAATTACTTCACCTTTAACTGATCTTTGCATGTCAGTTACTTCTTCTGGTCTTTCGTCTATAAGCAAAACCATCAAATAACACTCGGGATGATTCTTGGCAATCGAATGAGCAATATTTTGTAAAATAATTGTCTTACCTGCTTTTGGTGGTGATATAATTAAAGATCTTTGTCCCTTTCCTATAGGACTAACAAGATCAATTAATCTTGCAGTTTGATCTGGTTTTTTTTCTATTTTTGTTGTCTCTATTTCCATCTTTAACTGTTTATCAGGATAAAGTGGTGTTAAATTATCAAAAGCAATTTTATTTCTTGCTTTTTCTGGATTATCAAAATTTATTTTATCGACTTTTAGTAAAGCAAAATATCTTTCGCTGTCCTTTGGTGCTCTTATCTCGCCTTCGACAGAATCTCCTGTTCTAAGTCCAAATCTTCGTATTTGGCTTGGGCTTACATATATATCGTCTGGGCCTGGCAGATAGTTTGATTCTATGGCACGTAAGAAACCAAAACCATCTTGTAAAACATCCAAAACGCCGCCACCAGTTATTTGTTCATTTTTTTGGGCAAGCTTTTTAAGAATTGCAAATAAAATTTCTTGTTTTCTAAGCGTACTTGGGTTTTCTATTTCAAGCTTTTCAGCATGCAATATAAGTTCAGCAGGTGTTTTCTTTTTAAGTTCTTGTAGGTTCATGATTTGATGATTAATTTCGAGGACGTTCCCTTAATATAATATCTTTTTAATATATTTCAAGTCATAATGGTTTAAAAACGATTACTAATATGATGCCTATCAACAAAACAGTGGGTATTTCATTGATTATTCTGTAAAATTTAGGCGAATAAGAGTTGTTGTTTTCTGAAAATTTTCTTAAACATTGAAATAGAAAGAAGTGGTAGATCGTTAAAGCTACTACAAAAAGTAACTTTAATTGAACCCACAAAGAGCCAATATTATCCATTCCAACTGTATGAATTAACAATACTCCAAAAATCCAAGATATAATCATTGCAGGGTTCATAATATAAATAAAAAGTCTTCTCTCCATGACTTTGAAAGTTGACATTAAATCTTCAGATTTATTGTCCCTTACAGCTTCGCTATGATAAACAAAAATTCTTGGTAAATATAAAAGCCCAGCCATCCAAGAAATTACAGCTATAAGATGAATTGATTTAAATAGTAAATATGTGTTCATTTTTATAATCCATGTTTTCTATTATACGCAGATACTCCAGGAGGATACCACCCTTTTAGATTTTCTTTGTCTGTCGAAAAAATTGTAACCTTTAATGGATAGCATTTTGCCTTATCCGAAGAATGCTCAGACCCACAATCACCCCCGGGGCAAGAGGATAAAACTCCAAGCAAATTTATTTCCGCAAAAAATTCTAAATGATCGCCAGCTTTTGTTGGACTTGCTTTCATAAAATATTGATTAGTATCTCTAGTAAATCCAGTGCACATAAAAACATTTAAAACATCATGAATATATTTTTCCGCTTCATTTACTTTAATATTTTTTTCTCTTGTTAAAGCTCTTATTAAATTTGAATGACAACAATAATGATAATCGTTCCCTGCTAGTAATTTTGCTGTATAAGGATCGCATCTTGTTCCAATTACATCATGAACCGCACCTCCATCCTCATCAATTCCATACCAATCAAGGGTATCCTTTGTAATGGTTGCAATAGGACGTAGATAAGGAAAACAGCTCCACATTTGATCACCAGTAGAAATATGAGTTCCGTGTAATGCTCTAGTTTTCCCAGAGTAAAATTTTTCATTTAAATTATCAGAATTAAAAAGATTTAAATCTCCTACCTGGGGTCCTTCGACATTTTCTAATCGAAAAAATTGACCAGCCTTAACTCTAAAACATTTAGCATCCCGCGGAGGAATTATAACTTCATTTACAACTTTTAATTTTTTTCTAGCTTTTTGATAAATTTTTAGATTGGAAGGTTTTAATTTTTCTTTCGGATAGCAAATTATTGGTTTAGCATTCATTTTTCACTTAATTTTTGTATTTTATTTCTAAATTCATCATTCACTGTAAATGAACAACCATCTTGAGTATGTATGCTAATTCCAGATTTATGATATTCATTCAAATGATCAAGAAATTCTTTTATGTTAACTTCAAGAGATTTTCCATTATCATCCTTTAAAATAGTTTTTTTCATTGGCATTTACACTTTATAAATTTATTTGGACACATCACAGATGAAACAAAATTATCTCTTGTTTCTTTTTGTAGTACTAGCTCTGTAAGACCCTTAATAAAACTCTCTTCTATCCCTAATGCTGGTACTCTTTTATAAAAACTGCAACCATTTTTTTCTGCTAATTTTTTATACTCAATATCTAATTCTACTAAAGTTTCTGAGTGTTCTGAAACGAAGGCTACAGGGACTATGACAATCCCCTTTTTTTCTTTGGAATATTTTATAATTATTTCATCTGTGGATGGCCCAATCCATTTAAGTGGTCCTACGCGACTTTGATAACTTATTATATGATCTAGGTTTTCGTTCTTTAATTTTGACATTATTCCTTCAACAGTTTGCTCTACCTGCCATTGATAGGGGTCACCTTTTTTTATTTTAATTTCAGGTAAACCATGAGCGGAAAAAAGTAGTTTAAAATCTTTATTTTCTAAATTTTTTATTGTTTTTTTAATGAGACTGGCATGTGACTCCAAAAAATTATTTTCTGTTGGATAACAACAAATCGTTTTAGTTTTGATATCATAATTTTCTTTTCTACATAAATCATTCCATTCGCTTATAGAAGAACCAGAGGTTGCTGCTGAATATTGAGGGTAAAGAGGTAAAAGGATCACCTCGGATGGATTATATTTTTTAACATTTTTAATTACATCTGCGGCTCGGGGGTGCCAACATCTCATTACAACAAAACACTTATACTCTCCTTTTCTAGATAAATTATTTTCTAAATTTTTTGCTTGGGCTTGAGTTAATTCAAGAATTGGTGACTTATTTCCAATTTCTTTATAAATATTTTTAGCAATCGGGGCTCTTCTCTTTGAGATAAGTTTCGCTAAAGGATATCTAATAATCGAGGGAATGCTAATAATTGCGGGATCATTAAATAAATTAAAAAGGAAAGGCTCTACGCTTTCTAATTTATCAGGCCCCCCTAGATTAAATAGAATAACTGCTTTTTTCATTTTAATTTTTATTTCTAACGAGTTTAATAATATATTCTATTGTTTCCGGTTTTATTTCGGGTAAAACCCCATGACCCAAGTTAAATATATATGGATAGTCTTTAAATATATTAAGATACTTATCAATATTTTTCTTAATGTTTTCTTTGTCCGTCAGTAATATTTTAGGATCTAGTCCTCCTTGAATTGGTAAACCTTTTAATTTTTCTTTTATCCATTTTGGATCTATATCGTAATCAATACTAATACAATCTGGTTTAACCGCTGAACAAAAATCAACATAATTTTCTCCAATTCCTTTAGGAAAACAAATCACTGGAATTTTTTTAGATTTAATATGTTCAACAATTTTTGAGATTGGAACATAACAATAATTTGTTAATTCTTTTTTGGGTAATAAACCTGCCCACGAATCAAAAATCTGTATTGTGTCTGCGCCAGCCTCGATTTGTTTATCTATATGTAAGCAAATCACCTCTTCTAGTTTTTTTAATAATTTATTAATTAAAAATTTATCTTTATTAATTTTATTAAAGTTAAAATTATTTTTGGGTGATCCTTTATTCAGCATATAAAGTAATAAAGTCCAAGGGGCGCCAACGAAACCGATCAGATTTTTTTCTTTTAAATTTTTTTTAACTTTTTCTATTCCTTCATAAACAGGTAATAATTTTTTAATAAAATCTGTTGAATTTATATTAATTATTTTGTTTAGATCTATGTTACCTAAAATCGGTCCAATTCCTTTTTTAAATTCTACTTTTTGATTCAATCCATAAGGAATCATTAAAATATCAGAAAATATTATAGCAGCATCAAGATCAAACCTTTTTAGTGGTTGTAGTGTAATTTCATTAACCAGGTTTGGATTTAAACACAATTTTACAAAATCTGGATTTCTTTTTCTAATTTCTCTAAATTCTGGAAGATACCTACCCGCCTGTCTCATAAACCAAATAGGTATATATGAGGTTTTTTTTTCTACAATGCATTCCTTTAATGTATGTTTCATTAATATATATATATAAATAAGTTAATAGTATTATTAGTCTATGTTAATAACGGTATTAATTAGTTGTGTACAGTTTATCCATTAAGACTGTTATTAATATATAATATAAATAATTGATTTAATTGAATATGTTACATTTTGTTAATTTATATAATAATTTGTTAATATTTTACTAACGTATATAACTTGCTTAACTTTTTGTTTATTTAATTTAATAAAGTTAATTTTTTTTTTGTAAATGATGAATATTTATTTAAATTTAAATTTAATAACCACTTTATGAACAAGGTATACCAGGTTTATCAAGTATCAGATTCAACCGGAGAAACATTAGATAGGATATTTTTAGCCTTAAAAGCCCAGTTTGATGATTTTGAGTGCAAAACTATTCACTATTCTTTTACAAGAACAAAAAACCAAGTAGATAATATTATTTCCAAATCAATATCAGAAAAAAATGTAATAATTCTATATACTATTGTAGATAAAAATCTTGCTCAATATTTACGTGACCAGACTAAGAAAGAAAATATTCCAAGCTTCGAAGTTTTAGGAAATTTAATTTCCGATTTTTCAAAATTACTTAATCAGGAAGCAAGCCGAATACCGAGCGGCCAGCACGCTCTTGATCAAGAGTATTATAAAAGAATCGAAGCTGTACAATTCACTATGTCGCACGATGATGGAAAAATAATAAATGACCTGGACAAATCAGATGTTATTTTAGTTGGCATAAGTAGAACAAGCAAAACTCCTACCTCAATGTATTTAGCGAACAGAGGATACAAAACTTCAAATATACCAATTATACCAAATAAAAATTTACCCAACCAATTATTAGAAAGTAAAAAAAAAATTTGTACGGTGGGTTTGATTTGTGATCCAACAAGATTATCAGACGTAAGAAGAAATAGAATTCAGTCCATGCACGAAGATAGACCTAGCGAATATATTAGTGAAAAAAAAATTATAGATGAATTAGAAAATTCTAAAAAAATTTTTAAAAAATATAATTGGCCTATTATAGATGTGACAAGAAAATCGGTAGAAGAGACAGCGGCTTCTATTATTAAAATATTCGATATATTAAATTTAAAATGAAAAACAAAATTATTCTGGCCTCAAAAAGCGGGGTGAGAAAAAAAATTTTAAATGATAATGGTATTAGTTGCGTAGTAATACCTGCTAATATTGATGAAGATTCAATAAAAGAATCTTTAATACAAGAGAATGCCACACCTAGAACAATATCTAAAAATTTAGCAGAACTTAAAGCAAACAAAATAAGTGAAAATAAATATAATGATTTAGTTTTAGGAGCGGATAGCGTAATAGATTTGAATGGTGAACTAATATCCAAACCAATAAGCAGAAATGAAGCTTTTAAAATTCTTCAAAAATTAAATGGCAAAAAACACCAATTGATAAGTTCTGTTTGTATATCTAAAAACGGCTCAATGATATGGAATTCAACAGATGATGCCACATTAACAATGAAACAACTTAATTTAGACGAAATTAAATCATATTTAAAAAAGATAAAAGATAAAGAATTATTTGCTTATGGAGTTTACCAAATTGAGGCTGACGGAAGATCTTTATTTTCAAAAATTGAAGGGGATGAAAATACAATTATGGGATTGCCAATTAAACAAATAAAGGAATATTTAAGTAAATTAAAATGAAAAAATATTTAGTTATAGGAAATCCAATAGAACACTCCCTATCACCCAAACTGCATAATTATTGGATTAAAGAAAATAATATTAAAGCTATTTATGATAAAAAAAAATTAAATGAAAATGAAATAGAAGAAGTAATATTAGAAGTAAAAAAAGGAAAAATTGATGGTATCAATGTTACCCTACCTTTTAAAAAATCAGTTATCCCTTTTCTTGATCAACTAACTGCTCTTGCAGAAGAGACCCAATCAGTTAATACGATTTTAAAAAAGGGTAATAAAGTTATCGGGGATAACACCGATGTTGGGGGATTTGAACAAGGTTTAAAGCATATTAACTATAATGTTAAAAATAAAAAAGTATTTATCTTGGGAGCCGGCGGAGTAGCCCCTTCAATTATTGTGGCGTTGAAAAAGTTAGGAGCAACTAAAATAACTTTAAGCAACCGAACGAAAGAAAAAGCCGAGAATATAAAAAAAATTTATACAAATTTAGAAATTTTAGATTGGGGAGAAATTCCTGATTTTGATATAATAATAAACACTACAAGTTTAGGTCTTAAAGAAACTGACGAAATAAACTTAAATTATGCTGATATTGGTACGAATAAATTGTTCTACGATGTTATTTATAATCCGGATAAAACAAAATTTCTTTCAAAAGCAAAACAATTTGGTAATCAAATTGAAAATGGAAAAATGATGTTTATTTATCAAGCTCAATTATCATTTAAAATTTGGCATAACATCTTGCCAAATGTAAATAATAAACTACTAAATCATGATTAGACTTGCAGTAATAGGAGATATTGGATGTGGCAAAAGTCATTTGGCTAAGCAGTTTGGTTATCCGGTTTTTAACGCTGATGCAGAGGTAACCAAATTATATAGAAAAAGCAAAAAATGTTACAAAAAACTTAAAAAAAAACTTCCTTACTATATAACATCTTTCCCAATCAAAAAAAATAAACTTACCGAAGCAATTATGGACAACAAGAATAATCTTAAAAAAATCATTAATGTAGTACATCCAGAAATCCGCTTGAAAATGAATAAATTTGTTAAAAAAAATAAGAAAAAAAAATTCGTGGTTTTAGATATCCCATTATTATTAGAAAATAAAATTTATAAAAAAGATGACATAATAATTTTCATTAAAGCCAAAAAAAATGAAATTAATAAAAGATTAAAAAAGAGATATGGGATTAACCTAAAAATTGTAAAAAAGTTTAGAAAACTTCAACTTCCTATAGAATCCAAAAGAAGAAAAGCAGATTTTATAGTAGAAAATAATTTTAAGAGTAAATTTGCTAAAAAAAATGTTAAAAAAGTAATGAAAGAAATTTTATTAAATGCTTGAAGTAGTTTTAGACACAGAAACAACAGGTCTATCAACCAAAGAAAAACATAAAATAGTAGAAATTGGATGTATAGAATTAAAAAATCAAATTCCAACAAAAAACGTTTTTCATGAATACTTAAATCCAGAAAGATCAATCTCTGAAGATGCTCTTAAAATCCATGGATATACAGAAGAATTCTTAGCTGACAAAAAAACTTTTTCAGAAATATCTGATAAATTTATTAATTTTATCGAAGGAAAAAAAATAATTATTCATAATGCAAGTTTTGATATTTCTTTTTTAAATTATGAATTAAGATGTATAAAAAAGAAAGAAATTGATAATTCAAATGTAATAGACACATTGGAAATTGCTCGGCAAAAATTTCCAGGCTCACAAAATTCTTTAGATGCACTCTGTAAAAGATTTAATATAGATAATTCTAAAAGAAAGAAACATAATGCTTTACTAGACTGTGAATTGCTTAAAGAAGTTTACATTAATTTAATAGATCAAAAGGAACCAAAATTAAATTTCGAAATCTTAGAGAGCGTGGAAAAAAATTTTAATACTGAAATTAGAACTCTTAAGAAGAATTTGAGAAGAATAATAAAACCAAGCAGCGAAGAGTTAGAGTTGCACAAAAAATATATAAAACAAAACTTGAAAAAAAAATCTTATATTTAAGAAGATTTTTGTTCTTTATATAGTTTTTCAAAATTTACTTCTTTAGCAATAGTTATATCTTTTATACCAGCCTGCTTAAATAAAAAAACAAATGTTTCGTATAAAGAAGGATAGGTTTCTTGCGGAACTTTGACCAAAACAATTTTTTCTAATTCATTTTTATCTGTTAAATTTTGTTCAATCGAAACTAAAGCAGCCATATTTAATTCTACTAGCATTTTATTTTTTACTTCATTATTTGGTGTTAGTTTTAAAATAGTATTAACTTCAATAATGTTTTCTTTAAAACGACTACTTTTTATATCAAAATTTAAATTATATTTTGGTATTTCTTTTTCTAACATTACAAATGTTTGTGCATTTGGTATTTCAAAAGAAATATCTTTGATAAATTTTGATATGATTTTGTAACTCATTCAATTAATGTTTTTATTATCATCATCATATTTAGATTCTTCGACATCACCTTCTATAATATTTTTTTCCATTTTTTTTTTATTAAATTTTGAAGATATATTTTTAATAAGAATGTTTCTTGTGAAAGGTATTATCAGCAAGAAACCTACCAGGTCAGTTAAAAATCCAGGAATTATCAACAACAAGGCAGCGAAGGCTAATGCGGCCCCTGATATCATTTCATAAACTGGTATTTCATTTTTTATTAACTGGCTAAAACCAGATCGTAAAGTATTTAAACCTTCCAATCTTGCAAAATATATTCCAGTAATCGCAGTAAAAAAAATTAAAAAGATAGTATTGAAAGCACCAATAATACCTCCAATTTTAATCATTAGATAAATTTCTATTAAAGGGATACCAATTATAAAAAGTATAACAGCGTTCATTTGTCTACTTATTTGTGTTTGCATACTATATCAATTAAGTATTATAATCAAAAAAGTCATGAGTAATAGTTTTGGTTTTTTAGATATCATTTTGCTGGCAATGTTTGCTGGATTTATACTGTTGCGCCTTAGAAATATTTTAGGAAGAAAAACGGGATATCAAGGAAAATCAAGAAACAAATATTTTCCTGGTGGAATTCAAACTCTCAAAGATTTAGAAAACAATGAAGCTATAAAAACAAATAATGTAGATGAAGATACGAAAAAACAATTTCTTAAAGGCGCTGAAGTAGCTTATGAAAAAATAATTTTATCTTTCGCTAATGGAGACAAAAAATCACTTAGAAGTTTACTTGGAAAAAATATGTTTGAACGCTTTGCGGAAGTAATTGATGATAGAAAAAACAAGCAGCTTAAGTCTGAAACAACTTTTATAGGAATTAAATCTGCAAAAATATTAGAATTTAAAAAAATGGAAAATATTTATAAAGTAACTGTAAATTTTGTAAGCGAAATTATAACCTGTATTAAGGACAAAAATAATCAAGTACTTGAGGGTAATCCCGATACTATCAAAACAGTTAATGATGTATGGAGCTTTTCAAAAAATATGTGGAGCCAGGACCCTACCTGGTATTTAGTTGATACATCAAGCAAGTAGTGAAAAAAAAGACTTTTGCAACAGCCAAGGATAAAAAGGACTGGGTAAATTTTATTCAAGAAATAGGAAAACTTCACGATAAAGATAAAGATGATAGTCAGTTAAATAATAGACTAAATAAAGTTCAAAAATTAGACTTGCATGGTTTTTCATTGGTTAAAGCTAATAAAGAAGTAGAAAAATTTATTAATGAGTCGTTTGAAATAGGTTATAAAAAATTGTTAATTATAACTGGTAAAGGATCAAGAAAAAAAGTACACGAAAATCCATACCTATCTGAAAAAATGAATGTCTTAAAACACTCAGTACCAGATTTTATTAATAATAGTGATTTATTGAATAAAATTAAAACAATATCAAAAGCCGATAAAAAACATGGAGGAGATGGAGCTTTTTATATTTTTTTAAAAAAAAATTAAAGGATAAATTTTGATAAGTCAGTATCTTTAGCTAATGCGCCAAGATTTTTTGTAACATAATTTTTATCAATTATAATTTTTTCTCCACCTCTATCGGTTGCAGTGAAGCTTATTTCATCTAAGACTTTTTCAATTATTGTATGGAGTCTTCTTGCTCCTATATTTTCTATACTAGAATTTATTTCTGTTGCCAATTGTGCAATTGTTTCGATTCCATCTTTAGTGAATTGTAATTTAACTTTTTCTGTTTCTAATAGTGCCACATATTGTTTAATTAAACTATTATCTGGTTCCTCTAAAATTCTTTTAAAATCATCACTTGTAAGAGCATTTAATTCTACCCTAATAGGCAATCTTCCCTGAAGTTCGGGCAATAAATCAGAAGGCTTAGCAAGTTGAAATGCCCCAGAAGCAATAAATAATATATGATCAGTTTTTATTGGCCCATGTTTTGTGCTTACAGTCGTTCCTTCTATTAAAGGTAACAAATCTCTTTGCACACCTTCTCTTGACACGTCCCCACCGATACGTTCACCTCTTGCAGAAACTTTATCTATTTCATCCAAAAAAACAATACCATTATTTTCAGTAGAAATTTTTGCTGCTTTCAAAATTTTATCTTGTTCCAGCATTTTATCAGATTCTTCTGCAATTAAAATTTCATAAGACTCTTTTACTGACATTTTTTTCTTTTTGCTTTTTTTCATATTTTTACCTAGCATGTCAGATAAATTTATCATGCCAACATTAGCCCCCGGCATACCGGGTATTTCGAAGCTTGGAGTACTAGCGGCATCATTTACTTCAATTTCAATTTCATTATCATCTAAGTCGCCGCTTCTAAGTCGTTTTCTAAAACTTTCTCTGGTAGCAACACTAGCTTTATTTCCAACAAGCGCATCGAGAACTCTTTCTTCGGCAGCTAGTTGGGCTTTAGCATGAACTTCTTTTCTCATTCGCTCTTTTTCGATTGCAATTGCAATTTCAAGCAAATCTCTAATTATTTGTTCTACATCACGACCAACATAACCAACTTCTGTAAAGCGGGTAGCTTCTACCTTAATAAAAGGTGCCTCTGCCAGTTTTGAAAGTCTTCTAGATATTTCTGTTTTTCCAACACCAGTAGGGCCAATCATTAATATATTTTTAGGCAACACCTCATCTTTCATATTGCCTTTTAGAGCTTGTCTCCTCCATCTGTTTCTAAGAGCGATTGCAACAGCCCTTTTGGCTGCTTTTTGTCCTATTACGTATCTATCTAATTCAGAAACTATTTCTCTTGGCGAAAGTGAAGAAACTATAGATTGAGCATCACCTTCTATAGCCGAATCTTTTTTTGGTAAAGAAGTAACGTTTGATTTTTGTTTCATTTAATTAAATTTTTTCCATAGTTATATTATTATTTGTAAATACACATATTTCTGAAGCAACTGATATTGATTTTTTAGCAATTTCTTCAGCTGACATTTTAGTATCCATTAAAACTTTTGCGGCAGCTAAAGCGTAATTACCACCTGATCCGATACCTATAATACCCTCTTCTGGTTCAAGAACATCTCCTGTACCAGAAATTATAAAACTTTTTTCTTTATCTGCTATAGCCATTAAAGCTTCTAATCTTCTTAAATATTTGTCAGTCCTCCAATCTTTTGCTAGCTCAACAGCTGCTCTTGTTAAATTACCAGCATGTTTTTCTAATTTAGCTTCTAATCTTTCAAATAGAGTTAATGCATCCGCTGTGGATCCAGCGAAACCAGCTATAACATTTCTTTTTTCAATTTTACGAACTTTTTTAGCAGTGCTTTTGATTACGGTGTTGCCTAAACTAACCTGACCGTCTCCGGCGACAACAACATCTTTGCCCTTTCTTATCAGGACAATCGTAGTTCCGTGCCAATTTGAATTTCCACTCATCATATTTTATGTGGAGATTTATTTGGTAACTTCAAGGGTTTAAAGTTGAATTTAGTGATATATTCTTGAATTATTTATATACCCTGCTATTACAATGACGCTATATGGCACGAAAAGCTAAAATAAATAGAAAGACGAAAGAAACTAACATACTTGTTGAAGCAAATTTAGATGGTAAAGGATCCTATAAAATAGATACAAGAATAGGTTTTTTAAATCATATGTTAGAGCAGCTATCAAAACATTCGCTAATTGATCTAAAAATATTTGCTAAAGGTGATACTCATATTGATTTACACCACACCACAGAGGATACAGGTATTGCTATAGGCGAGTGTATTAAAAAAGCGCTAGGCACATCAAAGGGTATAAGAAGATATGCTCATGCATTAATCCCTATGGACGAAACATTAACTAGGGTCACAATGGATGTATCAAACAGACCTTATTTAATTTGGAAAGTAAAATTAAAAGTGGAAAAATTAGGAGAAATGGATACAGAACTTTTTAAGGAATGGTTCCAAGCGTTTTCTCAGGCTGCTGGTATTACTTTACACGTTGAAAATATTTATGGAGATAATAGCCATCATATCATCGAGTCTTGCTTTAAAGGGCTTGCAAGATCATTACGTGAAGCCATAGAAGTAGATAAAAGAATTAAAAATAAAATTCCTTCTACAAAAGGTATTTTATAAAAAAATAATGTACATTTCAGTAATTGACTATGGTTCTGGCAATTTGAAGTCAGCGGCTAAAGCACTTGAAACTGCTGCTAACAACATAAATTTAAAATTTAAGATAGCCGTAACCTCAGATCCGAAAATTATTAAACAATCAGATAAAATAGTTTTACCAGGACAAGGATCTTTTAGAGATTGTTATTTTGGTATACAGAAAATTACTGGATTAAATGAAACTTTAAATGAGTTCGTTGTAGAGAAGAAAAAACCTATTTTAGGCATATGTGTAGGAATGCAATTATTTGCAAAAACGGGATATGAATCTCAAGAAACAAAAGGATTTGGGTGGATTGATGGCACAGTTAGAAAAATAAATAACATGAATGGAAAATTCAAATTGCCTCACATGGGATGGAACGAAATAGAATTGAGCAAAGATTGTTTTTTATTTTCTAACATAAAAAATAAATCTCATATGTATTTTATCCACAGTTATGAATTTATGACAAAGCAAAAAGATTGTGTGGTTGCTAAAACCAATTATGGAAATTCAATAACAGTTTCGGTGGAAAAAGAAAATATTGTTGGAACTCAATTTCACCCAGAAAAAAGCCAAAAAAATGGTTTAATAATTCTAGAAAATTTTTTGAAGTGGAAGATGTAATGATAATTTTTCCAGCAATTGATATTAAAGATAGCAAATGTGTAAGACTTATCAGGGGAGATTTTGATAAAATGACTTCTTATAAAAATTCTCCACTTGATCAGGCCAAATTATATTTTAAGAATGGATTTAAGAATATTCATATTGTCGATTTAGATGGTGCTTTAGAGGGAAAATCATCTAATTCAGAAATCGTCAAAGAAATACTTAAAAATCTTAATTTAAAAATCCAGATTGGAGGAGGAATAAGAAAAATTGATGATATAAATAATTGGATCAAAAATGGGGTTGATAAAGTTATTATGGGCACGGCTGCTATTGAAAATATTGATTTACTCAAGACTGCGTGCGAAAAGTTTAAAAATAAAATTGCCGTTTCTTTAGACGTAAAAGATGGTTTTATTGCTTTATCTGGGTGGAAAAAACAAACTAATATCTCTGCTATAAATTTTATAAAAAAAATTGAAAATTTTGGAGTTTCTAGAATTATTTATACAGATATTAATAAGGATGGGACAAAAATGGGTCCCAACATAAAAGATGTCATTGAACTATCGAGTAAAGTTAAAATTCCTTTTGTGATTTCTGGAGGGATATCTTCTATAGAGGATATAATAAAAATTAAATCACTTAATAATTCAAATATCGAGGGTGTTATAGTTGGTAAGTCAATTTATGATGGTGATATAAAAATCAGCGAACTCGCTCAACAAATATAATATGTTAAAAAATAGAATTATACCTTGTTTAGACGTTAAAAACGGAAGAGTAGTTAAAGGAATAAACTTTGTAGACTTAGTTGATGCCGGAGATCCAGTAGAACAAGCAAAAATATATGATGAGCAGGGTGCTGACGAATTATGTTTTTTGGACATTACTGCATCGAACGAGAACAGAAATATTATATTAGATACAGTTAAAAAAACTGCAGAAAAATGTTTTATGCCACTAACAGTAGGTGGTGGAGTACGTACCTTGGAAGATATAAGAAATTTATTATTGGCAGGAGCTGATAAAGTATCAATAAACACAGCTGCGGTTAATAATAAAAATTTAGTTAAAGAAAGTGCTGAAAAATTTGGTTCTCAATGTATCGTTGTTGCAGTGGATGCAAAAAAAGTTAAAGAAAACAAATGGGAAATATTTACTCATGGAGGAAGAAAATCTACCGGAATAGATGCATTAAAATTTGTAGAAAAGATGGAAGCGATGGGTGCTGGAGAAATATTACTTACTTCAATGGATAGAGATGGAACCAAAAAGGGGTACGACTTAGATCTAACTAAAAAGGTATCTAATCTGGTTAATATACCTGTTATTGCTTCAGGTGGGGTTGGTAATCTTGAACACTTACGTCAAGGTATAAAAATTGGAAAAGCAAATGCAGTATTAGCAGCATCAATTTTTCATTTTGGAGAATTTTCAATAAAAGATGCAAAAAAATATTTAGACTCGAAAGGAATTCCAGTAAGATTATAAAATGTTTAAAAACTTAGAACAATTAGTTAAAACGATTAGAGAAAGAAAAAATTCTTCTCCTGATAAGTCATATACTAATAAACTTCTTAACGATAAAAACTTAAGCGTTTCTAAAGTAAAGGAAGAGATTGCAGAATTGATTGAGTCTGTTGATAAAAATTCAAACAAAATTCATGAGGCTGCAGATGTTTTATATCATCTAATGGTATTTCTAGAAGCAAATGGTATTAAAATTGAGGATGTGATGGATGAGTTAAAGAAAAGGCAAAAATGATAAATTGGCACAAAAGATATATAGAATATTGGAAAAAAAACTAAACGTTTCTGATTATGGAGTTATTTGGGTATCATTTATTAAGGGATTAATTATTGGTTTATTAATTTATCACTTTTTTATTGATTAATGAAAAATAAATAAAATGACCTACGACAAAAATAATATTTTTGCTAAAATTCTTAGAGGTGAAATCCCTTGTAAAAAAATTTATGAAGATGAATTTGTGTTAGCTTTTCACGATATAAATCCACAAAAAAAAGTTCATGCTTTAGTAATTCCTAAAGGAGAATATGTAAATTTAGACGATTTTTCATCAAAAGCCTCTGAAAAGGAAATTGCAGGATTAATAAGAGGAATAGGTACTGTAGCAAAAAAAATCGGCGTTTCTGAAGTTGTAAAAGGTGGAGGTTATAGATCTTTGGTAAATGTAGGAGAAAATGGAGGTCAAGAAGTTCCCCATTTACATTTTCATATTTTTGGGGGTGAAAAAGTTGGTAAAATGGTTCCTTAAAGATCTTTTTCTTTAGGAATTTTGAAAAAACTATCTTCAATTATTGGATTTATTTCCAAATTAATAATTTTAAAGCTAACATTATTAGAATAAGCATCTTGCGTTTGCCAACCTTTAAGTTCAAGTGTATTGCTGTCAAAGAATATTTTTACTTTGTTTGAGTTTTTTTCAATAATTTCAAATTCAATCAGATTTGAATCTACATAAGTAGGTTTGTTATTCTTAATCAAATTAAGAATATTATCTTTTTTTAAGATTATATATAAAGGGGTAGATTTTAAAGGATAGTAATAAATTTTTTTATATTTTTTTTTTATTACTGCTACTGTTTTTCCATTTGAAATTATGCTTTTTTTTTTAATATCTTCATAATCACATTTCATGAGTAAAGGGTATTTTATTAAACAGTTTCCTATTTCTTCATTTTTTGCAATTTTTTGTATAAAATCAAAAGATATAGTTTTAGTATTTTTTAATTTATTAAATAATTTTTCTTGCAAATTAGCATAGGAATTAGCTGTTAAAAAAAAAAACAAAAAAACAGATGCAGTAACTAAATGTAAATTAAAGTATTTCTCTTTTTCCAACATGATTTGCTTTTCCTACAATACCTTCTTTTTCCATCATTTCCATTATTCTTGCAGCACGATTATATCCAATCTGCAATTTTCTTTGCAAAAAACTTGTTGATGCCTTTTTTTCTAGTTTTATTATTTCTAAAGCTCGAAAGTATAATTCATCCTTTTCATCATTGTTATCAGTATTGCCAGTTTTGTCTGTGTCTTTTATTAATGTAATTTCATCAATATAATCAGGTTTTCCTTGAGACCTTAAAAAACTATTAACTTTTTCTATTTCCGATTCAGAAACATAAGGACCGTGAATTCTTATTATTTTATTGGCAGATGACATAAATAACATATCGCCTTTACCCAGTAATTGTTCAGCTCCCTGCTCACCTAAAATTGTTCTGCTATCAATTTTTGAACTTACTTGAAATGAAATTCGAGTGGGAAAATTAGCCTTAATAGTTCCAGTTATAACATCAACACTTGGTCTCTGTGTTGCCATTATTATATGAATCCCTGCAGCTCTGGCCATTTGTGATAATCTTTGTATATAGTTTTCTATTTCTTTACCCGCAATTAACATTAGGTCAGACATTTCATCTACAATTACTACAATGTATGGCATATGCTTTTTATTTTTAGCATTATACCCATCTATATTTTTTACTCCTACGCTAGTCATCAACTTATATCTGCTTTCCATTTCTTTTACTGCCCATCCTAATGCAGCAGTAGCTTTTTTGGGCTCTGTAATTACCGGGCACAATAAATGTGGTATGCCTTCATAAGCAGAGAGCTCTAACATTTTTGGATCAATTAAAATTAAATTACACTTTTCTGGAGGGTACTTGTAAAGCAAAGATAAAATTATAGTATTAATGCAAACAGATTTTCCAGAACCAGTAGTTCCAGCTATTAATAAATGAGGCATAGCAGAAAGATCACCTATAACAGGAAGTCCTGAAATACTTTTACCTAAAGCTACCGGTAATTTGATTTCTTTTTTATTAAATTTTTCAGCAGAAATAATTTCGTTTAAAAATACATTTTCCCTTTTCGAATTAGGAATTTCTATACCAATAGTTGTTTTTCCTGGAATTATTGCTACCCTTGCTGATACTGAACTCGTATTTCTCGCTATGTCATCTGATAAATTAACTATCTTTGAAACTTTTACACCAGATGCTGGTTCAAATTCATTTAAAGTAACCACAGGACCTGAACTGATTCTTTTAATTTTGCCCTCAACACCAAAATCAAGTAAAATTTTTTCTAAAAATTCGGCATTTTTATTTAATTCAGAATCGTTCATTCTTTTTTTATTTGTTAAGTCAGGATTTCTTTCTAAAAATTTAATTGTAGGTAATTTAAAATTATTCGAAATTTTAACTTCTTTTCCCATTTTAAGTGGTAAAATCGGTTGAGTTTCCTTTATAAAGCTTGAAGAGGATTCTTTATTTTCTATGTTTAAATTCTGGTTGTCTGAATCTGCTCCAACACTTTTCTTTCCAATTGTAATACTGATCAATTTCTTTATTAAAATGTAAGGTAAAAGCAAGATTTTAATGATTTCTTTTATTTTTAAATCTAGGCTTAAAATAAATGATACAATTGTTATAAATAAAAAGGAAAAAAATATATAATAATTTTCATTAAAATCTATAATTGCGTAAATATTTTCTTTTATCAGTCTGCCAATAAATCCTCCATTACCATTAGCAATTAACCAAAAAGATTCATAATAAAAAATATTTATGAAGGTTGTACCAAATATTATGTAGATTAATGTAAAAAAAACTTTTGATATAAAAATGTTAATTCTTTTTTCATATACTAACTTGAACCCCCAATAAAAAAAATTTAAAATTATAAGAAATGAAATAAGCCCTATTGATTGGAGGAGAAAATCTGAAGTAACACTTCCATAAAATCCACCAAAATTTTCTATTTTAACACTATCCGGAGAATATATGAAATTAGGGTCACTAGGAGTGTAACTTATAATTGAAAGCAAAAGAAAAATGCCGCATAACATGAGCAAAATTCCAGTTAATTCAATCAATCTATTTTTAAAAAAGCTGTTAATCTTTACTAAAATTTGAGAATTCATATTTTTTTCAAATCAATTAATTAACTTTGTATCATTTATTAATAATTGTTAAAATTAATTAATAAAAAATAAAAACATGGAAAAACAAAAAGTATGTATTGTTGGAGGTGGTCTGACCGGTCTTATAACAGCTATAGCTCTTTCAAAACTTAATTTAAAGATAGATCTAGTAACTGGTAATATTGAAAAAAATCTAAAATCCAATAGAACAGTTGCAATTTCTCAGAATAACTATGATTTTTTAAAAAAACTAAATATTTTCAAGTTTCACCAAAAGGAATTTTGGCCCAGCTCAAAAATGCAATTATATACAATTGAAAAGAAAGAAAAATTTCATGAAATATTTGAAATAGACAATAAAGAGAGATCAAAAAAACAAATCTTATATATGATTGAAAACTCAAAAATTATGCAAGGCATGTTTAATTATGTTAAGGCCAATAGTTCAATTACTTTAAAATCCAAAAAAATTATTTCTAGTATAACCTCAAATGGTCTACTAAAAAGTGTTAAATATAAAAATTCAGAAAATTCAAAATATCATTTAGTAATTATTTGCACGGGACACAATTCTGATTTAGTCAAAGAATTATTTCATAACCAGTCTATTGAAAAATCGTATGAAGAAGTATCTATAACTACAACTTTAGGCCATGACTCAATAAAAAATAATACCGCAAGACAAATTTTTTCAGGCAATGAAATTATTGCTTTTCTTCCAATTTCAAATAAAAAAACATCTATAGTTTGGACAATCAAAAAAGATGCGATGTATAAATTAAATAAAAGTTCGATGTTTAAAAAAAAAATAAAATTTTATGCAGAATATTTTTTTAAAAATATAAAATTTTTAACAACCATGGAACAAAAAAAAGTAAATTTATTAATAAGACAAAAATATTATCAAGATAGGATTCTTTTATTTGGGGACTCATTACATGTAGTTCATCCATTGGCCGGCCAAGGACTTAATATGATCTTAAGAGATTTAATAAATTTAGAAAAAACATTAAAAAATAAAACTACTTTGGGATTAGATATTGGTAGTCCGGATGTTCTAGAAGAATTTACAAAGGAAGCAAAACCAAGAAATTTTGCATATGCCCTGGGCATTGATCTTATTAGAAATACTTTTTTATTTGAGAAAAAAAATTTTAAAATTTTAAGAAATAAAATTATATCTAAAGCAAATAAAAGTAATTTTACAAAAGATTTATTTTATAATATTGCTGATGAGGGACTAAAATTATAAATGAATTTAATAATATATATTTTAAAGAAGTTGCGTGTTATTTTTAAATCACTGGGTAAGCGCGAGCACAAGATAAATAATTATATAAAATATTTATATTGGAAAAAAAGAAATGATCTTTCTAATTTAGAATATGATGACACCAAAAATAATCAAACATTACCTGAAAAATTAGCAATATGCGTTACATTTTTTTATAACGAAGAAAAAATTAATATATTAAAAAAAGTTTGTAAAGAATTTACTAATCTTGCCAATACAATAGATGTAACTATTATTACTAACGAAAGTACTGAGGAAAAAATTGTAAAATTAAAAAAAAATTTAGAAGACGTTTTAAAAAATTTTAATATTCATTCAGCAAAAGATTTACAACATCCAAAATTTTTACCGTGGTCACATCTTGTAATAATGAGAAAAAAAATAATTGATGATAGTTTTACCCATTTTTTATATTTAGAGGATGATATCAAGGTAACAAAAGAAAACATAATCTATTGGACAAATGCAAGAAATGCATTAAGAAAATATAATTTAATCCCATCTTTTGTAAGAATTGAAACAAATTTTCAAGATAAGGAAATTTACGTTGTCGATTCTACCAAAAAAAATAATTTTAAAAAACAACCGAAAATCATAGCGAAAAAAAAAGATATCGCATTTGTGAATATGATTTTTCCACACCAACCTATTTATTTTTATGATAGGGAGCTAATGAATGAATATTTTAATGGACCGGCCAAGGACCCAGATTTTGCAATTTTAACTGCAAAAGATCACTATCAAGGTATTGTTGAAAGACTTGATTTGATGTTGACATATCACAACGTACCTAAAGGGTTTTTACATAGGGCAGCTACTCCTGTAGATATAAAAAATAAAATTATAAAAAATTATTGTTTAGTCGAGCACTTATCAAACAAATATGCAAACCAAGAATCGCAATTTTCAGTAATTAAAGTTAAGGAACTATTTTTTTAATAATTTAGTCCAACAAAGGTGTTCTTTTTTGAATCTTGAGTTTAATTTTTAATTTAATTTTGTCAGTACGAATTTGATTTTGAATTTCTTGAATTTGATCTACAATTTCGTAGTACTTGCTATTTAAATTTTTACTTAATTTATTTTTTCGTTTCTGTAATTTATTTAGCTTGTCGTAATAAATTTCATCACATTTAAGATCATCTACCCAAAGCAATTTTTTTATTTTATTAGAATCTTTTGTAAAATAAATTATTTGTTCCTTGCACCCTCGGCAACTAAATTTTTTTTTAATAATCCAACCTTCGAAACTTTTGTATGGGTTTTCTAAGTTTTCATTTTTAATGCCCATAAGGTTTGCTGTGCCACAACACGGACATCTTTTTATCTGCGGAAAACTTATCATGCTACTGCTCCTCCCTCAAAGAACTTAGCCATAGCCATTACAAACCAATTTTAGTAAATTCGCAAGGTCTATTAATGCTTGTATTAATAGGTAAATTCAAGATTCAATTAAAGATGTAATAAATAAATTATGATTTTATGGATTTCATCATATCCCAAAAGCGGCAACACATGGATTAGATCTTTGATTTCAACATATCTTTACTCTGACAAAGGAGAGTTTAAATTTGATTTATTATTTAATATACCAAAGTTTATTCAAGAGAAATATATAGCACCGGTTATCGAATTAGATAAGTTAATAAAAAATCCGCTGAAAATTAGCGAATATTGGGAAAGTGCACAATTAAGAATTAATTTGGAACCAGGAATAAAATTTTTTAAAACTCATAATGCTTGCGTAGCTCATAACAACAAATGGTTTACAGATGAAAGAAATACTATTGGATATATTTATATTGTTAGAGATCCAAGAGCGGTAGCTTGCTCATTAGCTTATCATTCTAATGCTTCTATAGAAACTTCAGTAAATGATATATTAAATGATAATCAAGTGGGCTATAACGGCCCACATAAACTAGCTGAAATATCTAGCTCATGGAAAATAAATTATCTATCTTGGAAAAAGAAAAAAAAATTTGATGGTATTTTAATTAAATATGAGGATTTAATTGATGATACCGAGAAAGAGTTTACAAAAATTATAAAATATTTAAAAAATATTATGAATATTGAAATAAATGAAAAAAAAATTTCTAAATGTTTAGATTCTTGTAAATTTTCAAAGCTAAGAGAAATGGAAGATATGTATGGTTTCAGTGAAGCTACAAACAACAAATTTTTTAGAATTGGTAGTAAGGATAGTTGGAAAAATGAATTAAGCGACAATTTAAGGAGAAAAATTGAAGCAAATTTAAAAGATGAAATGTTTGAGTTAGGGTACTTATAAATATTATATTTCTTGATTTTGAAAAAACTTTATATGATAATGTTTTTTTTTAAAAGCGGGAGTAGCTCAGTGGTAGAGCGAAACGTTGCCAACGTTTAGGTCGAGGGTTCAATTCCCTTCTCCCGCTCCAATATTAGGTAGTAAATAATTATGAGCGATCTAGACCAAAAAAATTGTATACCTTGCCGTGGAGGTGTGCCGCCCTTCGATATAGCTGAAATACATAAATATTTAAAAAAAGTGGATGGATGGGATGTCAAAAAAAATAGTGAGGAAAATTATTTTTTAGAAAAAGATTTTAAATTTACAAATTTTTCCGAAAGTCAAAAATTCATAAATAATGTTGGTAATCTTGCTGAGGAACAAGGACATCATCCTGATATTATCTTCGGTTGGGGGTATGCGAAGATAAAAATCTTTACACACAAAATTCAAGGACTGGTTGAAAGCGATTTTATTTTAGCTGCAAAAATTGATAAAATTAAAATTTAATGTTTGAAATGGCGAGTTCCAGTGAAAGCCATAACTATTTTTGCTTTATTTGCTGCCTTAATAACTTTGGCATCATTTATTGAACCGCCCGGCTGGATAATTGCACTTACACCTAAATCAATTAATTCTTGAACTCCATCTGCAAATGGGAAAAAAGCATCAGAGGCAGCCACCGAATTTGCTATTTTGTCTGGTGAAAACCTAGACGCTTTGTCAGAAGCTATTCTACAACTATCTAATCTACTTGGCTGACCTGATCCTATTCCTATGGTTGATTTGTTTTTTACTAAAACAATTGCGTTAGATTTTACGAATTTACAAATATTAAATGCAAATTTTAAACTTTTCATTTCATTAACAGTTGGTTTCTTTTTTGTAACTATCTTAAATTTTTTTTCATAAATAATTTTGTTTATATCTTGCACTAAAAAAGAATTACCAAAAAATTGATAATGTTCATTATGTGACGATTTAAATTTATTGAAATCAATCAATCTTACATTTTTATTTTTTTTTAATATTATTAAAGCATCTTTTTTAAATCCCCTAGACAAAATTATTTCGAAAAAAGTTTTGCTTAATTCCAATGCTAGTTTTTTTGAAACAATTGAGTTAATTACAACTACACCACCAAATGCACTTATAGGGTCGCACGCTAAAGCATCGATAAAGGATCGAAGTTGATCTTTATCTGATGACACACCACAAGGATTGGCATGTTTGATAATAACAACCCCTTCATTTTTTTTAAAAGAATTTATAACATCCAATCCAGAATAAATATCATTATAATTATTATAGCTTAATTCTTTTCCATGTAATTTTTCTAAACCTATATTATTTGTAACACCATATAAGCTTCCTTGCTGGTGGGGATTCTCTCCGTAACGAAGTTTATTTACAAAGTTTCCATGTATAGTTTTTTTTTCGGGAAATTTTATTTTTAATCTTTCATTAAGCCAATTTGATATTATAGAATCATAATAAGCTGTTAAACTAAATGCTTTAGCAGACATTTTTTTTCTAAATTCTAAAGAAGTATTACCTTTATTTATTTTTAGTTCATTTGCTAGGTATCTATAATCATCAATATTAGAGATAACTGTTACATCATTAAAATTTTTTGCTGCGGCTCTGATTAAAGCTGATCCGCCAATATCTATATATTCTATTAATTTTTTAAACTTAATTTTTTCATTTAATTGTTTTTCAAATGGATATAAATCTACAATTACAAGATCTATATTTGATATATGTCTTTTTTTTAAATCATTTCTATGTTTTTTATTTTTTCTAATATTTAATATTCCTGCAAAAATTTTTGGGTGTAATGTTTTTACTCTACCGTCTAAAATCTCAGCAAAACCAGTATAATTTGAAACTTGAAGAGACTTATAGTTCATGTCGATGATTTTCTTGTAAGAACCACCTGAACTTATGATCTCAATGTTAAATTTTTTCAAAATAGGAAGTAAAAGTTTAAGATTTGATTTATTAGAAACTGATATGATAGCTCGAGTAATTTTTTTATTTTTCATATTATTAATTTACTCTTTCAATTGACCAATTTACAGAAATAACTTTTTCATTTACATAACCTGAAATCGAAATTGATTCATTATTTATGATTTTATTTTTATTTCCAAGGAAAATATTTTTTTCTATTTCTAGATTTTTTGTACTACTGTTAAGTAACCAGCCATCTCCATTAGGCAAACTAATCAATATTGAATTTTTTGCCTTAGTTTTTACAACTTTTATATTGGGACAAATATGGAATCTTATGAAATATACTAAAGGACCAGAATAATTTTTTGTTTTTTTTAACTCATCATTACCAAAAATTTTGTCATCTTTTTTCATAATTTTTATTGAACGTGAATGAATATAACCAAATTTTTTTTCATATCCATTGTGGGATGCTGCGATAAGGTAAAAATCTTTATTTTCAGTATAATTTTTACTGGTTATTTTGTGTTTATGTAACAATGAGCTTCCATATATTTTTGTTATGAACTTATTTTTTTGAAAAATACATGAAGAAGTATCATTTAAATATAAAGTTGAATGAGCTGCAGTAGAGCGACTTAAAGAAGTCAATTTAGGTGAAAAATATTTACCAAATCCAGTATTACATATTATTTTTTGTTTGTTAGAAAAAAGCTCAAATGCTAAACAGCCAGCCTGATAATTTTTTGCAAAATTATTTGAAGGTGGATTCCCACAATCAATAATAAATTCTAATTTTTTTTTTTTTATTTTAATAAAATCTGATATTTCATTTTTTTTTTCTACAAACTTATATTTTAAAGTTTTTAAAAATGTGTCATATTCTTTAAGATTTATTTCTGTTGCACCATTAAATAAAGGAAATTGCTTATTAAAACATGATAGCATAGCATAACAGTTTCCACATTTACTTATAATATCATTTAGAAATTCTGGAATTGGTTTTTGTGACTCTTTAAACCATTCTCTTATAAGAATTAAATATTTGATACAAATAAAAACTTCTTCAGGATTTCTTGAATATGGAAAACCTTCTTTATCAAAATAATTTTTTATTACTCTTTCTAATTCTCTACATCCTATTTTATAATTCAAATCGTTTTCTTTAAAAATAATTCCTGATAATATAATTGCAGAACAACAAATTATTTTAGTCGAATTATCATGAATACTATTTATATTTTTTAGAAGAAAATTTGATTGTTTTACCAAACTTAAAAAAAATTTTTCTTTATAATCTTTATTAGAATTTTCTAAAGTGATGTCAGTATTTGAAACCCAGGCAATAATTCTTTTTGCTGTAGTTTCCAATTCCCATGAATATGGTTCATAATTAAAAAAATTATTTATCCAACTATTAATAATATCTTTTGTAATATCTCGGCTATTTTTTCTATCCAATTTTGTTAACCAGAGGAAACTATGTAAATTTTCAAATTTTTGTTTATCTTTTAAATTTGTTTTCCAAATTAGTTCAGTAGATATATTAGTTACATTGTAAAAGTCACTGCTGATATTTGTCAAAGAAGCACTTAAATATGAACTTGGACTATAAAAAATTCTTGAAGGAATAAATGTTATTAATTTTTTGTTGTAAAAATTACTTTTTAAATAATAATTTTTAATACTTAAAAAAGATAACTTAAGAATAGAAAAAAAGTATAGTTTGATACTTTTTACTCTATACATTATTTAACTCGTTCTTAACAATTTAATATTTTTTTTTAAGTCCCCGCTATTTTCTTTAAAAATTGTAGTTCCAGAAACTAAAATGTCTACGCCAGCTTTAATAGCTTTATTGGCATTTTGAAAATTTATACCGCCATCAATTTCAATTTTAACTGGTAGTTTTTTTTCACTTATCTCTTTTTTTAATATACGCACTTTTTCCAAAGTAGATTCAATAAACTTTTGCCCACCAAAACCTGGATGAACACTCATTATTAAAACTAAATCGATTAAATTTAAAACAGGTTTTACATTCTCTATAGAAGTTTCTGGATTTAATGAGACTCCAGCTTTTTTATTATAAGATTTTATTTCTTTTATTGAACTAACTAGATTATCAGTAGCCTCAGGGTGTATCGTTATAATGTCTGCACCAGCTTCAGCAAAATTTTTAATAAAATTATGTACAGGAGAAATCATTAAGTGCACATCAAATGGCAAAGACGTATATTTTCTTAATTTGCTTATTACTTCTGGTCCAATAGTAATATTAGGAACAAAATGTCCGTCCATTACATCTATATGTATCAAGTCGGCTCCTGCCTTTTCTAGGTCTTTAATTTCATTACCCAACTTACTAAAATCAGCTGATAATATTGATGGTGAAATTTTAATAGAGTTCATAAGAAAATTTATATTTTTATATTTGAATTATGTCAAAAAAAAAGAAGGGCGAGAATTCCCGCCCTTCTTGAATATTTTGAGTATAAGTTTCTACTTTATGCTCTTGATGAGTCTCCAATATCATCTACTAGAGCACTCACTGATTTCCTAGGAAGTGTAGACATTTCCATTTTATAAGCTAAGAACCACATCATTCCAGTACCTAGTAACCAGAATAATATTTGCCAAGCCCAAATTGATGGAATTCCAAAAGTCCATGTGCTGATATCATTTGGAGAACCAAAGATATCATTTCCTATAACAGCTCCTGGTCCAATTCCGAAGAATAACCAAGCAATTGTTATAATCCAAGCTGCAGGCTTAAGACTTTGCTTGCTAGCTGGAAGAGCAGCATGATCTGCTAAGAAGTCATGGTATTTTTGTCTATGAGCACGATCTCTTGAGTTTTGCGTTATTGCAGAAACTGGTAAACATACCAATAACTGGAAGAACATTCCCCAGAATGCAGAGTGCATCGTCCAAGGCCATCTTCCCCAAGGTATAGAATCGCCAAATAAGTTTTGACCAATACTTTCAGTCATCATTACGGCAATAATTCCTGCTAATAGTCCCCAAGATACTCCTTCTCTTGTCAACCATGGGAAATAACAAACCGCAGCTAATGGTACCCACATTTGGAAACCAAACGCTACTGCTAATCCACCAAGTAGTACTAATGCATCTGTTGAGAATGTTGCAACTAATAAAGCTGCGCCAACTACAATTACCACGCAAACACGACCAAACATTTTTTGTTCTGCGTGTGACATCTTCGGTCTGAAGAATTTTTTGTAGATATCTCTAGTTAACATTGAAGCACAAGTTGACATGTACGCTGCACCTGTAGACTGCATAGCAGCTAGTGCACATACCGCAAGAAGACCAACGAACCAAGGAGCTCCGTCTCCAATCGTATTGATGAAATATGGAACAAGATTTCCTTGACCACCTTTACCAATCGATTCTGGAAGCACATTTGATATATTTACTCCTGCTGCATTCACAACTGGATCAGCGCCTAAAACGTGCGCTCCCATTCCTTGAGCTGCAGTAAATATGAATAGAGCAAAGCCTATTCCAAATGATGAAGCCCAAACTTGTTGTGGTGCAAATGGTTCTGGATCTTTGTTTGAAAAAGCCCACATTGAGAATGCTGGCGAAGAATGAATGCCCATAAGAGCAAACATATAAGTTAACACCATCACTCCTGTCCACAATCCACCAACTGGAGTTTCTTTTCCTAAACCAGCAGTAAACTGTATGACACCGGGAATCGCAAAGTAAGCTGAGTAGTTATCACCTGGAGTTCGCCCCCACTTAGTGCCTTCCACTAGAGCAACTTTTGCTAAATTCTCGTTTAATGAAGCCCAACCTCCAACGAGATCGTATGCAATAAAACCTATTGCAATAATTCCAAACCATAGTAGTACACATTGCAACGTATCTACATAGGCCACGGATCTTAATCCGCCTAATCCTACGTAAAGGGCCACGATAGCAGCTAGTACCCATGTACCAGTTGTAACACCCCATAACCCATCCGACAAAACGTTAAATAGTTTTCCAGATGCTGCAAGTTGTAAACCTAAGTAAGGAACTGAGAAACAAAGAGCTACGACAACAACTAAAATACGTATCATATCACCTTTAAAGTAATCGGATAGCATTTCACCTGGTGTTACGTAACCAAAACGTTTTCCAAGTATCCATTGTCTTTTTAAGAACATTACGCCCGTAAAAGGAATCGTAATGACATAGAAAGACGCATATGCGTACTGAAAACCGTCTCTATAAATTAATCCTGGGTGACCCATAAAGGTCCAACCAGAAAATGATGTAGCTGTGGCGGCCAGAACGAATACCCACATCGGAAGTTTTCTTCCAGATATAAAGTAGTCAGATGCTGTTTTCGCCATCTGTGCACCCCTTACTCCCCAGAATATACAATAAGCCCAGTAGAGTAGTACGAACACAATCAGCCACGTTACTTTTGCTGACATAAAGGTTTCCCCCTTTTATTTTTTTAACTTGTTTTATAAAACACAAAATGCTCAGAACAATAGTTCCAAGCATCAATGGGGAAAGTTCAGCATAATTAACTGCCCAAAGCAACACTTTAATAGCTCAAAATAGATGCAACTATTGATTGAAATTATTGTTATTTGGGTGTTATTTTAAGTATATAACTAGGTATATATGAATTTTACATCTTTCTACATAGCATTCCACGATCCAATTTGGGTAATTGTTTTAAGTACAGCTTTATTTTTTCCTGTAAGGCAATTGATTTGGGTTTTGTATGTCAGAAAAAAACAAAAAACTCAGCAGTCAGTTTCGGATGATGAAAAGAAGAATTTAAAAAAAAGGGCAACATTTACTTCAATACTTTTGTGTATTGTTTTTAGCTATCTATATGTAACGCAGGTATTTAATTAATGAATGTTAATGCAAAAGTACTAAAGAGATTTGTTATATACATGGCAATACTAACATTCGTCATGTTTACAGTTTGGGGATTTGTAAGATCTTTTATGGATAGACCAGCTGGAGATTATGAAACAGAAGTTTGTGATATTCGTTTAAAAGATAAAAAATATGGAGAAGCTTTAGAATCGGCTAATGAGGCTTTAAACAAAACACCTAATCATCGTGGAGCCATGATGTGTAAGTCATTAGTATTTATTTCGGAAAAAAAATATATCGAAGCAGATAAGGTTTTAAGCGATCTTATAATTTTTTTAGAAAAAAATCTTGAAAATGATGATAAAACAGGAATAGGAACTTTAGCTGCTGCGTATGCAAACCGCGGCATTATTAAGGATCGAAATAAAAAATATGAAGAAGCACTAAAAGACTATGTAAAAGCTTTAGGAATCGACCATGAAGCAGTTGCTGGTCCTGGTCTTGGAACTATTATACTTAATTATAAATTTAAAGCATCATCTGTAAAAGAAAGAGCTCTATATCTTAATGAACAACTTCAACTTCCAGCAGATGAAAGAGTTTTAAGTATAAAGGAATTAGATGAAGGTCAGGTTATGCATAAGCCTGGAAAACTTTAAAAGCTTATAAGTCCCAACACGTCTTTGAAAAGCACCAAAAAAAAATAAGTGGCAGCGATACATCCAAACAGTAGTCTTACAAAATCTCTCTCACCATCATCTTTTTTATAGGTGATTCCATGTTTTGCAATTAAAAAAGTAACCACTAAAAAAATAAGGTTTACTAATTTTTCGTATTCAGGTGGTATAAAATCAAACATTATTTATCGTTAACTGGATCTAGTTTATATAATTCTGGGTAAACCACTTTTTTTTCTACGTATGGAGGATAAAAACCTGCTGACTTTTCAATATCAACATAATTTATTGCCATATAGTGACTGCCTATAAATGCGATTCCAATAATAATTGCATAAAAGATTCCGCGTTTTTTTCTATGTTTGTCGCTAGGAATATAATCTCCAAATTCATGATCATAGACGTGATATTTTTCGTTAAAAGAATCAAGCACACCTGCTTTGTTTAGTTTTAAAATATCTTGAGCATAATAAGTTACCCAAATAGGTATTATTCCAGTAATCATATATTCACTAAATATTTTATTTATTTTTTCTTCTGGCAAGTCTTCCTTATACCAAGTCTTGTAAGCTAATTGTATTAACTGAAATTCCCCTATTTGAAGTAAATTTGCGGCGTGAAGTATTTCAGATCTTTTTGGATTATCGTCCCAATCCGGTTTAATTAAGGTTTTAACTAAACCATTCACTATTTGTTTTTCCTATTATCAACTAAACTTTCAACCACACTTGGATCAGCTAGAGTAGTTGTATCACCTAATTGATCATGTTCATTTGCTGCAATTTTTCTGAGAATTCTTCTCATAATTTTACCAGATCTCGTTTTAGGTAAACCAGGAGCAAATTGTATTAAATCTGGTGTTGCAATAGGACCAATTTGTTTTCTAACCCAAAGCTTTAAATCTCTTTCTAGCTCTCCAGAAGTTTTTTCACCAGCATTTAAAGTCACATAACAATATAATCCGTTTCCTTTAATATCGTGCGGATATCCCACTACTGCTGCTTCAGCTACTTTTGGATGTGCAACAAAAGCACTTTCTAATTCAGCAGTTCCAAGATTATGACCTGACACTATTATAACATCATCTACTCTTCCAGTTATCCAATAATATCCATCTTCATCTCTTCTACATCCATCACCTGTAAAGTATTTTCCATCAAACTGTGAAAAATATGTATCAATAAATCTTTGATGGTCACCAAATACAGTTCTCATTTGTCCAGGCCAGGACTGTGCTATACATAATCTGCCTCTACATGCTCCTTTTAAAACTTTTCCCTTTTCATCAACAATTACCGGTTTAATACCATAAAATGGTTTTGTAGCTGAACCAGGCTTAAGATCCATTGCACCCGGTTGTGGTGAGATTAATATACCTCCCGTTTCTGTTTGCCACCAAGTATCCACAATAGGGCATCTTGAATCTCCAATGACCTTATAATACCAAAGCCAAGCTTCTGGATTAATAGGCTCACCTACAGTACCTAAAAGTTTTAAAGATTTTCTACTAGTTTTTTTCACAGGTCCCGCACCCTCTCTCATTAAAGCTCTCAAGGCTGTTGGAGCTGTATAAAAAATATTAACTTTATATTTGTCAACAATTTGCCACCATCTTGAAGTGTCAGGATAATTCGGAACTCCCTCAAACATTATTGTGGTTGCTCCATTTGAAAGTGGACCGTATATAATATAACTGTGACCAGTAACCCATCCAATGTCTGCTGAACACCAATAAATATCATTTTTTTTGTAATTAAAAATGTATTGATGAGTCATGGACGCGTATACCATATATCCACCAGTGGTATGTAAAACTCCTTTAGGTTTACCTGTTGATCCTGATGTGTAGAGAATAAACAAAGGATCTTCCGCGTTCATTTCTTCGGGTTCACATTTATCTGAAACTTTTTTAATCAACTCTTCATAAGAAACATCTCTATCATTTACCCAATTTACATCATTTCCTGTTCTTTTAACTACAATGCATTTTTTTACATTAGGGCATTGTAGTAGTGCTTCATCAGTTATTTTTTTAAGAGGTATAATTTTTCCACCCCTAACACCCTCATCAGCAGTTACAATATAATCAGATTTGCAGTCATTGATTCTTCCAGCTATTGAATCCGGAGAAAAACCACCAAATATTATTGAATGAATAGCACCGATTCTAGCACAAGCTAACATGATGTATGCTAACTCTGGTATCATGGTTAAATAAATTGTAACTCTATCTCCCTTCTTTACGCCCAGTTCTTTTAGCGCGTTAGCTGATTTACAAACATTTTTATGTAGTTCTTTATAACTAATTTGTTTGGAATCTTTGGGATCGTCACCAACCCAAATAATTGCAGTTTTATTTTTTTTATCTTTTAAATGTCTATCAACGCAGTTTATTGAAGCATTAAGTGTACCATCATAAAACCACTTAATTTTTACATCAGTACTGCTATATTTTACGTCTTTTATTTTTTTATATGGTTTAATCCAATCAATTCTCTTTCCTTCTTTTCTCCAAAAACCTTCATTATCTTTAATTGATAACTTGTATTTGGTCTCATATTGTTTTTTATCAACGTAAGCATTTTTTGACCATTTTTTTGGAACTTTAAAGATTAATTCTTTAGAAGTTAAAACTTTAGTTTTTTTAATTTTTTTTAACTTTCTCTTTTTTTTAATTCTTTTTTTTTTCGATTTTTTTCTTTTCTTTTTTCTCTTTGCCATAGAATTATCCCTGAGTTTTAAACTTTACCCATCTTGCATATTTTTTTCCAGTATTTTAGATCAACTTTCATTACTGATAATCTGCTCTGTTTTACTAAGGAAAACTCTTTAAAATCCTTATTTTTTTTGATTTCTTCTAGGCTGACTTCTCTTTTTAGGGGATATAATGCTCTTACTGTAACGGCAACAAATTTGCGACTTTTGTCTGTTTTATCTAAAAAATGATCCTTAATAACTTGCGCGATACCTATAATTTTTTTTTCTTTACCCGTATGATAAAAAAAACACATGTCATCTATTTTCATATTCTTCAAATTTTTTGAAGCCTGGTAATTTCTAACACCTCCCCATTCCGCACCTTTTTTTCCACATTTTAATTGCTGCTCCCAAGACCATTCCTCAGGTTCAGTTTTGATTAGCCAATAGGATTTTGTCATTAAATTTTTAATCCTGGTCCCTTTAAGAAAGGCGCTGAACTATCTAATGGCCATCTAGCTTTTGATGGAAACTCTAAATTATCAATTAAGTTCAATTTATATCTTTCAATGCCAGCCCAAGCTATCATAGCTGCATTATCACTACAAAGATTTACTGGAGGAAAAATAGAAGTAAATTTTTTTTCATTTGATAATTTAGTTAAGTTTTCTCGAATTTTTAAATTGGCTGCCACACCTCCAGCTATTACAAAAGTTTTCTCAATATTTTTTTTATCTTTTAAAAATTCTTTCATTGCTACTTTGGTTTTTTCATACAGGATTTCATTAATAGTTTTTTGAAAAGATGCTGCTAAATGGTATTTTTCCTTTTGATTTTTTAATTTTTTAGAAGTTCTAAGAACTGCAGTTTTTAAACCAGCAAAAGATAAGTTGCAGCCACCTTTTTTAAGTATTGGTTTAGGTAATTCAAAATAATTTTCATTTCCCTTTTTTGCCCACTTTTCAATTTTAGGGCCGCCTGGAAATTCTATTCCTAAAAGTTTTGCAGTTTTATCAAACGCTTCACCCAAAGCATCATCAATTGTTGTGCCAAGTCTTTTATAATTATTGACTCCTTTTACTTCTAAAAATTGAGTATGACCGCCTGATATTAGCAATAATAAATATGGAAATTTGATTTTATTATTAATTTTGGGGCTTAGAGCATGACCCTCTAAATGATTTACAGCTACAAAAGGCTTTTTTAAAGAACCAGCTATTGCTTTTCCCGCATTCAAGCCTACAGTTAAGCAAACTATTAAACCTGGACCTGCTGTTGCTGCTAATCCATTTATTTTATTTAGATTTAAATTACTTTCTTTAAGAGCTTTTTTAATTATAAATTCTATTTTTTCAACATGAGCTCTTGCTGCAATTTCAGGAACTACACCACCAAATTCTTTATGTTCTTCAATTTGACTAGAAACAACATTTGCTAAGATCTCTCCAGTTCCATCAGTTTTTTCTCTAACAACTGATGCGGCAGTTTCGTCGCAACTTGTTTCTATTCCCAAAAAAGTAAGCTTTTCTCTCATGTTGATTAACTGTCTATAAATATAAAATAATAATATAACATATGTAATTATTATTAATAATGACAGACAAGAAAAAGTTTATAATTGGGTCCCGTGGAAGCAAGCTTTCCTTAGCCTACTCAAGCTATGTTAAGAATTTATTAGTAAAATCAAACCCTGAATTTAATGATAGCTCAATTGACATAAAAATAATAAAAACTTCAGGAGATATATTTCAAAATAAAAAAATATCTGAAATTGGCGGCAAAGGAGTATTTTGTAAACAAATAGAAGAGGAGCTATTAGAGTCAAAAATAGATTTAGCTATTCATTCATTAAAAGATCTACCCACACAAATGACCGACGGATTATGTGTTAACGCAGTAGTAAAAAGAAATGATCCGAGAGATGCATTTTTATGCTGTTCAAATAAATCTTTTAAAGAACTTAAACCTAAATCAAAAATTGGAACTAGCTCATTCAGAAGATGTGCGCAACTAAATTTATTAAGAAACGATCTTGAAATTGTAGCGATGAGAGGAAATATTGATACGCGAATTACAAAGTTAAAAAATAAAGAATACGACGCCATAGTTTTATCTTTAGCAGGAATTCAAATGCTTAATTTGATAGATCAAGTTAAAGAAGTTTTTACTATCGAACAAATGTTGCCAGCTATAGGTCAAGGTGCAATTGCATTACAATGTAAAAAAGATGATCAAAAAACTTTAAATATTTTAAAACCAATCAATGACAAAGAAACATATTATTGCATTCAGGCAGAGCGAGCTTTACTTGAAGCGATAGGAGGAGATTGTGACACAGCGATTGGAGGTATAGCTAAATTATCAAACGGCACAATATCTTTAAAAAGTGAACTTTTTTCAAATGACGGAAAGAAAAAATTTGAATTTCGAAGCTCAGGACACTTTAAAAATGCTAAAGAAATAGGTTATAGAGTTGGTAATGAGTTATTAAAAAAAGCTGGTCCAAATTTTACAACACAAGGAATTTAAAAAGTGCATATCGTTATTACAAGGCCCAAAGAAGATTCATTATATCTTATTGAAAACTTAATAAAGTTAGGTCATATAGTGACTCATCTTCCAGTAATTAAAATTGAAAAAGTAGAAACAAAGAAAATAAATTTAAAAAATTATCAAGCTATAATTTTCACAAGTTCTAATGCAATAAAATTTATGAATATAGAAAAATTTAATTCTAAAATTAAATGTTTTTGTGTAGGCAAAGCAACAGAGTATACAGCAAGGCAGATTGGTTTTATAAATACTTACACTTCTGAAGGTACAGTAGATTCTTTAATTGAATTAATTACAAGAAACTTGGACAGTAAATCTGGAAAATTACTTTATTTAAGCAGCGAGTTCATATCCAAAGACTTAGATAAAGATTTAATTAAAGTAGGGTATGTAGTAGATAGAATCTCAAATTATACTTCACTTCCAATTAAGGAAATTGATAAAAAAACATTGGATTTTTTCGAGAAAAAACCTCCGGATGTTATTTTTATTTATTCTTCAAGAAGTGCTAAAAATTTATTTAATCTAATAAATAAATATTCACTTTTAAACGTAGTGACTCAATCTAATCTAATGTGTATAAGCGAGAAGGTATTATCAGTATTAAAACAGATTAAATGGAAAAAAGCATTTGTGTTTAGTCCTGGTGAAGAAGAGTTTTTATTAAACAAAATTAGGTAAAAAATGAGTATATTTGAAAATTTTTCAGCTTTGTTCGTTGAGGTTTGGAAAAAGGGTATTCTTGGTGTAGATATTTTTCAAATACTAATTGGTTTAGGAATTTTTTTTATTTTTTTATTATTTAGAGGTTTTATTAGTAAAATTATTATTCATCGCCTAAAAAAAATAGCAAAAAGAACTACAAATAAACTAGATGATACTTTTGTACAAGCAATGGAAGGTCCAGCAAGATTTTTTCCAATCGTTGTAGGTTTTTTTATTGCAAGTTATTATTTAGAATTTAGTCCTGAGTCGCAGTCATTTATAGATAATGTAAATAAATCACTTATAACAATTTTAATTTTTTGGTTAATACATCAATTTATTCAACCTGTTAGTTACCTATTAGGAGGTTTAGAAAAACTTTTAACAAAAGAGTTAATTGGATGGATAGTAAAAGCTTTTAAAATACTTATTGTTATTTTAGGTGCTGCTGCCGTTCTAGAATTGTGGGGAATAAAAATAGGACCAATAATTGCTGGACTAGGATTATTTGGTGTTGCGGTAGCATTAGGAGCTCAGGATTTGTTTAAGAATTTAATATCTGGAATTTTAGTATTAGTAGAAAAAAGATTTAAGGTTGGTGACTGGATTATTGTTGAAGACATTATAGAAGGAATTGTTGAGCGAATTGGTTTTAGATCAACCGTTGTAAGAAAATTTGATAAATCAATAGCGATAATTCCAAACTTTCAATTTGCAGAAAATGCTGTGATTAATATAAGTGAAACAACCAATTGGATAATAAGTTGGGTTATTACTCTACAATACAACACAACTGTTGAACAACTTAAGAAAATTAGAAACGATATAGAAAAATATGTTACCACTCACAAGGATTTTAAGGTTAGTTTAGGTAACGCTGTAAGGGTTGATAAATTTTCTGATAGTTCAATAGATATGTACATAAGATGCTTTACAGTTACAGATGATTGGGATGAATGGCTTGCAGTTAAGGAAAGATTGGCAATAGAAATTAAACAAATTGTAGAAAAAAATAATGCTTCTTTTGCATTTCCTAGCCAATCCATTTATGTGGAGAAAAAATGAAATCAATATTTATTCTATTAGATAGTATTATCACTATTTATTTATGGATTATTATTATAAATGCCATTTTAAGTTGGCTAGTTGCATTTAATATCCTTAATACGCAAAATAGATTTGTTTTTGCTGTACTTGATGCAACTTATAAAATGACAGACCCTGCTTTGAATAGAATAAGACGTTTTATTCCAACTTTTGGTTCAATAGATGTTTCTCCGGTGGTTTTAATTTTACTTTTAATGTTCCTCAGAAATATAATTTTCGAAATTTTTGCACCAGGTTTATTCTAAAAATGATTATTGATGGAAAAAAAACAGCAGCAGAGCTGAGAGAAGAATTAAAAAAAAAGATAAGTCAACTTAAGTCCACATACAATGCTGTTCCTGGATTAACGGTAATTTTAGTTGGAAATGATGTACCAAGTAAAATCTACGTCAAAAATAAAGAAAAATTTGCAAAAGAAGTTGGAATGAACTCAGAGGTGATTAGATATCCTGTGGATCTTCAAGAAAATGAATTATTAAATAAAATTAAAGAACTTAATAAAAATGATCAAGTTTCAGGCATATTAGTTCAGCTGCCCCTTCCTAAACATATAAACAAAAGAAAAGTTATAGAGACTATAGACTATGGAAAAGATGTTGATGGTTTTCATCCTATGAATGTTGGAAATTTATCTTCTGGGTATGATAGCAGTATTCCATGTACACCTCTGGGGTGTAGCTTATTACTTAAAAAAGCTGAAAAAAATTTGAGCGGAAAACATGCAGTAGTAATCGGTCGATCAAACTTAAATGGAAAACCAATGACCCAATTGCTTTTAAAAGAAAATTGCACAGTAACTATAACTCATTCAAAAACAAAAGATTTAAAAACAGAATGCCTTAAAGCAGATATAATTATTGCAGCAGTAGGAGTACCTAAATTGGTTAAAGGAGACTGGGTAAAAAAAGGAGCAATAGTTATTGACGTTGGTATTAATAAAACTGACGCAGGTATAGTTGGAGATGTTGATTTTGATGAAGTTTCTAAAGTTGCCAAAGCAATTACTCCAGTCCCAGGCGGAGTGGGCCCTATGACTATTGCGTGTTTACTTAGTAATACTGTTGAATGTTTTAAGAAAGCTCATTACAAATAATTCATAATGACTTCAAAAAAAAAATCTCAAAATTTATACATGATAATAATGTCTTTCGGCATGAGCGTTATTATGTGTGCTGTTGTTACGGCGGCTGGCACCGGAATACATGACGGATATATAGAAAGATTTTTTAAAGCTTGGATTTTTGCTTTTCCAGTTGCTGTTTTAGCAGCATTTACAATGGCTCCAGTAGCCAAGAAACTAGTAGATAAAATTACTAAATAAAATTAACGAAGCTTCCTTTTGTGAAAATTAATAAATTTTTCAACGTTTGATTTATTAAATGTTTTGTTTTCTTCAAAAGATACTTTTTTCATTGAGTAGGCATTACTTTTAGTTTGTCTTGAGACAATTGTAATATTGCCTTTATACAACTTAAGTTTAACTGATCCATTTACTTTATTTTTTTTAAGATCCATAATTTTTTGAAGTTTAAACCTTTCTTTTGAATACCAATAACCATTGTAAATAAGTTTTGCGTATTGAGGCATAATCTCATCCTTTTTATGCATAGTTTCTTTATCTAATGTTACAGATTCAATTGCTCTATGGGCGATCATTAACAAGGTGCCACCAGGAGTTTCATAAACACCTCTTGATTTAATTCCAATGAATCTATTTTCTACTAGGTCAACTCTACCAATACCATTTTTACCAGCAATAATATTTAATTTTTCTAAAAGATTTCCAGGAGATAATTTTTTACCATTAATAGTTACCGGATCTCCTTTTTTAAATCCTATGATCACGTAAGAAATTTTATGCGGTGCTTTCTCGGGAGAAATTGTTCTTTGAAAAACAAATTCTGGTGCGGCATTTTTAGGATTTTCCAAAATTTTTCCTTCAGTTGATGTATGAAATAAATTATCATCCACAGAAAATGGTGGAGCGCCTTTTTTATCTTTAGGTATAGGTATCTTATTTTTTTTTGCATATTTAATTAAGTCTGTCCTTGAATTTAATTTCCATATTCTCCATGGTGCAATAATTTTTATTTTTGAACCAAAATAATGATATCCAAGTTCAAATCTTATTTGATCATTTCCTTTGCCTGTTGAACCGTGTGATACTGCATAGGCACCAAATTTTTTTGCTATGGCAATCTGTCTTTTTGCAATTAAAGGCCTTGCTATTGAAGTTCCCAATAGGTAGACACCCTCATAAACTGCATGACCTCTAATCATTGGAAATATATAATCTTTAACAAAGATATCTTTAAGATTTTCAATAATTATTATTTTTACGCCTAATTTTTTTGCATTATTAATAATTTTCTTTTTATTTATTTTTTGTCCAATATCAGCTGTGTAAGAGATTATCTCGGCGTTATAATTTTCTTGAAGCCATTTAAGTATTATAGAAGTGTCCAAGCCACCAGAGTAGGCAAGAACTATCTTTCTTTCTTTTTTCATTAAAATGTTTAGTTTTTAGCCACAGCTTTTTCTGGCCGTATTGTAAGCTTTTGTAAAACCCATCATAGAATAGTGATCAGTAGTTTGGTCACCTTTTTGTGTATTACCGATAATCATAAGTCTTGAAGCTTTTTTCATGGTTACAATTAATTTTTTTTCATCTTTGTTATCAACTACCCATGCAAATTTACCCTTTGAAAATAAATCATAATTTTTTTTCCCTGATTTTGCTGTAACGGGAGCCTTAATTTTAAATTCATATCCATTGGTCACACTAACTTCATTTTTAATATTTTCTGCAGGTCTAAAACTAACAAATAATCTTGAGGGCTCTCTTTTTAATTTTTTTGGAGCTCTTACAACTGGAATAGATTGGGCGAAACAAATTTTATTCCCATTTTGAGAAAGAACAAAGCTTTCCCAATCTTTAAATTTTCCAATACTTTTTAAATTTTCTTCTGCGTTTGCAAAATTAAAAATTATAGAGAATAAAATTATATATAAAATTTTTTTTAAGGACATGGATTTGGATATTTTTTCTGAATTTCTCCTATTTTTTTTATTATTTCTTTATTTAAATTAATATCTACACTATCTATATTTGTTTTCAACTGTTCCAATGTTGTTGCTCCAATTATTACAGAAGTAACAAATGGTTGAATTTCACAAAACTTAATAGCCATTTGAGCAATGTTTAAATTAAAATCTTTAGCTAAATTCCAATATTCTTCAATAGCTTTTTCCGAATTAATAGTTCGGTATCTTGGCCAATAATCATAAAATAAACCCATCCTTGAATTTTTAGGCATTGCACCATTTCTATATTTTCCAGATAAATATCCTGAGGCTAATGGTGAATATGCTAATAAACCAACTTTTTCTCTTATGGCAATTTCTGAAAGGCTAACTTCAAATCCCCGGTTTAAAAAATTATATGCATTTTGTATAGAAACAATTCTAGCAAGTTTTTTTTGTTCAGAATATTTTAGATATTGATTAGTTCCCCATGCTGTCTCATTAGATATTCCGATATATCTTACTTTTCCAGATTTAACTAAATTATTTAAAGCTTCTAAAGTTTCTTCAATACTCACAGAATTGTCCGAATTTTTATACTCATATTCCAGTTTGCCTGAAAAGGCTCCGGAGGGTCTATCTGGCCAATGCACTTGATATAAATCTATATAATCAGTTTTTAAATCTTTTAAGCTTCTATCAATAGCAAATTCAATTTGTTTTTTATTTAAACATGCTTTTTCGCCATTAGGTCTAAGCCAAGCCATCGAAGAACTTCCCACAACTTTATCTGCCAAGATTATTTTTTTTCTATTATTTTTTTTAGAAATCCATTCTCCTATACATTGACTAGTTTTACCTCTGGTTTCAGGTTTCATTGGGACAGCATAAAGTTCGGCAGTATCAAAAAAATTTATTCCTTGGTCTGTTGCACAGTCCATTTGCTGAAAAGCGTCTTTTTGAGTATTTTGTTCACCCCAAGTCATTGTACCGAGACAAATTGTACTCACTTTTAAATTGGTATTTCCTAGTTTTTTAAAATTCATGGCTCTAAATAAACTATTTTAAAGTTTTATTAAACTCTTCTAACATCTTGATAAATGCTTCGTATCACAATATATTTATCTTAATATTATGGAATTTAATAAACAAAATATTCAATCAAAAGCAAGAACTGCTGAGACACATGTAATAGACGAAGGTCTTAGAGCATACATGCTTAAAGTTTATAATTATATGGCATCAGGAGTTTTTTTAACTGGTATAATTTCTTTATTACTTTTTAAGTTGTCCGTTGTTATGGCACCTGATGGATCCATAACTGGGCTAACACCTATTGGCAATGCTTTATATAATTCTGCATTAATGTGGATCGTAATGTTAGCTCCTTTGGGAGTAGTTTTTTATATGAGTTTTGGTATTAGAAAAATGAGCGCATCAAAAGCTCAAGGAACTTTTTGGGTATTTGCAGCATTAATGGGAGCTTCTTTATCTTCAATATTTTTAGTTTATACAGGCGCTAGCATAACCAGAGTTTTTTTTATTACAGCAGGAACCTTTGGTGCAATGAGTATTTATGGTTATACGACAAAAAGAGATTTAACAAAATTAGGTTCTTTTCTTATGATGGGTTTGATTGGAATTATAATTGCATCAGTAGTAAATATATTTATGAAATCAACCATGATGTATTTTGTGATTTCAATACTAGGAGTTTTAATATTTGTAGGATTGACGGCTTACGATACACAAAAAATTAAGAATATGTACTTAGTGAGTGATTCAGGCGAAGTTTTAGGAAAAAAAGCAGTAATGGGTGCCCTTACACTTTATCTAGACTTTATTAATCTTTTTATAATGCTATTACGATTATTTGGCCAAAGAAGATAAGCCTAGTTTACCAATTTAAATTTTTTCCAAATTACTTTTTTAATTAGATCTTGTAGATTTTCAGAATTATTTAATATTTTGTTTTGAGAGTCTTTTATTAGATATTTTTGTTTATAATTTTTTGGTTTTAGATTTTTTGTAATTTTATATACAGGAAATTCAGATGTTCGATGATACACGTTAAAACTCACTTCTTTTTTTGAAATACTTAATCCATAATCTTTCCATTCGCCACTAGAAACCATTTCTGCATATAAATTTAATATTAATTTAAGTTCTTTTTTGTTAAAAAAAATATCACTTTTTATATTTTTGTTATTAATAACTAATTTTAAATGTTTCATTGTTTTTCTATTTTATATTTGTTTATAAGAGGAAATTGGCTTGCGGCAAATAAAAAGCTGATTGGTAACAAACCCCATACTTTGAAATTTACCCAAATAGCTTCTGTCTGAGTTCTCCATACAATTTCGTTAAGTATTGCTACAAAAACAAAAAAACCAATCCAACGATAATTTAACTTTTGCCAACCTTCATCTTGGAGATTAAAAGCATTCTGAAAAAATATTTTTAACAAGGGTTTTTTTGTTATAAATTTACCAAAAAATAAAACTCCGGCAAAAAGTAAATTAATGATCGTGGGCTTCATATAGAAAAATATTTTATTATCAAAGTATAAAGTAAGACCTCCAAATAAAGTTATAAGTATTCCGCTTGTTAAAGGAACCATTGGTATTTTTTTTTCTAAAAAATAAACAACAATTAAGGCAATCAAAGTAGCAATTATAAATGGAACTATAGCTTTTTTTAAATCATTTTCGTTATTGAAATATATTACAAAGAAGATAAGCAGAGGACCGAAATCAGCTATAAATTTAATAATTTGTCTGTGCATAACAAAATATTAACATATGTGGGTAAGTTAGGTATATTTTTTTCTATTGATTTTTTTTTTAATATACTTATCTTTAAGCTATCAATGACGGTTAGAACATCCAAATTTTCAATTGGCGACGTGGTAAAACACAAGCACTTCAACTTTAGGGGTGTTATTTACGATGTAGACTTTGAATTTAATAATTCAGAGGAATGGTACAAATCTATACCAAAAGATGTGAGACCAAAAAAAGATCAACCCTTTTACCATTTGTTGGCGGAAAACAACGAAATTACTTATGAAGCTTACGTATCAGAACAAAATTTAATTAATGATGATTCGGATGAACCTATTAAACATCCACTAATAGAAGAAATTTTTACAGGAAAAAAAGGTTCTGGTTATTTTAGACCATCAAATTAATCGTTAAATTTTCTGCCACAAATTAAACAAGATTCTCTCAAAAGTTAGACAAAGTACTAATGCATATAGTACTCAATGCCTGGTTAAGGGAGCTTTAAATAATCATCATCTCCCTCTTAAGCCTCTTAATTAGGCATACTTTAAGGCCATCCTCTTTAATTATTCATAAATCAGTTTATTTTTGTATCTGAAGGTTATATGTTTTCAATTATGAGAAAAATTGCTTCAAAAATTTTTATTTTGCTATTTATTCTAAGCGCGCCATCTTTTACGAGCAACGCAGGCGAAATTTTGAAAGAAAGAGATACTGAAATAAATATTTTTACTGGCATGTTTGATTTTAGTGATACAAAACAGCGTGCCGGCCTTTTTGGCATGCAACATCAAAATGACGAATTATTTAGAAATAGTTTTTTAGGAAAACTATCTCCAATAAGCGGAGGTTTCATAACTGAAAATAATGCAATTTATGTTTATACCGGTGCACAAGCTGAGTATGATCTTGGTTTTTTAACTATTACGCCTAGTTTTGCACCAGGTTATTACAATTATGGTGATGGAAAAGACTTGGGATACCCTTTAGAATTTAAAACTGAAGTTCAAGTTTCTTTCAATTTAAGCGATAGTACACATTTAGGAATGTCTTATAATCATATATCTAATGCCAGCCTGGGCAATAAAAATCCTGGCGCTAATAGTTATATGTTTAATTTTCTTAAACAATTTTAATTTAGTAAAATTTCAGTTAAAAATGCTGTTATAAAATGAATCTCAAAGATTGTCACAACGTTGAAGATTTTAGAAAACTAGCTAAAAAAAAACTGCCAGCTCCAATTTTTCATTATATTGATGGTGGAGCAGATGATGAAATTACTTTAAAAAAAAATACCGATTCTTTTAACAAATGCGATTTAATCCCTAATGTATTAACAGGTGTTAGTGATATTGATTTATCCACAACTGTTTTAGGTCAAAAAATTGATTTTCCACTATTTCTATCTGCTACTGCCATGCATCGTCTTTATAATCACGAAGGTGAAAAAGCTACAGCAAAAGCAGCAGAAAAAATGGGCACGATGTTTGGTATATCAACCATGTCAACAACAAGTATTGAAGAAATTGGAAAGTTAACTAATGGTCCTAAATTATTTCAACTTTATATTCATAAAGATAAAGGGTTAACCGATAATTTAATAGACAGATGTAAGCAATCTGGATTTAAGAGCATGTGTCTAACAGTAGATGCTGTTGTAGCGGGTAACAGAGAAAGAGATCATAGAACTGGTTTTTCTACCCCACCTAGATTAACTTTAGGTAGCTTGTTTAGTTTTGCCCTACATCCAAAATGGAGCCTAAATTATTTATTTAGGAAAAAGTTCGAACTATCAAATGTAATTCATACAACAGATAAAGGAAGTAAAATAGATCAATCGGTTATGAATTATATGAACGAACAATTTCAAACTAAAATAAGTTGGAGTGATGCAGAATATTGCGTAAAAAAATGGGGAGGGCCATTCGCTCTCAAAGGAGTTATGTCAGTAGAGGACGCAAAAAAAGCAATTGATATTGGATGCACTGCAATAATAATTTCAAATCATGGAGGAAGACAACTAGATGGTTCAAGAACACCTTTTGACCAATTGACTGAAATTGTAGACGCGGTTGGAGATAAAATAGAAGTAATTCTTGATGGTGGAGTTAGAAGAGGAACACATGTTTTAAAGGCATTAGCTTTAGGAGCCAAGGCTTGTAGTTTTGGAAAAGGATATTTGTATGCTTTGGGAGCGGCTGGTCAACAAGGTGTTGAAGTATTACTAAAAAAAATGAAAGCAGAAATAAATCGAGACATGATATTAATGGGCTGCAAATCTATTAAAGAATTAAATAGATCTAAAGTTGTGATTAAAAAAAATTAAAAATTAAAAATTAAAAATGAAAATTGCAAAAAGTGTTAATAGACTTGGAACAGAGGCCGTCTATAATATATTTGCAAAAACGAAAAAGTTAATATCAGAAGGAAAAGAAATTATTGATTTAAGTTTGGGACAATCGGACTTTAAATCTCCTCAACATGCGGTAAATGCTGCGATCAAAGCATTAAAAGACGGTCATCACGGTTATACTTTACCAAATGGTATAATTGAATGTAGAGAGGCTGTAAGCAGAAAAATAAGTAGTTTATACAAAACTAATATTAGTCCCGAAAGGATAGTTATTATGCCCGGCGGTAAGCCCACAATGCATTATGCTATTTCTTTTTTTGGAGAAGTAGGTGCTGAAATAATATATCCAGACCCCGGTTTTCCTATTTATCAATCAATGATTAATTTTACTGGAGCTAAAGCTGTTCCTTATAACATGACAGAAAATAATGATTTTTCAATTAATCCTGATAAAATTTTGTCACTAATCAATGAAAAAACTCGATTGTTAATTTTAAACAATCCTCATAATCCTACCGGAGGTTTTACAAAAAAAAAAATAATAGATAAGCTTGTAAATGGTTTAAAAGATTTTCCTAATTTAGCAATTTTAAGCGATGAAGTTTATGATAGATTAATTTTTTCTAATGAAGAAATTCCAACTTTACTAAAATATTCTGAGCTCTACGATAGATTAATAGTTTTAAATGGGTGGAGTAAAACTTATGCAATGACCGGTTGGAGATTAGGATGGAGTGTATGGCCAGAAAAATTAGTTGAACATGTATTTAAATTTTGCGTAAACAGTCACTCATGCGTCAACACCCCAGCGCAATATGGTGCAATTGCAGCATTAGAGGGTTCTGAAGATCATTTAAATAATATGATGAAAGAATTTTCAGTAAGAAGAAAACTTATCGTTGACGGTTTGAGAAGTTTAAATGGAGTAGAATGTAGCTCGCCAGGAGGATCTTTTTTTGTATTCCCCAATGTTAAAGGAACCGGCATGAATGGTGAGGAATTTACGAAAAAATGTTTAGATCAAGCTGGAGTAGCTATGATACCTGGGACTGCGTTTGGAAAATTTGCCACAGATAATGTCAGATTTAATTTTGCCACTTCAAGAGAAAATATAAGCAAAGCAATAGAAAAAATAGACAAAATACTTAAATAACTCATTTTTACCTTTTTGACCAAGAAGCTTTTAGGCTGTAATATATTTTTATGACCAAATTAAGTATGCCAAAAATTGATAGAAAGCTTTTGTCTATAAAAGAAACTGTAGTAAAAAATCTAAAAAAAATTGTAAAAAGTGAAAATGTTTTAGATCATGAGGATCAGACTCGACCATTTGAAACCGATGCATTAACAGCATATAAACAAAAACCATTAGTAGCAGTTTTTCCAGAAAATACTGAACAGGTTAGTAAGATTCTTTCATATTGTAATGGAGAAAGAATTAAGGTTGTCCCTAGAGGAGCTGGCACTGGATTATCAGGTGGAGCATTACCTTTAGCTGATAGTATACTTTTATGTTTAGGAAAATTTAACAAAATTCTAGAAATTGATTACAAAAATCGATGTGTTACTGCCCAGCCAGGAGTTACGAATTTATCAATAACACAAGCTGTAGAAGAAAAAGGTTTTTATTATGCTCCTGATCCATCAAGTCAAATCGCATGCTCAATTGGAGGAAACGTTGCAGAAAATTCAGGAGGTGTACATTCCTTAAAATATGGAACAACAACAAACAATCTTCTTGGTGTCGAAGTTGTTTTTATGGATGGAACTATTACAAAATTAGGTGGGAAGACTTATGACTCAGAGGGATACGATCTGCTCGGATTAATTACAGGTTCGGAAGGATTATTATGTGTTATAACTGAGGTTACAGTTAAGATACTTAAAAAACCTCAATCAGTTAAAGCTGCATTAATAGGTTTCCCAACAATCGAAGATGGTGGTAATTGCGTATCTGATATTATTGCTAGTGGGATTATTCCTGCAGGAATGGAAATGATGGACAAGGCTCTTATTCATGCCACAGATAATTTTGTAAAAGCTGGATATCCAAGAGACGCTGAAGCAATGTTAATTGTAGAGTTAGACGGGACTGATACTGAAGTTACAGAACTTATAGAAAGAGTAAATGAAATTGCAAAAAAAAATAACTCTTCAAGTATCAAAATTAGCAAAAACGATAAGCAAAGACTAAAATTTTGGGCTGGGCGCAAAGCAGCATTTCCTGCGTGCGGAGATATGGCGCCAGACTATTATTGTATGGATGGAACAATTCCGAGAGGAAAATTGGCTCAAGTATTGAAGGAAATAGGAAGATTGTCAAAAAAATACAATTTACCAGTAGCAAATGCTTTTCATGCGGGAGATGGAAATCTTCATCCTTTAATTATGTATGATGCAAATGATAAGAAGGCATTGGAAAAAACTGAAAAATTTGGAGCTGACATTTTAAAATATTGCGTAAAAGTAGGTGGTGTGCTTACGGGAGAACATGGCGTTGGAGTAGAAAAAAGAGAACTAATGTGCGAAATGTTTAATAACAATGATGTACAACAACAAATAAAAATAAAAAAAGCCTTAGATATTAGCTCACTATTAAATCCTGGGAAAGTATATCCAATTTTAAGAAAATGCGCAGAGGAAGGGAGAGTGCATGTCCATAGAGGAAAAACAAAATTTTCAGACATACCAAGATTCTGATATTGCTGAATATCCAAAAAATGAAAAAGAATTATCTTCGTTAATCAAACATTTTTACAAATCTGGTATTCCAATAGAACTTGTGGGTTCGGGTTCAAAAAAAAAAATAGGAAAACCTCTTCAGTGTGGAAAAACAATTAATTTATCTAAAATTAGTGGAATTGTGGAATATTTACCGGAAGAACTTTATATAAAAGTTAAAGCTTCAACACCATTAAAAGAAATAAAAGAAGAACTAAAAAAAAATAAACAACAACTAGCTTTTGAGCCAATTGATTTTGGATATTTATTTTCGGGCAAAAGTAATCTTGGCACTGCAGGTGGTCTGGTTTCATGCAATATCCCAGGACCACGCAGATTTAAGGTGGGAAGTGTTAGAGATCATATTTTAGGTTTTAGAGGAGTTAATGGCAAAGGAGAGATTATAAAATCAGGAGGCGTAGTTGTAAAAAATGTGACTGGATACGATTTGAGCAAACTTGTTTGTGGTTCTTACGGTACGTTGGTTGCTTTAACAGAAATAAACCTTAAAGTTTTACCAGCACCAGAAGAAAGTAAGACATTGGTTGTGCACAATTTAAAATTGGAAAATGCAGCCTATTTATTAAATCAATCTATTAGTTCTTCTAACGATATTTCGGGTGCTATTTTTTTACCCACAGAACCAGAATGCTCAAACTGTGTAATGAATATTGAGAAAACTTTTAAATTAAATGATTTAAAATATAAAGGTTCATTTACGGCAATTAGAGTCGAGGGTTCAAAGAATTCAATTAATGAGAGATTACAAAATTTAATAAAGGAGCTTAAAATTATTGATTTTGATATATCTATTCTTGAAACATATCAATCAGAAATTTTTTGGAACAAGGTAAAAAATTTAGAATTTTTTTCTTCTACTAAAAACAATATTTTTAGAATAGTTGTTCCTCCTTCAGAATGTGTAAAATTGGTTTATCAAATATCTGATAATAAATTTAAATACTATTTAGATTGGGGCGGGGCATTAATGTGGGTAGAAGCTTATGAGTTAACAGAGGAAAAATTTGAATCAATTAGAAAAAAGGTAGTTAAACTAGGCGGTTATGTTTCTATGATTAAAAATTCTGATTATTTACCTTTTGTAGAAGAAGTATTTACTATTAACAGAGCTAGATTTGATATATCCCAAAACATTAAAAAGAGTTTTGACCCAAAAAAAATACTTAATCCTGGAAAAATGTATACTGGAATTTAGATGGAAACTAATTTTTCAAAAGAGCAATTAAAAAATCACGACAATAAATCTAGCGAAAAAATTTTTAGAAAATGTGTCCACTGTGGTTTTTGTAACGCAACATGTCCGACGTATCAACTCATAGGTGATGAATTAGATGGTCCAAGAGGAAGAATATATTTAATCAAAGATATGTTAGAGAATAATAAGCCAGCTAATGAAAAGATTGTAAAACATATAGACCGTTGCCTTTCCTGTTACAGCTGCATGACTACTTGCCCTTCGGGTGTTAATTATATGCATCTTATTGACCATGGAAGAAAACATATAGAAAAAACTTATAAGAGACCTTTCATGGATAATCTCATGAGAAATTTTTTATCGAAAATATTATCTAAGTCGTTAAATTTTAGAATAATTGCAATTTTAACTCAAATAATAAAACCATTTTGGTTTTTCTTTCCTTCAAAAATTCAAAAAATGATTAAATTGATGCCAAGTAGTTTTCCAAAAAAAACAATGCCTATAATGGAAACATATAAAGCATCAAACAAAAAAAAACCTGTGGCTAGAGTAGCTTTATTAACTGGATGTGTACAAAAAATTATTTCGCCACAAATCAACGAAGCTACTATAAGATTATTAAATAGACATGGCATTGAAGTAATAGTTCCTAAAAAAATTGAATGTTGCGGCTCACTAAGTCACCATTTAGGTAAAGAAAATGATGCTAACAAAACTTTTAGAAATAATATTTTAATTTGGTATGAAGAATATATAAAAAATGGATTAGATGCCATTATATCGAATACTTCTGGATGTGGCACGACTTTAAAAGATTATGGATTTATATTTAGATCCGACCAAGATCTTAAAAAAAAAGCAAAGAAAATATCTGAATTAACACAAGATATAACAGAATATTTGGAAGACAATGTTAAACTTAATTTTATTGAAAAAAATAAGAATGAAAAAATATATAAAATTGCATATCATTCAGCATGTTCAATGCAACATGGTCAAAAAATACATAAAGAACCAATTAATTTAATAAAAAAAACAGGTAATCAAGTCGTCGATATTCCTGATGGTCATATTTGTTGTGGTTCAGCAGGAACCTATAATTTATTACAGAAAGATATTGCAGATAAATTATTAAAAAATAAAATTATGAATATTAAAAAAGTTGAACCGCAATTTATTTCAACAGGAAATATAGGTTGCATTACACAAATTGCTAATGGAACCAAAATTCCAATTTTACATACAGTTGAGATAATTGACTGGTATACAGGCGGACCAAAACCTAAAGCGCTAGAAAAATTATGAAGAAAATTTTAATTACAAGAAAACTTATTTATTCAAGTGAAAAATATGCTTCAAAAATTTTTTTTGCTAAAATAAACACAAAAGATAAATTGCTCACTAACAGTGAAATAATTCAAATGAGCAATGACTGTGATGGAATTTTATCTTCAATTACAGATCAACTAAACGAAGAAACTATTTCAAAGTTTTCTAGTAAAATTAAAATTATATCAAATTTTGCTGTTGGGTTCGGCAATATTGATATTAATGCAGCGAATAAAAAAAATATTATCGTTACTAATACTCCAGATGTATTAACTGATGCAACAGCAGAAATTGCGATTTTAATTCTTTTAGGTGCAGCTCGAAGAGCAAAAGAAGGAATACAATGGGCTAATAAAAAAAATTGGAAGTGGTCTGCAGATTTTTTGATGGGTAAGCAATTAACTGATGCGAGATTAGGAATACTAGGAATGGGTAGAATTGGTCGTGCAGTTGCAAATAGAGCTAGATCTTTTGGTATGAAAATTCATTATCATAATAGGTCTAGATTAAACAAAGACTTAGAAAAAGATGCTATTTATCACGATTCATTAAAAAGTCTGCTGTCTATTTCTGATTTTTTTTCAATTAATTGTCCATCTACTAAAGAAACAAAAAATATTATCAATAGCGAAACTTTAAAATATTTTCCTGACGGAGCAGTAATCTCTAATAGTGCAAGAGGTGATATGATCGATGATGAAGCAATGGTTCAGGCTCTTAAAAGTGGAAAAATTTTTTCTTTAGGTATAGATGTTTATAATGGGGAACCTAATATTCATCCTGAATATTTAAATTTGCCTAATGTTTTTGTATTACCTCATCTTGGAAGTTCTACTATAAGAACAAGAACAGCTATGGCAGATTTAGCTGTGAAAAATATAGAAGAGTTTTTTAAGACTGGAAAATGTAGTAATAAGGTTAATTAGATTCAATTAAAAATTGTATTTTTTTAAAAAATTAGAAAGACTCTAAAATCTTATTGTGGTTAAATTAAAACAAGTTAATTAACTCAAAGACAATTAAGGGGGAATACTTATGTCAAAAAAAGATAAAACGTTGAAAGGAATTAAAACTCCTTCTAGACGTAAATTCTTTAAGGCAGCAGCAGCAACCGGTGCAGCAGCAGCAGCAACAATTGCAATGCCTAACGTTGCGTTTGGTGCTCCTAAAACCTTAAAGATGCAAGCGGCTTGGCCATCTGGAGCTAATATTTTCTTCGAAATGGCGGGCGACTATGCAAAAATGGTTAGCGACATGTCAGGCGGAGAACTGAAGATTGATCTTCAGCCGGTAGGCGCGGTCGTTAAAACATCTGAAATAGGTCAGGCAGTTAGTACTGGAGTTCTTGATATGGGACACTGGGTAACTGCTTATTGGTATGGCAAAAATCCAGCTGCCTCATTATTTGGTACTGGTCCATCATATGGAATGTCGTCTCAAGAAGTTATGGGATGGATCGAGTATGGCGGAGGAAGAAAACTATACGAAGAAACACTTGCAAAAGTTGGCTTCGATTATGTTGGTTACTTTCATATGCCTATGCCAGCTCAACCGTTTGGTTGGTTCAAAAAGAACGTAACTAAAGTATCAGATGTTAAAGGTATGAAATATAGAACAGTTGGTTTAGCGACTAACGTTCTAACAGCGATGGGTATGGTTGTTAGACAATTACCCGGTGGTGAAATTCAGCCAGCAATGAAAACTGGACTGATTGATGCTGCTGAGTTTAATAACCCAACTTCAGATTCTCAATTTGGTATGCAGGACGTATCTAAACATTATCATTTAGGTAGCTTCCACCAATCTCAAGAGATGTTTGAAATTTGCATTAACAAAAAAACTTTAGGTGGTTTGGATCCAAAACACCAAGCTATTTTGAAAAATGCCGCTGGTGCTGCTAACACAGACAACTATTTTAAAGCTTTAGTAAGATATTCAGCTGACTTATCAAAACTTATGAATGAACATAAAGTAAATGTTTATCAAACGTCAGATGAAATTCTTGCTCAGCAATTAAAAGGTTGGGATAAAGTGATCGCAGACTTTTCTGGTAAAGATCCTTTCTTTAAGAAAATTATAAACTCACAGAAAACATACGCTAAAAGAGTAATGAAATACTTGCTGATGAATCAGCCTAATTACAAATTAGCTTATGAGCATGAGTTTGGCGGAATAGGAAAAGTTAAAATTTAATAGCTTTTGAAAAAATTAAAGGGGGCTTTTTGTAGCCCCCTTTTTTTTATAGCAATTAAAAAAGAAATAGAATACTTTTTTTGTATGAGGGGATATATTCATTTTGCAGATCAACTAAGCACATCACTAGGAAAAGCATTTTCTTGGTGCATAGTAATATTAATGGGTGGAACCTGTTATGAAGTGATAATGGCTTACGCCTTCAACGCACCTACCCTTTGGAATTTTGATTTTAGTTTACAAATGTACGCTGGAATTTTTATGATGGCAGGTGCATACACCCTTTCTACAGAGGCACATGTAAGAGGAGATGTTCTTTACAGACTTTTTAAACCACGAACCCAAGCTTGGTTAGATTTAGTTTTATATATAATTTTCTTTTTTCCAGGAGTATTAGCGTTGGTTTTTTATGGTTATGAATATGCGGCTATGGCTTGGAAAATAAAGGAAACTAGCTGGAATAGTCCAGCACAAATAAATATTTATATGGCAAAAACATTTATTCCTCTTTCAGGCTTGTCTTTAACAATACAGGGAATAAGTGAGATGTTCAGATGTATTATTTGCATTCAAACTGGACATTGGCCAGCCAGAATGGTTAGCGCCGAAGAAACAGAAAAAATTTTAATGAGAAAGTCTCAACAAGAGGACGTAACAGATGTTATTTAGTTTAACAAATCCTGAAATTGCAATTTTGATGATGGTCGTTTTTCTAGGCTGCGTTTTGTTAGGATTTCCAATTGCATTTACTTTGTTAGCTATGGGTGTGGGATTTGGGTATTTTGCTTATTACGATCCTACACAGATGGAACATCTGTTTGATAATAGAATTTTCACTTTACTTGTTTCAAATACCTATACAATTATGGATAACAACGTATTAACAGCTGTGCCTCTCTTTTTATTTATGGGATATTTAGTGGAAAGAGCAGGAATCGTTTCAAGGTTATTTTTTGCAATTAGATTAGCATCACACAGATTACCAGCTTCTATGGCAGTGGCTGCATTAGTAACTTGCGCATTATTTTCTACAGCAACAGGAATAATAGGTGCCGTGGTAACTTTAATGGGACTACTTGCGTGGCCTGCTATGATTAAAGCAGGATATGATAAAAAATTTGCTTCAGGTGTCATATGTTCAGGGGGTTGTTTAGGAATACTAATTCCTCCAAGTATTATGTTAATTGTTTATGCCGTGATAGCTCAATTGTCTCCACTAAGATTATTTGCTGCCGCAATTTTTCCAGGGTTAATGTTGGCCGGACTTTATATTGTTTATGTAGTTATTAGGGCATATTTTAATCCTTCTATAGCACCCAAACCTAAGGAGGAGGATATACCACCTAGATCAAAAATTATAAGGGAAGTCGTAGTTTCATTTTTGCCACTATTCTCTTTAATTCTTTTGGTTCTTGGAACTATTTTAGCTGGATTAGCAACTCCAGCTGAAGCGGCCGCAGTCGGTGCTGCTGGAGCGGTTTTGCTTTCATATGCTTACAAAACTTTAAAATGGAAAAATTTTAAAGCTTCAGTATTTTTAACAGCTAAAACTACCGCCATGATTATGTGGCTTTTTGTAGGATCTTGGACCTTTGCTTCGGTATTTTCTTATTTAGGTGGTCATGAAGTATTTGAACATTTCTTTAAATCGATGGATCTTCAGCCTTGGCAATTTTTAGTTATTACTCAAATAATTATTTTTTTATTAGGTTGGCCTCTTGAGTGGACAGAAATTTTAATTATTTTCGTTCCAATATTTTTACCATTAGTAGAATTTTTTGGGGTAAATCCATATTTTTTTGCAATGCTTATAGCTTTAAATTTACAAACATCATTTTTAACACCGCCCATGGCCATGTCGGCATATTATCTTAAAGGCGTGCAGTCAAAAAATGTAGAATTATTAGATATCTTTAAGGGAATAATGCCATTTTTAGCAATAGTTATTCTTGCTATGGTTTTAATGTATACTTTTCCAGGAATAGCATTGTGGTTACCGGAAACTCTTTTCGCAAATTAAAATAGTAAAATGATAAACATTTTTTCAATTTCTGCTAATGAATTAGTTAGCAAATTAAAAAAAGGTGACATTTCCTGCGTGGATTTATGTAAAGCTTATATTAAAAGGATTGATGAGTTTGAAAAGAATGTTAAGGCGTGGGCTTTTTTTGATAAAAAACTTTTATTAGAAAAAGCAGAAGAAAAAGATGAATACAGAAAGTCAGGAAAGCCTTTAGGTCCATTGCACGGCTTACCAATAGGAATAAAGGATATCATAGGAACATATGATATGCCTACAGAATGTGGAAGCATCTTAAGAAAGGGGATTTCGGAAAGTTCTGATGCAGAGGTAGTTAATTTATTGAAAATTGCTGGGGCAATAATAATGGGAAAAACTGTTACCACAGAATTTGCCTATTTTGATCCAGGAAAAACAACAAATCCCCATGATAAAACAAGAACACCTGGAGGTTCTTCCAGTGGTTCAGCGGCAGTTGTAGCAGCTCATATGGCGCCTTTATCTTTAGGAACACAGACTAAAGGTTCGGTAATACGTCCTGCCTCGTACTGCGGAGTAGTGGGATATAAACCATCTTTTGGATTAATATCCAGAAGTGGAATTTTAAAACAATCTTCCAAACTTGATCAAGTGGGAGTTTTTGCAAAAAACGTTGAGGATGCTGCTCTATTAGCAAAATCTCTAATAAAAAAGGATTTATATGACAAAGACACAGTTCATTTTTCAGCTGATGATATGCTGGAGCAATGCAAAAAGAAACCTTATTTTGATCCCAAATTTATATTTTATAAAACTTCAAATTGGAAAAACATAGATGGAGAATCACAAAAAGCTTTTGAATTTTTAGTAAAAAACTTCAAAAAAAATATTGAAGTTTTTGATGAACCTTCTTACTTTAAAAATATACATAAGTATCAACAAATTATTCATGAAGCTGATATGGCTAATAGTTTTCAAAAATATTATAAACAATCTAAAAATAAATTAGGAAAAAAACTAGTTGAAGCAATTGAAAGAGGCATGAAATATTCAGCGGGGCAATATAATGAAGCAAAAGATTTCATGGAACAGAGCTATCGATCTTATAGCGAAGTTTTTGAAGATTATTATGGAATCATTACGCCAGCTTCTACGGGAGTTGCAGACAAAGGTTTAGAGTCTACAGGCAGCCCAGAATTCTGTACAATTTGGACTTACATGGGTTTGCCATCAATTTCATTACCTTTACTTACAGGAGAAGATAATTTACCATTAGGAGTTCAGTTTGTAGGAAACAAACTTGATGATTTAAGATTTTTAAGTACAGCTAATTGGTTAGAAAAAAATTGTAGAGATGATAAATAAAATATCAATAATAATAGGAACTGCTTTAGCAATTGCTTTTTTAATAGGTTTGGCAACTACTTTAACCAGATCTATGATGATTGGTTTTAAAGACGTTCTTCCCGTTTATATACTTATGGGTATAGTAATCGCTATGATGGTTTACGAAGCATTCATTGAAAAAAAATAAATTAATACGAATTTATTAAATCTTTAATTATTACAATTGTATTTTTTACCGATTCTGCCAAAAACTCTAATTGTTCATTTAGAAATAGAATAACGTATTCATACTCTGGAAAACTTATTATTATATCATCTTCAAACGTTTTCATTACACCTACTACAGAGAATCCTATAATAATAAATAAAAATATATAACCTAAGAATCCAAGACCTTCTTTTGTATTGTAACTATCTTTTAATTTTTCTTTTTCATTAACACTTTGAGCAGAAGGATCTAATTCTTTTTTTACCTTCCTAGTTTTTTTTCCAATTATTTTTTCAACTTTTCTACCTGTTAGTTTATCAAGTTCCTTGCCAATTTTTTTTTTAGCAAATAATCCTGTTTTTCCTGAGGGCAGTAATTCGGCCCATTGACTTCCCAAAAACTTATAGGTTTTTCCATCTGAAGCCTTTATTTCATCAACAGAAAGAGATTCATTTGTTTTTTTAATAGGTTTATTTACTTTAGATATTGTGGAGGTTTTACTTAAAGTAGTAATAGGTTTTTGATGCCAAGTTGATGAACAGTATCCACACTGAACATTTCGACCCTCACTAGGTATATCTGAGTCCTTTACTACAAATTTTTTAGAACAATTTTCACACTGAATAATCATCAAATTTTCTCATTTAAGATTAGATATTCTATTCAATCATTTCACTAAGAACAAGGACATCACTTCTATTTGATTTTGCTCGGTTGTTAAGATTTAAAACATCATCGTGATACTCAAAATCACTTTTTTTAACTATTTTGTTCTTCCTTTTTTGTATCTTAGAAATGTCATCAACGGCATTCAATATGTCATTTATTTTAATTTCTTTTGTCATGATTTTTACAACGCTTATGATAAGTTAAATAAGGGAATTTTAAAATGAATTTTTTAATAAATTTATGAATTTTTACACCACAAGCATTGCAGCATTAGTATCTTTCTATATTTTGTTGCTGATTGTAGTCTTTTTTTTCCAAAGAAATCTTTTATATCATCCTTCTGTAAATAATTACCTTAAAAATCAGAACTCAAACGAACCTACAGAAATTGAAAAAGTTATTATTACAACAAATGACAAAATTGAACTTACGGGCTGGTTTTACAAAAAAAATTTAGATAAATTTAAAACGATTTTATTTTTTCATGGTAATGCTGGATCTCTTGAAAACAGAACCTATAAACTTAATCATTTTAAAGATTTAAATGTAAATTTTTTAATAATAGCCTGGAGAGGATTTAGTGGAAACAAAGGAAAACCAAACGAAAAAGGTTTGTATGAAGATGGAAGAAGCGCAATAAGATGGCTTAAAACAAAAGGTATTAATGAAAAAAATATTATACTTTATGGAGAGTCGCTTGGAACAGGTGTAGCAGTTGAAATTGCGCAGAAAGAAAATTATGCAGGCGTTATATTAGAATCTCCTTTTACTTCAATGATAGATATGGGCAGGAAATATTATCCTTTTTTTCCAGTTCGTTTTTTACTCAAAGATAAATTTGAAAGTTACAAAAAGATAATTAACATTTCAGTCCCAATTTTAATTATACACGGTAAAGTTGATAAAATAGTCCCCTATCGTATGGGAAAAAAAATGTATGAAATAGCGAATGAACCTAAGTATTTTTATTCTCAAGAATATGGCGACCATATGGTGGATTATGATGAAAAACTTTTACTAACTTTAAAAAAATTTATTCAAAGCTTAAATTAAGTCACAATTTAAACAATCAAATCACACAGTTAAAAAATAACGTTAATATATGAAGAAATTATTTGTATATTTTATATTACTTTTTCTATTTTTTAATGTTGAAGGAAATTCTGAAGAAATTTCTCCGGTAAAGTATGATATCGAAGAAATTTTTAATGTTGGAAAAATGGTTTCTCATGATAATAAATTTACTTTATATTTTAGAACAAGAGAAAAGGCAGTTTTAGCAAAAGGTGAAGAATTTAATTATATAACCGATTATCCTCAGGACTTATATATTCTTAACAATGATACAGGAAGAACCAGTCCAGTAATAACATATGATTGGTTTCCTAAAAAAGTAAAAGAACTAGGTTCAAATTATAATCTACCGATATTTCCAGAAGATTATGCTTACTATTTACTCAGTGATAACGAAACATTAATTATGATAAGTGGAATAAAATCGATCAGATCTAATTTTAAATTTAATCTCAAAAAGAACGAGCTTGAAACACTTCCTGTAAATAATGATTACAAATTATATATATCTTCTTTACTAAAAGATTGTGGGTATAGAGATATAAACTCTACTTATAAATGTAATTTTTACAAACCTCTTATTTCAGAAAATTTAATTAATTAATTTTTTTAATACTTAATAAAATAATTAATCCAGCTAACAATAATATAATTGCAGCAGAAAATCCTATTCTTTGGCTATTAGTTAAAAAAGTAACAGTACTTACTAACAAGGGTCCCAGAAAAGAAGTTAGTTTACCCGACATCGCAAATAAACCAAATCCTTTACCCTGATTATTTTTATTTAACATAGAAGTTATTACAACTCTGCTAGCAGACTGAATTGGTCCTATAAAAAAACCATTAATTGCTGCAAGAAAAAAAAATGTAGAAACTAATGAAGTAAATAAAATTGCAATTGAAGAAAATATTAATCCAATTAATGAAAAAATAATAACAAACTTAGATCCATATTTATCATTAGCTATACCTCCAATAAATGCACCTGCAAATGCTGTGATATTCATAAGTATAGATAGTTTTAAAAGTTCTTTTATTTCAAGGTTAAATACCCCTACCGCAAATATTCCTCCCATTACAATTATCGCGTTCAAACCGTCCGCATAAAGCATTCTTGCAATCAAAAATTTAGCTAATACACTTAACTTTTTATTCCAAACCAAATTTTTAAGCTCCGTAAAGTAAGAAGAGGCATTTTTTTTTACTTTTTTTCTTTTTTCTTTTATTTCAAGAAATAAAAAAGGATAAGCAAATATTAGAAACCAAAAACTTACAAGTAGAGCAATAGCCCTTATATTTTGAGAATTTTCTTTTGATAGTCCGAAAGGTAAATCGTCAGTATCAATAAATAGTTTAATACTTATTAATAATATTATAATGCCACCAAAGTAGCCCAAAGCAAAGCCAAAACCTGAAGATTTACCTAAATTTCTATTGCTTGAAATATCCTTTAATAATGAATTATAAAAAATCAGACTCAATTCATAAAAAAGATTTGCTATTCCAACTACTAACAAAGTGTACAAAAGATATGATTGTGAAGGTTTTGCAAACCACAAAAGTGTCGTAAAAAAAATACATAATAAAGAAAAACATCTTATAAAAAATACGATCCTATTATTTTTATCTGCGAAAGATCCTACAATAGGGCCAATGATTGCAACTAGAAAACCCGTTAGACCTATAGTCCACCCCCAATAAGATTGACCCATAACGGGGTTAGGAGCAATTTGTTTTGCAAAATATGTTGCAAAAATAAAAGTTATAACGATTGTTGTAAAAGCCGAATTAGCAAAATCAAAAAGGGCAAAATTAAATATTTTTTTCATTTAAACATTCATCAACGCAGCAGAAAAATATTTTGAATTAAATTTTTGAAGATCATCTTCTTTTTCACCCATACCTAAAGCTATAATTGGTAATTTAAATTTTCTACCTATTGCAAGTAAAATTCCGCCTTTCGCTGTTCCATCTAGTTTAGTCATAATGATACCTGTAATTGGTGTTATTTTTTTAAATTCTTCCACCTGGTTAATTACACTTTGACCAGTAGTAGCATCTAGTATAAGAAAAGTTTCATGAGGAGAATTCGAATCTATTTTTTTTAGAACTTTAGTTATTTTTTTAAATTCCTCCATTAAATTTTTTTTATTTTGAAGTCTTCCAGCAGTGTCGATGAGGAGATAATCAAAATTATTTTTTTTTGCATATTCTAAGGCTTTATAAGCAACTGAAGCAGGATCAGATCCCTCGTCAGATTTAATAATATCAGCGTTAATTTTCTTAGCCCAAACTTCTAATTGACTTACAGCTGCAGCTCTAAAAGTGTCAGCGGCACCTAAAACTATCTTTTTATTATTTTGTCCTAAAATTTTTCCTAATTTCCCAATTGTAGTAGTCTTCCCTACACCATTAACTCCAGCGACTAAGATTACACTTGGTTTATTTGTACTTATATCTTCTAAATTTTTTTCTAACGGTTTTAATATTTCAGAAATATAATCAGAAAAAATTTTAAAAATTTCTTCCTTTCCAGAATATTTGGAATTAATTTTTGTGCTGGCAAATTTTTCTCTTAATTCTCTTGCAGATTCAACACCAACATCGGCTTGAATTAGAAAATCTTCTAATTCAACCAGCATATTTTCATTAATTTTTTTTTTTAAAATTAAATCACTTAAACCAGAAGATAAACTTTTTGAACTTTTGCTTAAACCTAACTTAAATTTATCAAAAATATTCATAATTAAATATTAACCAGAATTTTTTTCACTTCAGAAACATTACCTGTCATATAAATATTATTATCATTTTTCCAATCTATATTTAATATTCCCTCAGGAAATTCTATATCCACAAGTCTCTCATTTATTTTTAGTATAGCGCCTGAAACAGCCGTGGCGCACGCTGCTGTTCCACAGGCTTTGGTTAAGCCAACGCCACGCTCCCATACTTTTACCTTCACGTGTTTTTTATTTTTAACACTGGCTAGAGTCACATTGCATTTTTCCGGAAAATAACTATGATTTTCTATTTTAGGTCCAATTTTTTGTAAATCAAATTTCTCAAGATCGTTTACAAAAAAAATTACATGGGGATTCCCTACGCTTAGGGAAAATCCACCCTTAACTTCTTTTCCATCATTGCTATTAATTTTTATTTCTAAATTATTATTGTTCATTTTTTTGGATAACGGTATTTTATCCCACTCAAAATTGGGTTGACCCATGTTTATGCTTACTAAATTATTATTATTCAGTTCTGCTGTTAAAATACCAGATTTTGTTTTTAAAGATATTTTTTTATTTTTATTTTCTTTCATTAATAGATAGGCAACACATCTACTACCATTACCACATGCTGAAATTTCTCCTCCATCCGAATTGTAAAATTTCAAGGATGCGTTATTAGCTTCATCTTGTTCAATAAAAATTACCTGATCACACCCTATGTTACTTCTGTCCGAAATTTTAATGATCTGGTTTTTTGTAAGAGAAATTAACTTTTTTCTATTATCAAATATTATAAAGTCATTACCCAAACCGTCCATTTTATAAGCTTCTATATTATTCATATATTTTAGTTTTATCTTTATTTATTGACTTTTTGAACATCAATATGTAGCTTGCCGACTATTCCCGCAAAATGAAGTTTTTTGCGGTGCCTTTGAAAACAAAGGGATCGACACTAGTCAGCGAGGGTTCGCCCACTAGTGCAATTTGTGTTGGAATAAATGAAATATGTTTGAAAATTTAACAAATAAATTTGAAGAAATTTTTAGTTCTCTAAAAAAAGCTCCTTCACTTAATGAAAAACAAGTTGATGAAGGTTTAAGAAGTATACGACAAGCTTTGCTGGAAGCAGACGTCGCCCTACCCGTAGTAAAAGAGTTAATTAATAATATAAAACCAAAAGCTATAGGCCAAGAAATTATTAGGTCGACGACACCTGGGCAAATGATAGCAAAGGTTGTTTTTGATGAAATAGTAAAAATTTTAGGTGATACTAAATCAGAATTAAATTTAAGTGCTGTGCCACCAGTTTGTGTAATGTTGGTAGGTTTACAAGGCTCAGGAAAAACAACAACAGCAGCGAAATTGGCAAAATATTTAGAAAAAAATAATAAGAAAAAATCTTTATTGGTTAGTTTGGACATTTATCGACCTGCAGCACAAGAGCAATTAAATATATTAGGACAAAAAAATTCAATACAAACATTACCTATAGTTAAAGATCAACAACCTTCGGATATAGCTAAAAGAGCTTTAAGCGCAGCATCTTTAAGTGGATCTGACGTTATAATTTTTGATACTGCTGGCCGAACCCAAATAGACCTTTCTATGATGAATGAAATTAAAAAAATTAAATCTTTAACAAATCCAATAGAGACGATTCTGGTTGCGGATTCTTTAACAGGTCAAGTTGCAGTTAATGTAGCTCAAGAATTTAAAAAAACAGTAGATTTAACAGGAATTATTTTAACCAGAGTGGATGGTGATGGCAGAGGTGGAGCTGCTTTGAGTATGAAATTTTCTACAAATACGCCAATTAAATTTATTGGAATTGGTGAAAAAGTAGAACAACTAGATGTTTTTTATCCAGACAGAATAGCTAACAGAATTTTAGGTATGGGAGATGTGATATCCCTTGTTGAAAAAGCTACACAAGATCTTGATGAAGAAAAAATTAAAAAGACTGAAGAAAATTTAAAATCTGGCGATTTTTCTATGGAAGATTATTTAAACCAACTTAGGCAAATGAAAAAAATGGGTGGCATGGAAGGTGTATTATCAATGTTACCTGGAGTATCTAAGATAAAAAAGCAAATGGATAATGCAAATATAGATGAAAGTATTATCAAAATTAATGAAGCAATTATTTTATCAATGACTAGAGAAGAAAGACTAAATCCAAAAATTATTAATGGATCAAGAAAAAAAAGAATTTCCAGTGGATCAGGAGCAGACACAGCCATTGTAAATAAATTGCTAAAGCAATTTAAGATGATGACCAATATGATGAAAAAAATGTCCAAAGGTGATCAAAAAGCTGGAATACCTCCAGAAATCTTTAACCAACTAAAATAGAAAGGAAATAAATAGAAATGCTTAAAATTAGATTATCAATGGGTGGAGCAAAGAAAAGACCAATTTATAAAATTGTGGTTGCTGACAGTAGATTTCCACGCGACGGAAGATTTATTGAAAAGGTAGGATTTTTTAACCCATTATTACCAAAAACAAAAAAAGAAAGAATTAATTTAGAAGTAGAAAGAATAAAACATTGGATAAGCAAGGGTGCGAAACCTACTTTAAGAGTCTCAAGAATATTAGGCGAGGCGCAAGTTTACCCAATGCCACCTAAAGGTAATAATCCTCTTAAGGCAATTCCAAAAAAAGATAGGAAAAAAGATAAGTCAGAGGAAGCAAAAGCAGAAACAACAAAAGAAGCTCCTAAGGCTGAACCGAAGAAGGAAGAACCAAAGAAAGCAGAAGCTCCTAAGGCTGAACCGAAGAAGGTATAAATGTGGACAGTAAGAGTATTTACTTTATATCCTGAATTATTTCCAGGACCGCTAGGAAGTGGTCTATATAAAAAAGCATTAGAAAAAAAATTATGGTCTTTGGAAATAGTCAATATTAGAGATTATACTAACGATAAACACAAAACGGTAGATGACACTCCATTTGGTGGTGGGAGCGGAATGATAATTAGAGCAGATGTAATAGCGAATTCTTTAGACAATAATATTTCTAATAAAAAGGAACCAATTATTTATTTATCACCAAAAGGGAAAAAATTTGATCAAACATATGCAAAAAAAATAAAGGACAAAAACATAAATATTTTGTGTGGTCATTTCGAAGGTGTTGATGAAAGACTATTACAAACAAGAAATATAGAGGAAGTTAGTATTGGAGATTTTGTTTTATCTGGAGGAGAAATTGGCGCCTTTGTAATTATTGATACTGTAGTTAGATTAATTGATGGATTTTTGGGAAATCCAGAATCATTATCAGAGGAAACATTCGAGAAATATCTATTAGAATACCCTCAATACACAAAACCTCAAAAATGGGAAAAAAAGGAGGTGCCATCTGTTCTATTAAGTGGCGATCACGCCAAAATTAAGCGCTGGCGTTTAGAGCAATCTGAGGATATAACACGACGCCGACGCCCAGATTTATGGGAAAAATATAAAAAAAACAAATGAAAAATATAGAAGATATAAATAAAGAAAGTGTTAAAAAAATATTGGCTAAGAAAAAAATTCCTCAATTTTTTTCAGGGGACACTATTAAGGTAGGCGTTAGAATCGTAGAAGGAAAAAGAGAAAGAATCCAGTACTTCGAAGGGGTTTGTATTGCCAAAAAAAATCGTGATATTAATTCATCCTTCACTGTACGTAAAATTTCATTTGGCGAAGGGGTTGAAAGAACTTTTGCTTTATATAGCCCTATTATTGGTTCAATTAAAGTTATTAGATCAGGAAAAGTAAAAAAAGCAAAATTATATTATTTAAGAGATAGAAAAGGCAAGTCAGCTCGAATCACAGAAAAGATTAGGAAAAAAATTGGTATAGATGTTTCTGAACAAGTAAGTGAAATTGAGAATGAAAATTTGTCATCAAATGAACCTAATAAAGAAGCTTCTCAAAAAGAAGAAAAAAAAGATGATAATACAAAAAGTTCTGCAACCAAAACAAATTTAGAGAGAAAAAAAGATTTAAAAACAGAGAAAAAATAATTTTTTTCTAAAATGCCCAAAACACTTTACGATAAAATTTGGAATGAGCATGTTGTTCATCAACAAGATGATGGAACAGTTTTGTTGTATGTTGATAGACATTTAATACATGAAGTTACAAGCCCCCAGGCTTTTGAGGGCTTAAGATTGTCAAAAAGAAAAGTGAGAAGACCCGATCTTACTTTAGCGGTTGCTGATCATAATGTTCCTACAACTGACAGATCTAAAGGTATTGAAGATAGAGAATCGAAAATACAAGTAGAAATGCTTGAAAAAAATTGCAAAGAATTTGGAGTACAACTTTTTGATATGAAAGATAAGAGACAAGGGATCGTTCATATTATTGGTCCAGAACAAGGATTTACACAGCCGGGAACAGTAATTGTTTGTGGTGATAGTCACACTGCAACACACGGAGCTTTTGGTGCTTTAGCATTTGGTATAGGTACATCTGAGGTGGAACATGTATTAGCCACTCAAACATTAATTCAAAAAAAATCTAAAAATCTTCTTGTGAATGTAACAGGCAAGTTACCAGTTGGAGTTACTTCAAAAGATGTAATTTTGCAAACAATAGGTAAGATAGGAACTGCAGGCGGAACGGGCATGGTTATAGAGTATGCGGGACCAGTAATAGAAAATCTTACTATCGAACAACGCATGACAATTTGTAACATGTCAATAGAAGCAGGAGCTCGTGCAGGATTAATTGCTCCAGATGAAAAAACTATAAATTATTTAAAAAATAAACCAATGGCACCCAGTAATGAAAACTGGGAAAAAGCAGTAGAATACTGGTCTCAACTTAAATCTGATTCTGATGCTAAATTTGACCGTGAAGTAGAAATAAAAGGAAATGATATTAGCCCCATGGTGACTTGGGGAACTTCTCCTCAAGATGTTGTTTCGGTTACTGGACAGGTGCCTGATCCAGAAAAAGAAAAAGATCATGAGAGAAAAGAGTCAATGAATCGATCTTTAAAATATATGGGACTTAAGCCAAACACTAAAATAACCAACATCAAAGTTGACAAAGTTTTTATTGGAAGCTGTACTAATGGAAGAATTATTGATTTAAGAGATGCTGCAAAAATTATAAAAGGAAAAAAAATTGCGGATCATATAAGCGCAATGGTAGTTCCCGGATCTGGTCTTGTTAAGCAACAGGCGGAGCAGGAAGGTATAGATAAAATATTCAAAGAGGCGGGGTTTGAATGGAGAGAACCTGGATGTTCCATGTGTCTAGCAATGAATGCAGATAAATTAAATCCCAAAGAAAGATGTGCGTCAACTTCAAATAGAAATTTTGAAGGTCGCCAAGGACGAGGAGGAAGAACTCATTTGGTAAGTCCAGCAATGGCCGCAGCAGCTGCAATCGAAGGTCATTTAACCGATGTAAGAAAGTTTTTAAATTAATATGAAAAAATTTAATATTTTAAAAAGTATACCTGCGAATTTATCAATGATTAATGTTGATACTGATATGATTATTCCAAAACAATTCTTAAAAACAATAAAAAGAAATGGATTAGGGAAAAGTTTGTTTTTTGAAATGCGTTACGACGAAAAAGGTAATAAAATTGATAGCTTTGTGTTAAACAGTGAGCCTTATAACCATTCATCAATTCTTTTAACAGGAAAAAATTTTGGTTGCGGATCTTCCAGAGAGCATGCACCATGGGCTTTATTAGATTTTGGAATTAAATGTATTATAAGCCCAAGTTTTGCTGACATTTTTTATAATAATTGTTTTAAAAATGGCATGTTGCCGATAGTTTTAAATCAAAAAAAAATTGATCAACTTATTGAATATTCAAAAAGAAAAGAAAACATAGAAATAAATTTAGAAAGACAAGAAATAAAATTTGGTAATAACAAGATCGAATTTGATGTAGACGCATTTAAAAAAAAATGTTTGTTAGAAGGTTTGGATGATATTTCATTATCGTTAGAAAAATCTAAAAAAATATCATCTTTTGAATCTAAATCAAAAAAAAATAGACCTTGGATAGGTTAACATGATTAAAACAAAAAAAAGAAAAATTTTATTATTACCTGGTGACGGTGTTGGTCCCGAAGTTATTTTGGAAGTTAAAAAAATAATTACTTGGCTAAATAAGAAAAAATCTTTAGATTTTCAGATTGATGAGGATTTAGTTGGTGGTGCTTCTTATGAAAAACATAAAAATCCAATCACGGATGAAGTTTTTTATAAGGCATTAGAGTCCGAAGCTGTAATTTTGGGAGCTGTTGGGGGACCTAAATGGGATAATTTAGATTTTTCAAAAAAACCTGAAAGAGCATTACTAAAATTGAGAAAAGAACTTAAACTTTTCGCCAATCTTAGACCGGCGATTTGTTTTAAACAATTGGTCGAGGCATCAAGCTTAAAACCAGAAATTGTATCTGGTTTAGATATTATGATTGTTAGAGAACTTACAGGTGGAATCTATTTTGGTGAACCAAGAGGTATTAAACCCATAGAAAATGGAGAAAGAAAAGGAATTAATACACACACTTATACTAGCAGTGAAATAATAAGAGTTGCAAAAGTAGCTTTTGAACTTGCCCAAAAAAGAAATAAAAAGGTTACTTCATGCGAAAAGTCAAACGTTATGGAAGCCGGAGTTTTATGGAGAGAAGAAGTTCAAAAAATCAAAGATAGTGATTATTCTGATGTTGAGTTGAATCACATGCTAGCAGACAATTGCGCGATGCAACTATTAAGAAATCCTAAACAATTTGATGTAATAGTAACTGATAATTTATTTGGAGATATGTTGTCTGACGAAGCAGCAATGTTGACAGGTTCACTTGGTTTATTACCTTCTGCTTCTTTGGGGGTAAAAGATAAAAATGGAAAAATGAGATCTATGTACGAACCAGTTCATGGTTCTGCTCCAGATATAGCTGGAAAAGGAATAGCAAATCCGATTGCTACCATTTTGAGTTTTGCTATGGCTTTAAGATATTCTTTAGAACTTGAGAAAGAAGCTGATAATTTAGAAAAGGCTGTTCAAAAAGTTCTTGATGAAGGTTTAAGAACTAAAGATATTTTATCCAAAGGCAAGAAAGAAGTATCCACCTCACAAATGGGGGATGCAATAATTTCAAAACTTAAATAGTATCAGGTCCAATGAATATAAAAAAAGTTGTAGTCATTGGTTCGGGAACTATGGGAAGTGGTATTGCAGCACAACTGTGTAATGCCAATATTTCTGTTACTTTATTAGATTTAAAAACAGAAATTTCAGAAAAAGCAAGAAAAAGGATTTTTGAATCTAGACCTCCTTTATTAATTGATAAGAGTAAAATAGATAATATAAAAATTGGAAACATAGACGAAAATTTTGATACTGTGAAAAGAGCTGACTGGATCGTTGAAGCAGTAGTTGAAAGAATAGATATAAAACACAATCTTTATGAAAAAATATTAAAAACGAGAAAAAAAGATTCAATAATTTCATCAAATACATCCACAATACCTCTAAAAGTTTTATCAGCAAAAATGTCTAGCGAAGACAAAAAAGATTTTTGTATTACTCACTTTTTCAATCCTGTGAGATATATGGGATTACTTGAGATTGTAAGTGAGTCTGCAACCGATACAAATAAGATAAATTCTTTAAAAAATTTTTGTGAAGATAGTTTAGGAAAAGGTGTAATTATCTGTAAAGACACACCAGGCTTTTTAGGAAATAGAGTCGGCGTTTATGCTA
>CACIWQ010000004.1:5000-88375 GCA_902590395.1 uncultured Pelagibacteraceae bacterium
TTTTCCTTGTAATCTTGAAGATTTATATCTGGCCGGAATAACAACAATATAATTCATTAAATTTATAATCTAAATATATACGTTTTTTGATAATATGTTCAAATTTTGAACATAATATAATATACAGTGATTAGGATTTCTGTAAAGTGTAATTTTCTGCTAGTTTGCTTTTTGCATTAATTTAGTAAAAAAGCGGAAATCATGTAAATGAAAATATTAGTAACAACAAGTTTAGAAGAAACACACGGGAAAGCAGAAGAGATTCTTTTTGCTGGAGACTGGGTAAAATCTAGCTTAAATTTTGAAAAAGATTTTAGTAACAGAAAATTTAGTTTTTTCGACTCAATTTGGAAAAATGAAGAAGATATCAAAAAATTTCATTACTACTTAAGCGAACTAAGGGACGGATTAGTAGAAAAATTATCTTTTAATTTAAATAAAATTCACAAAACAAATTATCCTAATAGATTTTGGAAAATATTAATTAATCCTTGGCTACATTATTATTTAGAAGGAACTTATACAAGATTTGAAACTATAAATAGAATTTTAGATAAAAAAGAATATTTTAATTTTATTTATCTTAATAATTTAAAAAGTTTAGACGCTCCATTTGATGTAAGAGATTATAGCGATTATAATAGAGATTCAGATATTTATAATCAGTTTATTTTTCAAAAAATAATTAGTTATTTTAATGATATTAAAAAAAATAAATTTTTAAAGTTAATTTATTCAAATAAAGAAATAGCAAGAAAAGAAAATCTAAATTATTTAAACCAAAATGAAAAACAAAATTTATTGAGAAAATCTTTAAATTTTTTTTTAAAGAGATTATCAAAAAATAACAGATTTTTTATTGAGCTTAATTCAATGGGATCCTATTTTGTGCTTTTGAATCTTAAATTAGGACAAATACCATTTAAAGATTATGAGTTTTTTAATTATAAAAATTATTATCAATTATTAAAAAATAAAAGTAAATCAGATTTTAAACTTAGAAAAAAAATTTTAATTGATTTTAACAAAAATAATGAATTTGAAAATTATTTAAATGAAAACTTTTTTCAAGACATTCCAACTTTTTTATTAGAGGATTTTTCTTCTTTCCAAAAATTTACAAAAAAAATTCCATATAAATCAGAAGTAATTGTTTCTGATATAAAGCATGAGCATGACACAATATTTAAATTTTGGATGGCAAATAGTGTAGTTAATGGTTCAAAATTAATAACATCTGATCACGGCGGAAACTATGGTGGAATATTTTGGCATTCAATAATGCACGAGGATATTTCTGACTTTACAATTAGATGGTTTAAACCCATCAAAAAAAATAATATTCAATTGCCGGTTCTGCATCTTCTGAGCAAGCAAAGAAAAAATAAAAATAATAGAAAATATTTATTGACTATAGGCTTCGGGGGAACAAAATATCCCAAAGATATCTTCATCGGACCTATTTCTGGACAAATCTTATACCAAGTAGATCAATTAGATAGTTTTTATAAAAACTTGAATATTGAATTAAAAAATAGTTTTTTTTATAGACCAAATAGATATGACCATGATTGGAACTTTCAAAAAAGGCTAGAGCCATTATTTAAAAATAAAATAATACCCTCTACAAAAAAATATTTACATTATTTTAAAATGTCTAAAGTTATAGTTTGCACTCAACCAAAAACGGCTTTTTGTGAGTCAATGGTAACGGGACCTACCGTCTTACTCACAAAAGAAAAATATCATAAAAATAGAGACGAGTTTAAAGAATTGCACGAAAGTTTACGCAAAGCAAAAATTTTGTTTGAAGATCCAATTGAGGCATCAAAGCATTTAAACAATGTGTGGAAAAATGTAGATGATTGGTGGGAAAGCGAAGTTGTGGTAGATGCTAGAAAAAAATTTATGAAAGAAGCTGCTCTTATAGAAACAAATGCTTTAGAAAAATGGAAAAATTTTTTTCAAAGTTTATAAATTTTATTTTGTTGAGATAATCGAATTTACCTTATTTATCACATAGTTTACTTCGTTTTTTTTCAAATTTGCAAAAATTGGTAAACTTAAACATCTATCATAATATTTTTCTGCAAAAGGAAATTGCCCCCTTTTAAAACCATATTTTTTTAAGTAATAAGGCTGTAAATGAACCGGTATGTACAATACTTGCGTTCCAATATTATTTTTCTTTAAAACTTTCATGATTTCATTTCTACTTTTACCCAATTTTTTAAAATTTATTAATATTGTGTATAAATGATAAGCATGTTTTACATCAGAATTTTCAATTGGTGTTTCAATCAAATCATTTTTAGCAAAACCTTCGTTGTATATTTTTGCAACTTTTCTTCTTAAGTTTATAAATTTATTGATTTTTTTAAGCTGACTTTCTCCTAGCGCGGATTGTATATCTGTAATTCGATAATTATAGCCCAATTCATTCATTTCATAATACCACATGTTTGGATTACCTTTTTTGTCAAAAGCTATTTTTTTGTTATAAAAATCGTTTGTATTTTTGTGTATGCCATGACTTCTTAAATTTAATAATTTTTTATAAGTATTTTTATTATTTGTTGTTATCATTCCTCCCTCACCCGTTGTTATTGATTTTATGGGGTGAAAACTAAAAGTAGATAAATCGGAATATTTACAAGATCCAATTTTAGTATTTTTGTAGAAACCACCTAAAGCGTGACAAGCGTCTTCAATAACATGAAAATCGTATTTTTTTTTTAATTTGTAAATTTCTTGTAAGTTTGCTGGATGGCCTGACATATGAACAACAACAACAGCATCAACCTTTTTTTTTATAAGAATTTTCTTTAGAGATTCAATCGAAATACAAAAAGTTGAAGGATCTATATCTGCAAAAAGAGTTTCAGCTCCTACATACTGAGCGCAATTTGCTGAAGCAACAAATGTAATTGTTGAAGTAAGTAATTTTTTTCCGGGGCCTAAATTCAATGCCAAACATGATAGATGTAAGGCCGCTGTTCCATTGGAACATGCAACTGCATATTTGGCACCGACATATTTTGCAAATTTTATTTCAAAATTTTTAACATTTGGTCCTTGGGTAATAAAATCATTCTTTAACACCCTAGATACTTTTTTTATATCACTTTGATCTATTGATTGACGGCCATATGGTAAAAATCTTTTACTTTTTTTCATTTGTCATTAAAAACGTTTTTTTTAATTGGGTTTCCATAACTAATATTTATAGGAGATTTTTTATTTAGTAATTTTTCATAATAGATAGGAGGCAGACCATAACCTGGCCTAATTCTTCTCACGTTTTTCTTGGTAAATTTTTCTCCTTTTCTAATATTTTTTGATGCAAAAATTGAACGTCTAAAAACTTTGCTTTTATTCTCAGATTTATTTCTATAAAAATATTTTTTACCCATCAGTTTATAAACTTCATTTATTTTAGATCTAAATTTTTTAATTTCTTTACCTTTTAACGAAAAAGCTATATCGATTCCTTTTTTCTGATTATCAAGAGCTATGTGTTTTTCAATTATTTCTGCTCCAGCCGCAACAGCAGCGACCGCAACCTTATCATCTTTTGAATGATCAGAAAGACCAATTCTACATTTAAATCTTTCTTTTAATATTTTTATATTATTTAAATTGAAATCTTCGTTACTAGATGGATAATTACTAACACAGTATAATAACGTAATATCTTTGGCCCCGTATTTTTTGGCTATTTTAACGGTTCTATCTATATCGTGAAGACTTGCCATTCCAGTAGAAATAATCATTGGCTTTTTTGTTTTAGCAATTTTTTTAATTAAAGGAATGTCGGTCATTTCAAATGAAGCAACTTTATATATTGGGCATTTTAATTTTTCTAAAAAATCTACCGCAGTTTCATCGAATGGAGTGCTAAATATTTTTATCTTAATTTTTTTTGCATATCGAAAAAGTTTTTTATGCCAAGCTAAAGGCGTTTTTGCTTTATTGTACAAATCCCACAAATTATAACCCTTCCACAGACCGTGTTTTATTTTAAAATATTTTTTGTTTGATCTTAAAGTCATAGTATCTGCAGTGTAGGTTTGCAATTTTACGGCGTCCGCTCCATTAATCTTTGCGCATTTAATCAATTTAATGGCTTTCTTTAAGCTTCCGTTATGGTTTGCTGATATTTCTGCTACTAAAAGGGGTTTTTGCATATTACTAGATAAAAGTTCTAAAAACTCTACACTTTTGTTAAATTCTTTAGTATGTTCATTATTTGAACATTAAATTAATTATATAGATATAACAATAAGAATCTTAAATAATATAGCTGAGATTAGTCATTTAAATGGAACTAAAAATTAGAAATGCTCGATTAAAGGATACTAGATTTATATACAATCTTAGGAACGACATTATTTCCAGAAAACATTCTTTAAATAAAAAAAAGATAAAATATAAAGACCATTTTTTTTGGTTGAAAAAAAAAATAAATAAAAAAAGAGATAAAATTTTCATAATTTGCAACAAAACAGCAAACAAAAATATTGCTTATGTAAGATTCGACAAAATGGATTTATTTACGAGAGTATCAATAGCTATAGACAAAAAGTTTAGAGGAAGGGGTTTTTCCAAAAACATTTTAAGTATGGCAGAAAACCAATTAAATAAAGTTTCAATTTTGTTTGCGGAAGTAAACAAAAAAAATATAGCATCTTATAAATTGTTTGAAAAAAATAATTACGTTCTTTTAAATAAGAAAAAAAATTTTTTCCAATTTATTAAAATATTAAACAAAGACCATCAGAATAAAATTTTTATGGAGACCATCGACAGAATCCAAAATACTAGAAAAAAGAACAACGTTAACTGGATGGATATTTTGAGAATTGCTTTCACAAATTCACCCAAGGCAACATCTATAATTTTTAAAAGAATAACATCTTGTGACAATGAAATTAACAATTTATCAAAAAAATTATCAAAATAATAAATGAAAAAAAATAGAAAAAAAGTTTACGTAGGTTTATCCGCAGATATATTACATAATGGTCACATAAATATTTTAAAAGTTGCCAATAAACTTGGCGACGTAACTGTGGGTTTGTTAACCGATACAGCTATTTCAGAATATAAAAAATTCCCTCATTTAAACTACAAACAAAGATTGACAGTACTCAAAAGTGTAAAATATATTAAAAAAATTATTCCGCAAGAAACTCTAGATTATTCAAAAAATTTAATAAAATTAAAACCAGATTTTCTAGTTCATGGTGATGATTGGAAAAAAGGAATCCAAAAATTAACAAGAACAAAAGCAATAGCTTGTCTTAAAAAATGGAGAGGTAAATTAATTGAACCTAAATATACTAAAAATATTTCATCATCCTTAATCAAAAAAAAATTATCTGATTTAGGAACTACGCCGGATGTTAGACGAGCTAAGCTAAAAAGATTAATTCATGCCAAAGATATAGTAAGAATTATAGAAACACATAGTGCCCTATCTGGTTTGATAATTGAGAAATTAAATTATAATAAAAGAAATAAGTATATTGAATTTGACGGTTTTTGGTCATCAAGCTTAACTGATTCAGCCTTACGAGGAAAACCTGATAATCAATCAGTAGATTACTCAACAAGAATGTTAGGCTTAAATGAAATTTTTGAAGTAACAACTAAACCATTAATTTTTGATGCAGATAATGGAGGTAGAGTAGAGCATCTACCTTATTTAGTTAAATCACTAGAAAGGATAGGTGTTTCAGCAATAGTTTTAGAAGATAAAATAGGTCTTAAAAGAAACTCTTTATTTCAAGACCAACAAAAAACAAAGCAGGATACAGTCAAAGGATTTTGTAAGAAAATTGAAATTTCAAAAAAATCTAAAGTAACAGATGATCTTATGATAGTTGCTAGAATCGAAAGTTTTATACTAGGAAAAACACTTAATGACGCTTTAAAAAGAGCAGAAGCTTATTCTAGAGCTGGTGCAGATGCGATTTTAATTCACAGTAAAGAAAAAAATGCCAATCAAATATTTACATTTTCCAAAAAATTTTTGAAAAGCAAATATTACAAACCCCTAATAGCCGTTCCCTCTACATATTCAAAAACATATGAACGTGACTTAATAAACAACGGATTTAAGGTTGTTATTTATGCCAATCATCTTTTGAGAGCGTCTTACCCAGCAATGCTAGATGCTGCTAAAAAAATCTTAATAAAGCAAAGATCTTTTGAGGCCGAAAGAAAAATAAGCCCAATAAACAAAGTACTAAATCTTATTTAGCTATGATTTTTGTTAAAGAACTATTAGCTACATTGAAAAAAAATAAAGTTAATTTTTATGCCGGTGTTCCTGATAGTGTTTTAAAAAATTTATCAATTTATTTCAATAAGTTGGGTAAAAACAAACATATTATAGCGGCAAATGAGGGGTCAGCCGTTTCCCTAGGCATAGGTCATTATTTGGCTACAAAAAAAATTCCTTGTGTGTATTTACAAAACTCCGGTTTAGGAAATGCAATAAATCCAATAATTTCTATAGCACACAAAAAAGTTTACTCAATTCCATTGCTACTTATGATTGGGTGGAGGGGATCTTATGGTCAAAAAGATGAACCACAGCACGAAGCAAAAGGTAAAATTACCCCAAGCCTGCTAAAATTACTGGGTATAAAATATTGTGTATTACAGAAAAAAAAGGATTTAACCAAGCTTAATAAATTAATAAAAGGGGCATATAAAACTAAAAAAATTGTTGCATGCTTAATTGAGAGAAATATTCTTAAAACAGATTTAAAAGAAAATATATCAAAAAAAACTAAAAGTTCTTTTTTAAGAAAAGATTTTATAACTGAACTTTTAAAACAAATTTCAGTAAATTCAAAAATAATTTCTACAACAGGGTATACATCTAGAGAACTAATGCAAATTAGAAAAGAAAAAAAATTATTCAAAGGACAGGATTTTTATATGGTAGGTGGTATGGGACATGCCTCAATGGTTAGTTTAGGATTTTCAATGAATTCAAAAAAACAAACTATTTGTTTAGATGGAGACGGTTCAATCCTTATGCACCTAGGATCTCTAAGAACTTTAGGATATTTAGGTAATTCTAATTTAAAACACATATTACTAAATAATAATTCACACGAATCTGTAGGAGGCCAGCCTACTACAGCAAAAGGAATTGATTTTAAAAAATTATCAAAAACTTTTGGTTATAAAAAATATTATAAAATTTTAAAAAGAGAAAATGTTAAGCGAGAAATTAAAAATTTTCTTAAATCTGAAGGTCCAAGTTTTCTAGAGGTAATAATTTCTACCGGCACCTTAAAAAATTTATCCAGACCAAATAATTTAATTAAAATAAAAAAAAAATTTATGGAGTAAAATTTGAAAAATTTAACATTATCAACTGAAAATGATCTAGAAAATTTTATTAAAAGCAAAAAATATATGAAAGTTTTTGTTATATCAGGAAAGAAATCTTATACAATTTCTGGAGCAAGTCATCTTTTAAAAAAAATTTTAAAAAAAAAAATAGTAAAATTTTACTTAAAAAATTCCTCATATCCTGAAATTTCTGAACTTAAAAAAATAGTTTTTTCAATAAAAGATTTTTTGCCTGATTTGATATTAGCTGTCGGAGGAGGCTCGGTTATTGATTATGGAAAAATAGCAAATGTAGTGCAAAATATTACAAATTTAGAAAAACATATAATTAATTCGAGCTTTAAATTTAAAAAAAAATATACCCAATTAGTTGCAATTCCAACAACTGCTGGCTCAGGCGCCGAAGTAACATCAAATGCTGTTATTTATATTGATAAAATAAAATATTCTTTAGAAAACAAATTAATAAAACCTGATCGTTTTTTTTTAATACCTGAGCTGGTAGTTAACTCTTCAAAAAAAATAAAAGCGGCAGCGGGTTTTGATGCTATTGCTCAAGCAGTTGAGTCCCTTATTTCAAAAAAATCAAATTATCAAAGTGCTTACTATGCAAAAAAATCTTTAAATATTTCACTTAAGTATTATCTAGAGTATTTAAAAAGGCCAAATATTGAAAATTCAACGGCAATGTGTCTGGCTGCTAACTTAGCAGGTAAAGCAATCAATATTTCAAAAACTACAGCTCCTCATGCGGTCTCCTATCCTTTTGCATCTTTATATGGCTTAAGTCATGGACACGCTGTTTCTCTTACAATTGAGAAATTTCTTAAGTTTAATTACGTCAACCATAACTCCGCGAAATGCAATTTTGATTTACAATCAAGATATAAAAATATTTTCGAAATATTTAAAGTTAAAAATATTCTTGAATTGGAAAAATTATTTATAGATATGAAAAGTAAAGCTAATTTAATAGATGATTTCAAAAAGCTTAAAATTAATTTGAATACTCAATTAGATAAAATAATCGATGGTGTAAATTTACAAAGATTAAGAAATAATCCTGTAGATTTGAACAAAAAGGACGTAAAAACAATATTGCTTGGATTTAATTAAATTGTTGCCTATAGGGCTTTTAAATGCTAGTGTTCAAATATTGAACATTAAATAATAATATGGAAAACGATAAAGATAAAGACGGTTTTAATATATTAAGGAAGATACATAAAAAACCTCACTACTCTCAAAGAGATATAGCTAATGATCTCGGTTTGAGTTTGGGAAAAATAAACTATTGTTTAAAAGAATTAAAGAAAAAGGGACTAATCAAAATTAATAATTTTAAAAAAAATAAAAAAAAAATTAATTATATTTATTTACTTACACCTAAAGGCATAGCCTTTAAAACAAAAACTACAGTAAATTTTATGAAGTTAAAAATGAAAGAGTATGACGAGCTTAAAAAAGAAATAAAGACTGACAAAAAAAACTTATCAAATTAAAAAACTTAGAAAATTAGTTTTCTTAAATTATGCAAAAAATTTATAAAGCTTGGGGAATACTTTCATCAAGTGAAAGGAAAATATTTATATTTTTGGTTATAATGAAAATTATAGGCATGTGCTTAGAAGTATTTGGTATTGCACTTATTATTCCCTTAATTTCAATTATATTAAAAGAAGATACAGAATTTTTTAACATAGATTTTTTTGATTTTTTTGAATCATTTGGCTTTGCAGGCCAGGACAATCTTACAACTTCAATAATTTTTTTTATAGTATTTGTTTATTTAATCAAAAATTTATTTTTAATGTTTTTGGCTTGGACAGATTCTAAATTTGCTTATGGAGTTGCAGCAAGACTTTCTAGAGATCTTTTTAAAGGTTATATAAATCTGCCTTATAATTTTTATCTTAAAAGAAATACATCTAAGTTTGTTTATAACGCCACATCAGCAGTTGATTTATACAAATATGCCCTGACTCATTTAGCTACACTTGTATCAGAATTATTTATTTTAATTGGTTTATCTACTTTTTTAATAATTATAGAACCTTTCGGTTTTGTATGCGCTTCGTTACTAATCGGATTAATTTCTGTAATTTATTACAAGATTCACAAGAAAAAGGTTGCTGATTGGGGTGAAAAAACTCAATTTCACCAAAAATCGAGAATAAAAAATTTGATGCAAGGTTTCGGTGCTATTAAGGATATAATTATATTAGGTCTTCAAGATTTTTTTACAAAAATGTACGATATCCATAATATTGGGACCGCTAAAATGACTCAAAAAAATCACGTAATAAGTGCTTATCCAAAATACATCTTAGAAGTTTTTGGCGTTATAGGAATTTTGTCTTTACTTATGATACTTCAAGCTAAAACAGAAAATGTTGAAAATATAATTATCATACTTGGAGTTTTTGCAGCTGCATCATTTAGACTTATGCCTTCAGCAAATAGGATATTATACGCATTACAAGGATTTCGTTTTTCTATTGCAACGGTAGATAATTTAAGTAATGAATTAAATTTATTTAATAAATATAATTTAAATAAAAAAAACAATATAAAATTAAACGATTTTAATAAACGTTTATCAAATTTTCAAAAATTTGAAATAAATAATGTAAGTTACAAATATCCCGACACAGAAAAAAAAATTTTAACTAATATTTCTCTAACAATGAACAAAGGAGAAATACTAGGCATATCGGGAAAAACAGGATCAGGAAAGAGCACCTTGGTAGATATTATCACGGGCCTGTTAGAAGATTACGATGGTCAAATAACGATAGATAAAAAAACTTATGATAAAGTTCCAATCTTTTGGCAAAGAAATATTGGTTACGTTCCGCAAAATATATATTTATTGGATGATTCTTTAAAAAAAAATATAGCACTTGGTATTGATGATAAAGATATAGACAATCTTAAAATAAACGAAATAATAAATTTATCTGAACTCAATACGCTTGTAGAAAGTTTACCTCAAGGATTAAATACAGAAGTAGGGGAAAGAGGCACAAGATTATCAGGGGGAGAAAAACAAAGAATTGGAATTGCACGAGCGTTATACAATAATCCAAAAGTACTTATATTTGATGAAGCAACAAATGCTTTAGATATTAAAACTGAGGAATCAATAATGTCGTCGATATGTAAAATAAAAAAAGAAAAAGCTATACTTTTTATTTCACATAAAAAAGTAACATTAAGTTTTTGTGATAGAGTAGTGGAGTTAAAAAATGGACTACTTCAAAATAATTAAGTTATTTGATTTTTAAAACTAATTTTTCGATAAATTTTTTAAAGTACACTAAATAAAAACCACCCAAGAAAATCATAATTAATCTAAAAAGTATTAAATAGTATATAAAGTTTGAAAGAATAATTTTATCATAACCAATTTCTATTAAAATTATCAATCCGATGAAATCTACTGTTCTAGCTCTATCATCAAGGAAACTTTGAAAAAAATTTTTTAAAAAAATTAAAAAACCTGAAATTTCATTTTCTTTATTGCTAATTTTATTTTTTATATTTTTAGATTTTACAATGGATTTTTTATTTTTATAAAATTTATACATTAAGTGATGGTAAGTATAATCTTTTATATCAAGAGCTTTAGTTGTGATTATCAATATCATGCAATATACAAAATGAATTTCTTGTGTAGAATTATACAAATACATTCCTAAACCGATTAAAAAACTAAACGACCCTACAAGTCCACCCCACGAATCTAAAACATCACCCAACTCAGAAGTTTGTTTTTTTAATCTTGCTAAGAGTCCATCACTCCAATCAAATATTCCTTTAAAAAAAAATACAATTACACCAGTTACAATCATAATTTTTGATTCTGAACTTAATAAAATACCACCGATGACTCCTGACAAGGCGTAAGACAAAGAAATCCAATTTGGTTTTATTGGAGTATGTTGTATAAAAAACACAAAAAGAGCAGAAAGTTCAATTATGATTCTCGACTTGAGCGCGTTATAAGGAGAATGTAACCAGTCATCAATATCTGCATTAGCTTCCCTGGTCAGTTTTCTTTGGGTTTTATAGTGAGCTTTTCTAATATTAATATAATTCATTGCAAATGTTTTTTTAACTTTAACTATTTTAATAAATCCCTTAGTATGTTCATTATTTGAACATTAAATGAACTATATAGATATAATAAAAAAATTCAATAATTTAGAAAAAGAAAAAAGCTTTGATAAAAACATTTAGGAATAAAAATGTTGTTGTAACTGGGCATACCGGATTTAAGGGATCATGGTTAGTGGCCTGGCTACACTTGTTGGGGGCAAATATAATGGGCATATCACTAGATCCCACCTCTAAACCATCTCACTTTGAATCTTTAAAAATTTCAAAAAAAATAATTGATGTAAGACTAAATTTATTAAATTTAAAACAACTTAAGAAAAAAATTTCAAATTTTAAACCAGATTTCGTTTTTCATTTGGCAGCACAATCAATTGTAAGTAAATCTTATAAAGAACCCTTATTGACCTGGCATACAAATTTAATTGGTACTTTAAATGTTTTGGAGGCTTTAAAAAGTTTAAATAAATTCTGCGTTGGCGTAATAATAACGAGCGATAAGTGCTATAAAAATTTCGAAATTTCAAAAGGTTACAAAGAAACAGATATACTTGGTGGCGACGATCCCTATAGCGCATCAAAAGGAGCTGCTGAAATTGCAATTAATTCATATATTAAATCTTTTTTATACAATAACAAAAAATTTAGAATCGCTAGCGCAAGAGCAGGAAATGTTATTGGCGGGGGAGACTGGAATTCAAGCAGAATTATTCCCGATTGTATTAGAGCAGCAATAAAAAACGATACTGTAAAAATTCGCAATTTAAATGCAACCAGACCTTGGCAGCATGTAATAGAGTTAATTTATGGATATCTTCTTTTAGCAAAAAAATTAAAAAATAATTCTAATATTCATGGAGAATCATTTAATTTTGGTCCACGCGAAAATTTAAATTATTCAGTTTTAGATGTTTTGAAAGAAATTAAAAAAAATTGGAAAAATTTTAAATGGAAAAAAATTAAATTTAAAAAAAATAAACTCAAAGAAGCTAAATTATTAAGTCTTAATTGCAAAAAAGTTAATAAAATTTTAAAATGGAAACTATCTATGAATTTTTCTCAAACAATTAAAACTACAATAGAATGGTATAAAAATTACTACAATAAAAAAGAAAATGCTTTTTTAATTACATCTAAACAAATTAAAGAATATCAAAAAAAAATAGAAAAATTTTAAAAAATAGAAATACATGTTAAACGAAAAAATTGCAGAAAAAAAAATAGATAATAACTTGGTATTAGCGGCTAATATTTTTTACAAACATAAAATAGATTATTGGTTTTGTCACGGAACACTTTTGGGTATTGTTAGGGACAAACAATTAATTGAGTGGGACCCAGACATTGACGTTGCTATTTGGGAAGAATCGGTTTCTAGAAGAAAAATCACAGAAATTATGACTATAAATAATTTTAAACTTAAGACAGATTCTTTTTTTATTGGAGATAATTTATTAAGCTTTACTAAAGAAGGTGGAAGAAAAGTAGATATTCATTTCTATAAAAAAATGTATGATAAAATTAAGAATCAACATATGGCTGTTGTTTACATGTCATATTTACCGAAAAATATTTTTTTTAAAGTTTTGGATGTTCTTTCTATTGCTAAAACATATAGAGGAAAATATAAACTTTTTGTAAAAATATTTGGTATTTTTCAATCTTTCTTCTTATTTTTTAAAACAAAGCTAGTAAAAAAAAATATTTTTTACAAATCAGCTGGTTATTGTGAACCAATGGAACTTTTAAATGAATTCAAAGAAATTGAATTTTTTAATACTAAAGTAATTATACCTTCTAAATCCGAAGAGTGTTTGGAGTATATATATGGACAAGATTGGAAGATTCCAAAAAAAGACTTTTATTATGCGGAAGAGCGAAAAAATAGCCCAACAACAATAACTTGACATGCAAAATAAATATAAAAATATGAAAGTTGTTATACTAGCAGGTGGTTTTGGCACCAGACTATCAGAATATACAAAAACAATTCCAAAACCCATGATTAATGTTGGTGGCAAGCCAATACTTTTACATATTATGAAAATGTATGCCAAATATGGCTTTAAAGACTTTTACATTGCATTGGGATACAAGGGAAAAATAATCAGAAATTTTTTTAAGAAAAGTATTTATGACTGGAATATTAATCTTATAGATACTGGAAAAAACACCATGACTGGCGGAAGATTAAAAAAATTAAAAAAATATATTGGGAAAGAAACTTTTTTTATGACCTACGGAGATGGATTGTCAAATATAAACTTAAAAAAATTATTGAAATTTCATAAGAAAAAGAAAAAGTTGGTAACGTTAACCGCTGTAAGACCACCAGCTAGATTTGGAGCTCTTAAACTTAAAGGTCAGAACGTAAGTTATTTTAAAGAAAAATCAAGGGTCGACGAAGGATGGATAAACGGTGGTTTTTTTGTCATGGAGCCTGAATTTTTAAAGTTTATTAAAAGTGATAGCACTTATCTTGAACGTGAACCTTTGGAAAAAGCAACTAAAAAAAAGGAATTAGTTGCATATAGACATGAAGGATTTTGGCAGTGCATGGACACAAAAAGAGATATGGATAAGTTAAATCAAATTATAAAAAAAAAGAAAATTAAATTTTGAATCCAAAAAAAGAAATATTGATTGTAGGTGGTACTGGTTTTATTGGCTATCATTTAGCTAAAAAAGCTCTAAAAAAAGGGTGGACAGTCACTAGCATATCATCAAAGAAACCAAAAAAAATAAGATACTTACCAAAAATTAAATATATAATTTGCGATATTACAAAAAAACAACTTTTAAAAAAAAAAATTAATAAAAATTTTGACTATGTGGTAAATCTCGGTGGTTATGTAGATCATAAGAATAAAAGTAAAACTTTCAAAAGTCATTATATAGGTTGTAAAAATTTAGTACAAATCTTTTTAGAAAGACCACCAAAAAATTTTATTCAAATGGGTAGTAGTGTAGAATATGGAAACTTAAAGTCACCTCAAAGGGAAAATTTTAAATTTAATACGAAATCAATTAAGTCGACATATGGAAAAGCTAAATTATTATCATCTAAATATCTTACAGATTTAAACAAAAAAAAACTTTTCCCATCTACAATTTTACGTTTGTATTTAGCCTATGGTCCCAGGCAAGACATAAATCGATTTCTTCCAATTATAATAGCTGGGTGTTTAAAAAATAAAAAATTTCCATGCTCTAATGGAAATCAGTTAAGAGACTTTGTACACGTAGATGATGTTGTAGAAGCGATAATCAAATCATTAAATAGCAAAAAAGGGGTAGGGCAAATAATTAATATAGGATCAGGAAAACCAAAAAAAATTAAAAATATAATTGAAAATATAAGAAAAATTTTAATGAGAGGGAGACCTCAATATGGAAAAATTAAATTAAGAAGAGATGAAATTTTAAAACTATACCCAAGCATAGCAAAAGCTAAGCAAAAGATTAACTGGAGGCCAAAAATTTCTTTTGAACAAGGCCTTAAATCAACAATTAAATTTTATGCAAACCAATAAATTTAAAGATCAAAGTTTAGTTAGCGTCATAATGAATTGTTATAATGGAGAAACTTACCTTACCGAAAGCATTAAAAGTGTCATAAATCAAACTTACAAAAATTGGGAGTTAATTTTTTGGGATAATAGATCAACAGATAAAAGCGCAGAAATATTTAAAAGTTTTGATGACCCAAGATTAAAATATTTTCAATCAGAAGAGCATACAACTTTATATTTAGCTCGAGATCTAGCCATAAAGAAAACCAAAGGAGAATTTATAGCTTTTCTAGATACTGATGATTGGTGGTATCATCAGAAATTAGAGAAACAATTAACTAGATTTAATAAAGATAATATAGGGTTAGTTTTTTCTAATTTATTTTTTTATTATCAAAAAAGTGGAAAAAAAAAAATTTTTTCAAAAAAAAAATTGTATACAGGATCTGTTAGAAATAAAATTATTAAAGATTATCAAGTTGGACTCCAAAGCGTGATAATAAGAAAAAAAGCTTACGTAAATGCCCCAAATGGTTTTGACAGTAAATATAATATTATAGGGGATTTTGATTTTTTTGTTAGGTTAAGCGAAAGCTGGAATTTTGATTGTGTCCAAGAACCTTTAGCATATTACCGCATTCATGATAAAAATTTTTCTGATAAGAATATTGATTTAGAAATTAATGAACTTAAATACTGGCACGATAAATATATTGCTAATAATTTTTTAAATAAATCTGAATCTAACTATTTGATATCTAATATTGAGTATCTAAAATGTAAAAAATTAATTTCAAAAGGCAAAAGATTAAATGCACTATTTGGCATTTTTTTAATGAAAAATATTTCTTTTAAAATAAAACTATTATTAAGAATTTTGTTGCCCAATTTCTTAATTATATGGTTTCAGAAATTTTAAATTTTTTAACTTGGCAAATATTCACGTTTTCCAATAATTAAATCGACAATTGTTAGCAGCCATATTTGATGGACATTTTCAACGAAGTTATAAGCCTTGCTTTCTATCCAAAAATTTATATTACCAAGTTTTGAGAGCGGGTTATCTTTATCATGGCCAGTAAAAGTTATTATCTTTGACATTTTTTTATTTTTTGCAGCTTTGCAAGCATTAACCATATTTTGTGATTTACCACTTGATGAGATTAAAATTAATACGTCATCTGGATCGCCATAAAAATCTATTGCTTTTTCAACCCATCTTTCATAGCCGTAGTCATTTGAAAAACAGGTAATCAGGTCAGCCTCATTATAATTTACACATCTAATATTTGCATTTTTGGTCAAGTCCACGCTCACGTGACTCGCGATTGCAGCACTACCTCCATTTCCAAATATCATAATTTTATTTTTTTTTTTTTGAGCATCAATCAATATATTTTTTGTCTGAATTATTTTTTCAATTATTTTTTTATCCGGTGTTATGATTGATGAAAGATCTTTTAAGTATTTTTCTACAAAATTAAATTCAGACATAATTTATTTTAATTTTCCTTCCTTTCGCATTTCTTTTCTAATTTTAGTCGCAGAAATTTTTTGAATATTATCTGGCAAAATTACCTCTTCTATCGTATAGCCGACGCCTCTTCCATAGCTAATATTGGTTATATTAGGAACCAGCATTACTTTAAATCTATTTTTATATTTTGGTTCCAATCTTTCTATGATCTTAGATTTAACATATTCAAAATCGAAAGGATTGTCATCTACGCCCTGAACATCTCTTACTTGAATGCACACTTGTCCTGTTTTTTTTATAATTTCTTCAAAAAGAGCGTAGTGCCCATCATGAAAAGGCTGCCATCTTCCTAACATTTGTGCAGTAGGTTTTTTGTTATCCCATTCGTACGACATTATTTTATTTTCTCCGCTATTTTTATTGCCCATTGTTTAGCATTTTGAGTTGTAACGTGGCAATCGAATTTTTCAGGTTTTACAAACATAGCATTAGTATCATCATACCGACCTTTCTTAATAGTATCTATCCAAACAATATAATACGGACTTAGTATACGCTTGACCTTATTCTTGTAAAAGTTAAATTTATACAATGCCAGTCCTTTCAATTTTAAATAAAAAAATATTTATTTTCACATTTTTTTTAATTTTTTTCATATTAGGAGTCTATATTTTTCCTAATTATGGAATATCGATAGATGAAGATAATACTAGGGATATTGGTTTTCTTTCTTTAGAAGCTATATTAAAAGTTTTTGCGCCCGAATATTTACCTAGTGTATTTGAGATTGCTGGTAAAAAATTAGAACATCCAGATTTAAGTATTGTTCCAAGTTCTGGAATAGTTTTTGATCTTCCAATGGCTTTCTTAGAATATATTTTTGAGATTAAAGATAGCAGAGATTATTATTTATTAAGACACTTTTTTAATTTTTTATTTTTTTTTATATCATCGTATTTTTTTTATTTAATATTACAAAAAAGATATGATTCCTGGTTGATTGGAATTTTAGGTACCGCAATGTTGATTGCTAGTCCAAGAATATTTGCAAACAGCTTTTATAATAATAAAGATATAATTTTCATGTCTTTATTTATAATTAATCTTTATTACTCTATAAACTTTTTAGAAAAGCAAAATTATCTAAGCGCACTTATATTAGCTGTTATATCAGCCCTTATGATTAATGTAAGAATTTTGGGATTGATTTTACCTATATTAGTTTTATTTATTTATACAATAATTATTTTACGTGAAGAAAAGAATCAAATAAAGACACTCAAGCCATTAATAGTATTTATTTTTTTAATACCTTTATTTTTATATTTATTTTGGCCTTTCATGTGGGTTAATCCTATAGAAAATTTTTTATATTTTTTTAAATATTTAAATAATCATTTACTAACAATTTATACATTTTATTTAGGTCAATATATTTTTCCAACTAATCCACCATGGCATTACCATATTGTTTGGATTTTAGTTAGCACACCAATTTTATATATTTTTTTATTTTTTGTAGGTTTTGTTCTAATTTTATTAAGATCTTCTAAAAGATTATTAAAAATAGAAAAAAATAATTCTTACACTGATCTATGGAGGGGAAATAAGGAGTTATACGATTTATTTTTCTTTTTAAGTTTTTCTATCCCACTATTAATTGCCATAAATTTTAAGTCAATTTCTTACGATAGCTGGAGACATCTTTTTTTTATTTATCCAAGTTTTTTATTAATTTCTTTTTTGGGAGTTCATTTTATAAAAATTTCTTTTTTTAAAAAAAAAATTAAATTTTTTTACACTTCTATTTTATTACTAATTTTGCCAACAGTTTTTTGGATGTTCAAAAACCATCCTAATGAAAATGTCTATTTTAATTTAATTGCTGGGAAAAATTTCAATGAAAAATTTGAAATGGATTTTTCTGGTGTCTCAAACACACAAGCTTTGAAATATATAATCCAAAATGAAAATAAAAAAGTAAAAGTATTTAATCTTGGTACCACTGATCTAAAATTAAGTAAAAAAATGATCAAAAAAGAAAATAGAGATAAAATTACTGTTACACCTGATATAAATAGTGCCGACTATATCATAAATAATTATAGAGATTGGAGAGGAGAAACTTTACCAACAAATTTCATAACTCCCGAAGGCTTTAACGTATTATATGAAATAAAAGTTGACAATATTTCAATAAACACAATTTATAAAAAAAACAAATGAGATTTGAATTAAATATAAATGTAATGTAGCTTGAGGCATTAGAAATTTTCATGAAATTATTTATTTATAAAACCTTAATTGTGGCTGTTACGGCTTTTTTACTTTTTCAGTTTACTATAGGACAAAAAATAAGCAGTTATGAATCTAAAATAGAAAACATATTGCACAACAAACAAAAAAGAGAAGAAATTTTAAATAAAATTAAAGAAGAGATTAGATCGGCCAATCAAAAGGAAAAACTTTTTACTGAAGAAGAAAGAGATCTTTTATCCAATTTCATTAAAAAAATACAAAATGAGCTAGATGAGGCAAATTAAAAACAGCAATTATTCTAGTTTTAATTAATTTTTTCTTTTCCTTTATTTGCCAGAAGTAAGGAAATGATCAGCCATATAAATGTTGCATTCCAGGTAGAAAAAAAACTTCCAGAAGATCTTAAAGGCCAAATTTCAAGAAAAATAGTAATTACAAGAGGTGCCAAAAAAAACATTTCAAAATTTGTCCTTCGACCATATCTCATAAAGTAGTAGAAAAAATCTTTCCAAAAGATTATAAAAAGAATCAATAATAAACCTCCACCAATAACTCCTGACTCGGCCAAAAGTTCCAGATAATAATTGTGAGGATGGTTAGAACAAGCTAAGTATTTTTTGCTACTTTTCATAATATTATAGGTACCATCAGTTAAGTTGTGCCAACACTTAACTCTAAAAGATTTTAAACCAAATCCAAATAAAGGCTGGTCTTTCCAAACCAATACAGCATTACTAAAAATATAATAATGTCCACTGCCTCGCAGAAGCGAAAGTTTCTTTTTGCTTCTTGTTTTTTCTGACTGTTCCAACTCCTCTTGTTGTTGCTCTATTACTTTCTTGCTTATTTCTTCGCGTTCTATAAAATTAAACCTGACATTATCGTAAAAACTTCTGTAACTTTTTTTAATATGAGCATCATTTTGAGCAATAACAAAAGACACACCCACAAATCCAATCATTCCCAAAATCATCGCAATTCTTAAATTTTTTATAAACAAAAATGTTAGACCACATCCAAACAAGAACAACAAAGTAGACATTCTATTACCCGCTAATAGCATAGCAACTGCATGAACTATTATTACCAAGATCAATAAAGGGTTTTTATATTTTTTATTTTCAAAAATAATTAAGAGTGAAAAAAAGGAAAAAAATGAAAATCTCTGTAAATATCCACCTGCAATAGTTTCCTCTCCAAATGGACCAGAATTTCTATTTCCAACACTTTTGAATCCGAACAAGTCAGTCCCGGTTATGTATTGTAATATGATGTCTAGGCTTACAAAAGTTGTAAAACACAGAGTAAATAAAAATAATTTTTTTAAATTAATTATTTTATTTAAAAATAAAGTATCAACAATTAATATTAAAATTGGAAATCTAAATAAAAGAAAGGCTTTAAAAATTGGATTGTCCTCTAGTGAAGTTCCTTCATATTTATGGAATAATCCGGGACTTTGATAAAGCAAAGGTTTAAGTAAAATAATGTTTTGATATTGAATCGCAGTTATCAAAAAGAAATATAAAAAAAAGATAATTGCTATCCAAGAGGTAATTTTAAATCTTAAAGCTAATTTATCTTTTTTTATTAAAAATAAAGATAAAATTATAAAAAGTAATAAATGCGCACTTACAACTAAATTTCCAAGTATAAATGTAACAGGAAAGATGTAGAATAAAATTTCGACTATTTTACGCATTTGTTATTATTTTAAAAATCTTTATTTTTATATTTTAAAATTTGCTTTTTTACTATCTTTAAGGAACTTTTTAACGGTATCTAAGGACAAATCGTTTAACGATTTTCCAAACTTCGATATTTTTTCAATTATGGCGGGTGGCATAGTTATTATTGAACATCCACAATTTTTTGCTTGTATATAATTATAAGGCTCTCTTGTGCTGGCCCAAAGTATTTCTATATTATTTCTTTTTTTGGTTAATCTCACACTTTTCCTAATTATCGGCAAGGGGTCTTTACCCGCATCACCCATTCTTCCTGAGAAAATTGAAATTATCACTTTAGTCTTTTTGTCTACGTTTTTAATTATTTTCCGAACTTGGGATACAGTATATACTGCAGTTATATTAAGTTTTACTCCATTGTTATTTAGTTTTCTAATTACCTTTCCTGTAAAAAGTCCCTTACTATTGATCACAGGTATTTTGACATAAATATTTCTTCCCCAGGAATTTATAATGTCAGCCTGTTTTTTCATTTGAAGAAATTCGTCAGCAAAAACTTCAAAGGAAATAGGTTTTGAAGCACATGAACTTAAAAGTTTTAACGAATATTTTTTGTAATTTTTTGCATTAGACAATCTCATTAAACTCGGATTAGTTGTAAATCCTTTTACCAATGAATTTTTAGAATATTTTTTGATTGTTTTAAAATCCGCGCTATCACAAAAAATTTTTATGCTCATAATAATTTAATAAATTAATTTACTGTACTTGACAAGCGGCCTTCATGAAATATAAGGAACAAACGCTTCGATAATATACAGCCCCAATCAGCAAAAACAAATAGAACAGGAAATATGAGTAAATATATTTTTTGTTAATTATTTTGATTTCATCAATAAAATTAAAATAACAAAATATAAGTAAGAAAAATAAAGGATCGACATACTGTTGATACACTATGTATGTCCACATAAAACCTAAACCATAAACAAGAAAAAAGACGTAATTTTTTATAGTTTTTTTAAATAAAATTAGCACCAGGAAAAGAAAAAATAAATTAAAGATATAATAAGTAGTTAAAATTAAATTCCAATTAATATCCAGTTTATCATTAGCCAAACTTAGAAATTTGAACACAATTCCAACTCCATTAAATTTCGGTTCATTTGGCAATGCAAAAAATAATGTTATGGCTAAAAATAAGAAAATAACTAAATCAATTATTTTTAAGTTTTTGAATAAACTTATAAATTTTTTTTCTATTATTAGGACAACAAAGATTGGTAAGAGGTATATTCCTATTATAGAAAAAAAATAATTTATACCGCTTGGCGAGAAAATTAATCTAAATTGAGTATCAATTGGTACGAGGCCTCCCCAGATATAAAATAGGTAAAAAGCAGGTACGGCACATAATGTACAAATAACACTATATTTAATAAAAAATTTTAAATTATTTTCTAAGATCAGCGTTAAATAAATAAATAGTGATAAAAAAATATACTTTTGATCCGAATAAAAACTTAATGAACTTAAAATTATGGTTAATGTAGCAAAAAAATAATATTTTTTTAGATTAATTTCACAACTTAGTTTTGAGAGATAATTAAAAGATATTAGTGATAAAAGCAGAAAGAAAATAGCCAGTCCTTCTTGGTCTGCCCAGAAAGACATAGTTCTAAAATATGGGCTCAACATTAATATAGACGATAAAAAAATTAAAATACCTACATTTTCATTATTAAATTTTTTCTTAAGGAACATAAAAAAAAGAATAGGTATTGTTATTGCAAAGGCAAAATAACTTCTTCTAAATTCTTCTATATCTGTCGTAAATGGATTAAATTTATTTAAAATTAAGTAAAGTGGTGTACGACCCGATCTAAACTCTAAGTCAGTTAGTGCGGACGAAAGTTTAGAATTTTTAAATAAATTTATATTTCCCCACTCGTGCTCATAAAAATCAATTTTTCCTCCGCCTGCAGAATTTTCATCTAAATAAAAACCAAAAAAATATGTAAATATAATTACCAGGGATATGAAAAGATAAATTAAATTATAATTGGATTCGTGTTTCATTTACAAAAGTTTTATTAAGATAAATATTTAACCTAAATTTTTCACTATTTCTTCAGTCATTTTTTTTGCATCAGCGAATAGCATTAAGGTATTATCTCTATAAAATAATTCATTATCAATCCCAGCATAACCAGGAGACAAGCTTCTTTTGACAAAAAGAACTGATTTTGATTTTTCAACATCTAATATAGGCATTCCGTAAATTGGGCTTTTAGGATCTGTCTTAGCAACAGGATTTGTTACGTCATTTGCTCCAATTACAAATGCAACGTCTGTATTAGCAAAATCATTATTTATGTTTTCTTGTTCAAAAACTTCGTCATAAGGAACGTTTGCTTCAGCTAATAAAACATTCATATGACCTGGCATTCTTCCTGCTACTGGATGAACAGCATAGGAAACTTTTACTCCATTTTTTTTTAAGTTATCTGCCATTTCTCTTACCACATGCTGAGCTTGAGCAACGGCCATTCCATAACCTGGAACAATTATTACCGATGAAGCATTTTTCATTAAAAATGCGGCGTCTTCTGCATTTCCGCTCTTGACTGGTTTTTTATTTTGATTCTTATCTATTGACGAATTTGTTGTTCCAAACCCACCTAGAATAACACTAACAAATGAACGATTCATTCCTTTACACATAATGTAAGATAAAATGGCTCCTGAAGAACCTACAAGCGCACCAGTAATTATTAATGCTGTATTTTCTAAAGTAAAACCAATTCCTGCAGCAGCCCATCCTGAATAAGAATTAAGCATAGAAATAACAACCGGCATATCCGCGCCTCCAATTGGTATAATTAATAAAAGCCCTAACAAAAAAGATATTTCAATTATTCTCCAAAAGATGCTGTCAGACTGTGTTCTACAAAGATAAAAAATTAATACTATAATTGATATACCGAGTAATAAATTAATATAATGCTGCCCCTTAAAGGTAATTGGTGAGCCTGACATTATTCCTCGTAGTTTTAAAAAAGCTATTATTGATCCTGAAAAAGTAATTGCACCTACAGCAGCGCCAATCGACATCTCAATTAAACTCGAAACTTTAATATCTCCTGGCGAACCAAGATTAAAAGCTAGTGGATTTAAAAAAGCTGATATTGCCACGAAAACCGCAGCAAGACCCACAAGACTATGAAAGCCAGCGACTAGTTCTGGCATTGCCGTCATTGGTATTTTATACGCTATGAAAGCTCCTATTGTTGCACCCACCAGCAAGAAAATTAACACGTAAATGAAACCAGTAGAAAAATTTCCTATAGACAAAAAAGTTACAGTTATAGCAATTATCATTCCTAAAATTCCAAATAAATTTCCTCTTCTAGAAGTTTCTGGTGATGATAGTCCTCTTAAGGCTAAAACAAATAATATGCCAGAAATCAGATAAAATATTGCTAATAAATTTGCCGACATATTTATTTATTTTTTTTCTTCTTTTTATACATTTGAAGCATCCTTTGTGTTACCAAGAAGCCTCCAAAAATATTTATCGCAGCTAAAAATATTGCCAGAAAGCCAAATATATTTGATGTATTAAAAATACTTTCTATATTACCTGACAATCCAGCAATTATAGCTCCCACAATAATTACCGATGAAATTGCATTTGTCACAGACATCAAAGGAGTATGTAATGAAGGCGTAACACTCCAAACTACATAATAACCAATAAATATAGATAGTACAAAAATGCTCAATCTAAATATAAATGGATCTATTTCCATAATTACAACTCTTTATCGATTAATGTTTTTTTTATAATTTCATCTTCTTCATTAATGTAAATATCTTTTTTATCTTTGCTATAAAGATTATTTACAAAATTAAATAAATTTTTTGCATATAAACTTGACGCAGTTGATGCTAAACTATTTAAAATATTTTTCGAACCCATTATTTTTACACCACTTACTACTTTTATTTTATCTGGCTCAGAAAAAGCTGAATTTCCACCTTGAGATACTGCTAAATCATATATTATAGAACCAGGCTTCATACTTTTTACCATTTCCTCAGAAATAATTCTTGGGGCCTGTTTGCCCGGAATCAAAGCAGTACAAATAACTATATCGTTTTTTTTAATAGAATTTTTTAATAATTCTTCCTGTTTTTTTTTAAAATCTTTTCCTGCTTCTTTAGCGTAACCACTACTTGTTTCTAGATTTTCAGAGCCCTCAACCATTAAAAATTTGCCTCCTAAACTTTCTACTTGTTCTTTAACTGCTGTTCTAACATCTGTAGCAGATACTATAGCACCTAATCTTTTTGCGGTAGCAATAGCTTGGAGTCCAGCTACACCGGCTCCTATTATTAATACTTTTGCAGGCGTAATAGTTCCAGCAGCTGTCATCATCATAGGAATAGCTTTTTCAAATTCTTTAACAGATTCAATTACAGCCCTATAACCCGCTAAATTAGCTTGAGACGACAGAACATCCATAGATTGCGCTCTTGTAATTCTAGGCAATAGGCTAAGTGAAAAAATTTTGATATTTTTTTTAATCAATTTATTAATAGATTCTTTGTCTAGCAAAGAGTCAAATTGCCCAATTAATATTGATTTTTCTTTAATTAAACTTATTTCATTAACACTAGGGCAGCTGACTCTTAAAATTATTTCAGATTTTTCTAAAATTTCTTTGGGGGAGCTGTAAAATTTTGCACCATTGTTTTCATAATCTTTATCATCAAAACCTAGATGTTTTCCGTAATTTTTTTCTAAATAAACGTTAAATTTTAGATTAATAATTTTTTTTGTGGTTTCCGGGGTAATAGCAATTCTTTTCTCTGTATTAATAGTTTCACTTACAGATCCAATACCTTTCATTATTTTTATCTTTGTCTTGCTTTATATTTTGGATTTTTTTTGTTAATTATATAGACACGTCCTCTTCTTCGAACAAGTTTCGAATTTAGATCTCTTTTCTTATGTGACTTCAGGGAACTTACTACTTTCATAATATAAAAAATTTGTGTTTAGCCTGGCAACGTCCTACTCTCCCATGCCTTAAGACAAAGTACCATCGGCGCTGAAGGGCTTGACTTCCGAGTTCGGAATGGGATCGGGTATTGCCCCTTCGCAATAATCACCAGGCAGAATAGGGTATATATTTATTAAAGTTTTTTGTAAATAGTTAAATTGTTCAAATAATTACCAAAACTAATATTTTTGGTGGGTGCGATAAGAATTGAACTTATGACCTCTACGATGTCAACGTAGCGTTCTACCACTGAACTACGCACCCAATTAAAATTCACAAAGTAATTTTAAAATATCTTCTTTAGAAACATTCTATATAAGTAAATATATATTACTAAAAGTAATAAAAAATAATATCTACAAAATACACCATCATCCATGAAAAAAATCCCGGGTATTATTAATAGTAAATAAATTAAATTTATGTAAATCGAAGACATATAATTAGAATTTAATTTTATTTTACTTTTTTTTAACAATATATTGTAAATCAACATATGCAGGTGTTTATTGTCAGGTAAAAGTGGGTTTTTTTTAGTTACCAATAATTTTCTAAAAAAAGAAAAAAATACCTCAAAAAATATATAAAATAATAAAATACAAAAAAAGAATGGACTGATATAAGGATTTAGAATACTTGTTTTTATTGCTGAAATCGCAATTAATGTTCCTACAAGGTAAGCTCCACTGTCACCTAAAAAAATTTGCGCTTTAGGAAAATTAAACTTAAGAAAAATTAAAGTTAATAATCCGAAATAAAATAATGTATATGCAAAATCACTATTGTTGTTAGTTAAATTAATTATAAATAGGACAGTAAAAATAATTAATGCGTGGATACCCAATAAACCATTAAATCCATCAATTAGATTCGATCCATTGATAGTAAATAAAAAACATAAAACAATAAAAGATATAGACCAAAATTTTATTTGTAATAAATTATTTAAAAATTCTAAGCCAGTTTTTTCTATATAAAAATTATTTGATATTATTAGAGTTATAAGAAATATAAACATAAGCAAAAGCCTAATATTTGGCTTAATATTTATTTTTAAATCATCTACTAAACCAAGTAGAAAAAATAATATACAAAACGAAACATATTCCGGATAAAAAATATTTTCTGATAAAAACAAATATATAAAAGAAATAACCAATAAAACGAAAATTATTAGACCTCCAATTCTATAAGTAGAATTTTCATGAAATGCTTGAGGTTTTTCAAATTGGTTGTCAATTAATTGATTTAATTTGATTTTTTTAAAAATTACTAAAATATATTTGCTAAAAAAATAACTAAAAATTAATAATAAAACGGGAAATATGATTTTACTTGATTCCATATTTTTTTATCGAATTTATTGCAATAAAAAGAATCGAGATAACATTGTGGTAAAAATTCAATTTATTATAATGTTTATTAATATGCCAAAGCCAATAAATATTTTTTAATCTTTGGCTTGAACGAGATTTGCTCAAAACTCTGTAAGAAGCTAAATTTTCATCAAGCTTTTTTGCAACATTGTTATTTTTTAACAACTGACATTTAAACAAATAGTCTTCACACAGCTTAATTTTTCGAAATTTATGGTTACCTAAAATAGATCTTGCAATTATCATGGTAGTGGTATTAATAGACGAATTTTTTATAAATGTATCATAATTAAAATGATCGCTAAGAAATGTTCTTCTTTTGGTTTTTCTTTTCCCATTTTTTTCGAAAAATGTCGTATAATCTGTATAAGTGAAACTTAAATTATTTTTTTCCATAAAATCTATTTGTTTTTCTAATTTGTCGTCTGACCAACAATCATCAGAATCTATAAAGGATATATATTTTGATTTTGATATTCTCATTGCGTAATTTCTACAAAATGACGGACCTTTGTTTTTATCTAATTTAATGATGGTTATCTTTTTCAAATTTGTTAATTTATCAATTATTTTACAGGAATCATCAGAAGAATGATCGTCTACAATGTATAGATGCCAATTTTTGTATGTTTGATTAATTACAGAATTAATAGCCTCTTCCAAAAATTTATCCTTATTATAATTTGGTAAAATTATATCAACACTAGGTTTTTCTCTAACAAATGTTTCCATTAATAAGTTGTTTTTTTATTATAAAATAAGTAATTTGTTTTTAAATTAAAAAAATGTCCATTGCAATTACAACTAATAATATTGATAACGATAGAATACGCTGGCCAGATAAAAAAAGGTTCGCATTTACAATTTTTGATGATACAGACGGGGCAAATTTAAAAGACAATCAATTAGTATATGATTATTTAAATGAATTAAATTTTAAAACAACCAAGTCTGTATGGATAAAAAATGGCAATCACAAAGAAAAAAAATATCCTGGAATTACTTGCGAAGATAAAGCTTACTTAAATTGGTTGTTAGAGTTAAAAAATAAGGGATTCGAAATAGGTTATCATAATACAACTTATAGAAGTTCATATCGTGAACAAACCAAGCTGGGTTTAGAAAAATTTAAAGAATTATTTAGCCAACTTCCGATTGTTATGGCCAATCATGATTCAAACAAAGAAAATATTTATTGGGGCTCTTATAGATTGTCTGAATTTCGAAGAACAATTTATAATACTCTTACCTTCTTCAAAAAAAATCAATATTATGAAGGCCATCAAGAAAAATCCCCTTATTTTTGGGGAGACTTATGCAAACAATATATTACTTATGTAAGAAATTTTGTTTTTTCAGACATTAATACACTTAAATATTGTCCCTACATGCCCTACCATGATCCTGCAAAACCTTTTGTGAATTACTGGTTTGCTTCCTCAGATGGAAATAATGTTAAAAAATTTAACAAGTGTATTTCAGATAAAAATCAAGATCGATTAGAAGAAGAGGGAGGTGCCTGCATCATGTATACTCACTTTTCAGATAGATTTTGTGATAATGGAAAACTTTCTGAACAATTCAAGGTTCAAATGGAACGTTTAAGTAAAAAAGATGGTTGGTTCGTGCCAGTATCTACATTATTAGAATTTTTAAAAAAGAAAAACAAAACACATATTATTAATGATGAGCAAAAAAAGGCACTTGAATGGAAATGGTTGCTTAATAAAATAATTTCAGGCATACAGTAATATATTTTTTATTAAGAACTTATTTGATTTCTGAGGAGCTAAATTTTTCTAATATATATTTAATAAAATAACCTACGAATATAATTTGTACGGGAGTTATTATCAGTTTGTAACGTGGTAGTATAAAAAATATTGAAAAAATTATAATTGTTGAGATCAGATAAATTTTTAAATATCCAATTTTAAATTCTTTTTCTCTTAAAATTAACATTAAACCAGGTAAAGAAAATACCCCAATTATTAAAGCGGGAATAAAGTAGAAAAAATTATAATAATTTAAATAAGAAGAATTTAAATCAATGAAGTAAAAAGATAATATTTTTTTAAAAAAAAGAGTTAAATAATTTAGTGGGTCATCATTTAAGTTTTTTATAGCCTCTTTTAAAAAAATTTTATCTTTATTTAATTCGTAAAATTTATCCTTTTCTAAAGAGTCAATTTCATCATTTAAATTTTTGAAAATAGGATTTTCAAAATTGGGATTTGTGGCATTTCTTACCACAGTAAATTTATAAAAATCTAAGTTAAAATCACCATAGCCTTCAACTTCGGACAACTGATTATTTCCTTTCCATAGATTGAAGCCTAATGATTTAACTAAAATTATTTTGTTAAAGGTAGTGTAATTTCTAATCAAATAGGGAGATACAACTAAAAGAGTAAATAAAATTATTGTAATTATATTAAATACTTTTATTTTATTTTTTACCAAAAGATATAATAAAGTAATTATGTATATTAAAATAAACTCGCCCCTAGCCAGAATTAAGAGGCCAGAAATTAAGGAAAAAAGGAAAAATTTTTTGTTAGTTTGATATTTATTTAAATCAAATAGAAATAACAAGAATAATAAAGATAGGAAGATTTGTAGAGTAATCGATGATGTCTGGCCAGCAGCATAAATATTCAGAGGAAAAAAAGAAAAAATAAATGAGTTAATCAAAGATATTTTGTTTGAAAATATTTTTTGATTTATTTTAAAAAATATATAGACAGAGATTGTAGAAAGTATTATTTGAACGAATATTAAAGTGCTTAAAAAATTTATTTTATCAAAAGTCAAAATTTTTAAAAAATATAAAAAAAAGGGATAAAGAGGTGGTAGTATTACACTAGGTATAGGCGGACCATAATATGAGTAAGTTTTGTTTTCGATCAGGTTGTCAAGCAGTATTCTCCATTCTTGGTCTAGTCGATTGTCATGATAAATATATATTATAACTACCCGAATTATAAAGGACAGTCCGATTAATAAAAAAATATAATTTTTTTTATCTAAAATTTGATTAATATTTTTTTTCATGTAAATTCATAATAAACATTAATAATCAAGATTAAATGATAAAGACATCATATTCTTCAAATATTATAAACAACAAGCTTTGTATTTGTAAAAATAAACTAAAAAAAAAAATTAATTTTGGAAATTTACCATTAATTAATAATTATAAAAGTAAAATAAGTTTCAAAAAATACCCCGTTATAATTTCACAATGTGAAAAATGTTTATTAATTCAACTAAAGTATTCAATTTCTGATAAGTTGTTATTTCCTAGCAATTATTCTTATTTAAGTGGAAATTCAAAAGAAAAGATAAATAATTTTGAGACAATACTTAAAAAAATACAAAAATTTTCAAAAAAAAAAAATATAAAGATTTTAGATATAGGCAGTAATGATGGTTCTTTTTTAAATTTAGCTAAAAATAAATATTTAAATATATTAGGTATCGAACCAACTAATTCAGCTAATATTGCAATACGAAGGGGAGTAAATACAATAAAAAAATCTCTAGATTTTCAACTTGCAAAGAAAATAGTTAAGAAATTTTCAAAATTTGATTTTATTGTGGCTACCAATATTTTTGCACAAACTAATAATTTGAATGAATTATTGAAATCAACAAAATTTCTTTTAGATGAAAAAGGAGTATTGATTGTTGAAGTTCAATATCTTTACGATTTACTGCAACAAAAAGGTTTTGATTCATTTCATCCTGAACATATTCAATATTATACTTTGTCTTCAATCATTAAAATTTTATCAAATTTTGGGTTGCACGTTTTTGATGCACAGAGACTGAGTGTTCATGGTGGGATATTAAGAGTATATATAAGTATAAATAAAAAATCTTTAAATAAAAGAGTTAAAAAAATGTTAAAAAAAGAAAACGATAAAAAAATATTTAATAGACTAAGAAGTTTAAATACATTTAGAAAAAAATTTAATTTTGAATTTAATAAATATTTAACAAATTTAAAAAAAAAAGGAAAAAAGATTTATGGAATAGGTGCTGCTCCAAGATCTTGTGTTATGCTTAATTCATCTAACATAACTAATAAGGAAATCCAATTAGTTGGTGAAGTAGCACAATCATTGAAATGCAATAAATACGTGCCAGGAACAAACATAATAGTCAGAAATGAAAACAGAATTATTAAAGATAAACCCGACTATTTAGTCATATTAGCATGGCATCTAGAAAAACAAATGGTAAAAATTTTTTCTCGCAAAGGTTACAAAGGTCATTTTATAATACCTTTGCCAAAGTTAAGAATATTAAAAGGAAAAAAATCGTTATAATATTTTATGCAAAATAATGAGCTGGATATTTTAATTCCTGTTTTTAATGAAGATGAAATAATAATAGATACAATTAAAAATATTTCGTCCACAGTAGTATCTGATTATAGAATTTTAATATGTTACGATTATGAGGAAGACCCTACTATAAAAATTGTAAAAGAAAATTTTCCAAATAATAAAAAAATAGTTTTTGTAAAAAATTTATCAAAAGGCTTTAATAAAGCTATAATATCCGGGTTCAAAAAATCTTCAGCTAAGGCTTTGATTATATTTATGGCAGATGATCATATTAATCATAATTTGATTAATTTATGTTATAAAAAATTTACTGATGGTTATGATGTTGTATGCCCTAGCAGACTAATCGAAGAAGGAAAAATGATTGGCAACCCTCTTTTAAAAGAATTATTAACAAAACTTGTTTCATTTTTTCTATTTAATTTTACTTCTTTCCCAATTAAAGATGCTACAAATTCTTTTAGATTATTTTCAAAAAAATTAATCGATAATATTCAAATAGAATCTGATAAAGGATTTACTTTAAGTTTAGAATTAACAGCAAAAGCACATCGCCTTGGATATAAAATTACAGAAATTCCGTCAACATGGAAGGAAAGAGATAAAGGAAAAAGCAGATTTAAATTATTTTCATTTATTCCACCATATTTAAAGTGGTTTTTTTATATAATAGAAACTTCTATTTTTAAGAAAAATGAAAAATAAAATAAATATTGGCATTATAGGTAAAAATTTTGGTTATCAGGTAATATATAAATCTTTTTTAAAAAATAAAAATTTCAAAATATCTGGATTTTCTTTTAAGTCGAAAAGAAATAAAAACTTAAAGATAGCAAAAGACATTAAAATATACCCTGATTGGAAAAAGTTAATTTTAAATAAAAAAATAAATGCAATAGCGATTGCCACTCCACCCAAGCTCAATTTTAAGATAATTAAATTTGCAATAAAAAATAATAAACATATTTTCTGCGAAAAACCTTTTACAGTTTCAATAGAAGAAGCTAATTATATTTGCGATCTTATTGAGAAAAAAAAAATATCACATATGGTAAATTATGAATTTATTGAGATTGATGCGTTTCGTTTTTTTAAAAAAAATTTTTTAAATAAAAAGATAAAAATTGATCAAATTGATTTAAATTGGTTTGTTAAAGCTAGAAAAAGAAATAAGTTGAGCTGGAAAGAAGATTTTTCTGCAGGAGGAAGCATAATGTTTAATTATGTTTGTCATGCAATATATTATTTAGAATTTCTTTTTGGTAAAATTAAATCAATCAAATCAAGTGTTTTTTTGGGAGATAAAAATAATTTTGATTCTGTTGTGAGTTTTGAATCAGGAACGTCAGCAAAAATAAAAGTAAGAACGCTTGCAAAAAATTCTATTATTAAACCAGTGCATCAATTAAAAGTAAAATCTGGAAAAAACACTTATTTTTTAGAAAGTAAAGTAGACAGTCTATTTAATCAATTTGAATTAAAAAAAAATAATAAATTTTTATTTAAAAATAAAGTTAATAAACAAGATTTCAGAATTATGCCTACATACCATAATTCGAAAAAATTTTCTTCATGGATTTTAGGAAAAAAAATGCAAATACCAAATTTTTTTGATGGAAAAAGAGTTCATTTGATTATTTATAAAATGCTATTATCGTCAAAAAAAAGAAAAAAAATATTTATTAATTAGAATTAATAATATTGGACATATCTTGCAGCATTCTTTTTTTAGTAGGAAGTTTATTTTTTTCCATATCTTTCTGAATTTCTCTGTAATTTTCGATTATATATTTCACAGTATCAGAAAGAGAATTAATATTTCTTTTTGAGACAAAAATTCCTTTTTTGCCTCTTACTATATAAGAAATGTCTTCAAATATAATGACTGGTCTTTTACGTGAAAGAGATTCATCGACCACATATGGATACGCTTCCGTAAAAGAAGGTAATATTGTTATATTATGATTATCGTAAGTATTAATTAAGGATTGCGCATCTGAAATATAACCAAGCAATTTAATATTCTTATTTGGAATTTTTTTGTTTCTTGTATCACCTGCTATCGAAAGTTCTGCATTCAATTCTATTTTATCAAGCATCTTGAAAAAATCGTAAATACCTTTTTCTTCACTTATTCTTCCAACATACAAAAATTTAATTTTATCAATATAAGCCTCTTTATGATTTTCAAACCATTCATCATCTAATCTGGAAATTGATATTAGATAAGGCTTTTTTTTATTAAACAATCTTTCGTGACAAACTATAACTTTTGAATATGAAGTTACTACGGTATACATTAAATGGTAAATCCAAACAGACCAACTTCCTAAAATGTGTTTATATTCTTCATGTCCAGAGCTGTATAAGTATATGAAAATTCTTTTTCTAAACAAAAAAAGAAATAAAAAAGAACAAAAAGTGTAAGGTGATACGCTAATTAATAAATAAGTCATATTTGGAATTTTAAAAGTTTTAAATATATAAAAAATAAACTTAAAAATATTTGATGCTGACTTAATATCTTTTAAATTAATTTTTTGTCCACCTTTTTTCCTAGAACTTCTAACAATATAATGTACATCATTATAATTATTTAAACCTTCGGGAATTACTTTTAAATCGAGATTGTCACAATAAAAATCATTGCCTTCTTTGAAAATTTTTTCGTTATTTATTATAACCAATGGGTTTTTATTCATTGCTAATTTCTTTCTACAAATGTCCAATGTTTAAATTTACTATGAAAAGAATAATTTTTATTTATATATTCTATAATTCTGGGAGTACGCTCGAAAACATCGTTATACGGGTCAATTTCCGAGCTATATAAAATGATTTTAGGCTCCAATTTTCTTATTTTATTGATAAATTTTTTTTGGTTTGGTCCACTATTCCACATTAAATAATACTTATTGCATGTTGGCATTCTTAGCAAATACGGCAGAGCCGCCTCGTTGGTTAAAATTTGAACGCATTTTTCTTTATAAATTAATTTTTTATAATATTTAACAAGTTCGTCATAATCTGAAGTTAGGTATTTTGTATCATTATAATTAATAAATTTAGATATTTGATTTGGTGCTGAAAATATATTTTTAAATATAATTGCTTCACTTTTAAATATACTAAAAAAAATTAAAATTAAAATTAAGTATAACTTTAAAAAATTTTTTTCGAAAAAATTGAATAATTTATCAATAGGTATTTTTTTCATATTTTTGTTTAACAAAAACGTAAATAAAAAATATAATCCAAGTGAATAAATTATAAACAACGTAAAGCCAGAAGCTGATTTAATGTGAGGAGTATCTGTACGTATTAATGCTGTATTAAAAGTTAACAATGCTGAAAAAAAAAGAAATATAAAAAAAGTTTTGCTATAATAATTTAATTTAATATTTCTATTAAAATTAATTGTAATTACCATTATACCGGCAGTGATTACAAGCAATAAGGCCCTAGTTGATCTCGCATCACCCGAAAGGAAAGGCGTGGGGTAAATCAAACCAATAATGTAGTCGTAAGTTGTGTATATTAGCAATGTATTATCAAAAAATTCTTTTAATTCATCCGTGGGTAAAATAAATAAAAAGGTCGACCAACCAAATAAAATTCCTAAAAGAATGCTTAAAAATTTTTTAATTTCTCTTCTTATAAAGAAATAAATTATTATCAATAAAAGCAGAGCATTAAGATAAGCGCCGACATCAATATACCAGATCATCGAAATATTTGAAAACATTCCAAGCAAGAAAAATAAAAAGGAAAATTTATTTTTTTGAAAAAGAGAATGAAAGAAAATTAAGAAAAAGATAAGAAACAAAAATAATCTTGGACCAAATTCAGAAGCCATATCTTCATATCTTACCAACGAGATTGATAATAGGGATAAAATTATAAAATAAGATAATCTTACTTTTTCACTAAATAATAAATTTTCAGAAATTTTTTTAGATAGAAAAATTAATAAAGTTTTGTTCAACAGTAATATAAACAATCCAAAAAATCTTACTAAGCCAATTGATTTTACGTTAAACAGTTCCCATAAAAACAAAGGTCCAAAATTACCAAATAAACCTAACTCAATATATGATGATGTCCATAAACCTCCCAAGATATCCAAATTATTAGATGGAGTTAAATAAGTACCCTCGTGAAAAAAATCTAAACCAGCATTAGAAAAAATACTAAAATCCAAACTAAAGAATTCAAGTAGTAAAAAAATAATAAATATAATTAAAAAAAAATTATAATATGAATTATATTTTATTTTGAAATCAGGATTCTCTTTATTAAATATTACCTGTTTTAATGAAAAAGTATTTTCTTTATTTAATTTTAAATAGCTAAATAAAAAAATCGATAATGGAAAAGATACAAAAAATAAAAATCTTAATATATCGTTGCTTGGATTATATTGATTAACAGCATATTCTCCGTAAATTTGATTATTTGAATCATAAGCAAGAATTATTTTTTCCCAAAAAAATGTAGCAATTACTACAGTTGCCAATGTTAAAATAAGCGGGATGTATTTTTTATTCATTTAAAAACACATTGAGAAAATTAATTTATAGTTTATTGTAATATCACACTATCATGAAAAATTACAAAGAAATATTCGAAGATAAAGGTTATTTTATTTTAAAAAAAATCTTTGATGAAAATACAATAAAAAAAGTTTGTACAGAAATACTAGATTTAAACGATACCATTAAATACTTTGATAGAAACGGGTATCCACGAAGAATAGAAAAATTTTATGACAAAAATTCAACTTTCGAAAATTTAAATAAAAAATTATTGGAAGAGCTGGAGAAAATTTTTGGGGAAAAGTTTACTATTTTTAAAGACAAATACAATGCCAAGCCCCCCGGAGGCGAGGGTTACTATTCGCATTATGATGGAATTTTTAAATGGAAGGATAAAAATTTAAATTATCGAAAAGGATGGTACGACTATACTGATTACTTTATCAATGCGTTGATAGCCCTAGATCCCAATACTAGTGAAAACGGCAGGTTTGAAATTGCGAAAATGCATAATGACACTTTTGAAAAATTGTTAAAAAACACTAAACAAGACGGAACACCCCATTTACTTCCTGAGATTGAAAATAAATGTGAGTTTGAAAAATTAGATTTAGAACCTGGTGATTTAATTATGTTCAGCCACAAATGTCCCCACAGATCAAGCAAAAATAAAAGCAAGAACTCTAGAAGAATTTTGATTTTTACCTATACTCGTGTAAGCGATGGTTCTTTTTATGATAAATATTACGAAGATAAAAACACAAGCAAAAATACTGATAAAAGTTTGATTGGAGAATATTAATCTGCATTTAAATGAAGAAAATTTTTATCGTACTTTTATTTATTTTAGCATTTCAAATTAAAACATCAGCTGAATCTTATTATTTTAAAAAATGCAAAATTGATGAAAATTATTCAGCAAATTATATTATAGATATAAACAATAAAAAAATTAATAGAACTTTTGTAAATGAAAAAACAAAATCGGTACGCGAAAAAACAGACAATATAAAAATAGTTAAAAAAGATCAAATTGTTAGTGAAATATTTCAAAGTGGGACTAACCCAAAACTATACCTGCAATATTATTTAAATGTAAAATCAAAAACAGTATCTATACAAAAATATAACAGAAATGAAAATATTAACTTTTTTGCACCGGATGGTCCTAAATACAGAAGTTTTTGTGCCGATGTTAAAGCAGATTGGGATAAGAGCGGAGAGAAAAGTGCTGAAGAAAAAAAACAAGCAGAATTTAAGGCTAAACAAGATAGAAAAAAACTTGAGGAAAAAAAGAACAGAGCAGAAGAGCTAAGAAAGCAAAAACTCAAAAAAGAAAAAGAAGAAGAAAATAAACATGAAATTTTAATTAGCGGAGAATTATTTGCAGCAAAAAAACCTAAAAAAAGAATGGAGTCCGAGGAACAGCTAAAAATTGATTTTAGGAAGAAAGCCTTTGAAATTTGCTCCAATTCTAAAAACTACAAAATATTGGAACAAAATATAAAGGTAATGGATGTAGGAGAAGTAACTGCATTTCCTAAGAAGGGATTTTTGGCGGCAATTAAATTAGGAATTCAAGGAATTATAAAATGCGAGTAGTTTTATTATTAAGCTAACTAGATAAATTAACTATAAGACCAATTAATCCTATAAAAAATACTCCACCAAATATTGCAGCTAAAGTAATTCCTAATACCAATTTGTCTTTTTCAGTCATTTTATGATCATCGCTCATAGCTATACTTATACTAATTTTTAAACTCATATCCTACTTCAAATTGATTAGAAGGGATAATACATCTATCTTTAAAATGTTCTATCCAGCTATCTTTAATGCAATAATCTGATCTTTTGTGAACAGAATAGTATTTATAGAAAGAGTAGGGAAGTCCTGAATTTTCCCAAACTCTAAAGTACAAAAAGTCTGAAACCTTTTCAAAGATTTTCATGTAATTTGATATTTGATTTTTTTCCATCTCACATAGACATCCAATAGCTAAAGAAATATCAAAAGTTTTTTCTTTAAATAAGTTTATTTGATGAGGGAAAATGAACAAAACATCATTTTTTTCATATATTTTCATCATTTCATGCTTGTCATTAATTTCAAAAGCCGATGCAATTTTTTTGTTCGGAAAATAATCTGATAAATTTTTTTTTGAAAAAAATACAGCAGGTGGCAAATCGGCTATAACATATTTAACATCCTTTGATAGAGATAAGACCATGTTTGCAGTTCTTCCATACCCAGCTCCTAGTTCTAAAACATTTAATGGTTTTTTTATTTTTTTTGTTAAAAGCTTTATTTTTTCGTATTCTAATAATGAAGTTAGCATATATTGAGTAATGATTTTATCTTCTACTTCTAACGAAGGATTGTATTTAAGATATAATTTTTTTTCTATTTCATTATAACTTTTAAAAATATTTTTAGATTTAATATTTTCATAAAGAATAAGCAAAACCAAATTGTGATTAATGGATTTAGTTAAAGAAAGTTGAGGATGTTTTTTAAATAAATTTAAGTTTAACTGAATTTTATCACTAAGTTTTTCACAACTTTTTTCTATTGAATATTCGTCCATAAATGAGTAGCCAGCATAGTCCGACCATGAAATTGCATTTAGAGCATCTTCAGATGGAGAGGTTCTGATTATATGATTATAGTGATTCATAATGTTATGTCTCCAGAATTTTGAAGTCCATTTGTAACTTTCGGATTTAACAAAGAGGTCAGTTATATTTACAATTTCTTGTGGTAAGTTTTTTTTATCTAATTTGTACCAAAATTTTTTTAAATTTTTTCTTCTTAAGTAAGCATTTTTGAAAGTGCTCCAGACAGATCTGGGTTGGTGAATTTCTGTTTTATTAATATTTAATAATTTAGACAACATTTTAGTAAGAATTTAAATTTAAAGATAAAAAATCCAACTTGTTTTTAACCTGAATTACCTGCTGTTTCAATAAAATTAAAATAACAAAAAACTCAATTTTTTACTTTGGCTAGTTTTGAAGTAAATTATAATATAATATAAAGCAATTGAATGAAAAAAATCATTAAATTATTTATTTTTCTTGCAATACTATTTTCGATTTTTAATAAACAAATTGTTTCATATGCCGCCTTACATTTTTTTTCTAAATGGATTGATAGAGAAGTTATAGTAGATAAGTTTAAAATAAATTATACCGACAGTTTAATTGTACTTGATAAAGTGCAAATAAAAAATTCAAAAGAATTTTACTATAATAATTTTGTGGAAATAGATAAAATAATTTTAAATTATAATTTTAAATCATTATTCACAAATTTAATTATTATTAATAATTTAATTTTTGAAAACCCTACTTTTTTTCTTGAACTAGTAGAAAAACCTTCAGTAGAACTATCACCTTTCAATACTCAAAAAATGTATGACGATAATGTTGGGGGTGTTAAAAAGATAGTTAAAACTGGACATGATAAAATTTGGCCTAAAAAAAAAAGAGATGTGAATTTTATAATATCAGAAGTTAAAATAAACGGCACAAAAGTTTTTTTAAAAACCTTTCTATCTAAAGTTCCTACAGAAATTAAACTTCCAGAAATATTTTATACAAAAGTAGGCAATGGTGCGACCGACGGCAATTATATGCATCATAAAGATGCTCTTAAGTTAATTTATTATGATCTAATAAAAATAATACCAGATTTAGAATTAAAAAATTTTTTAAAAAAAATATATAATTATAAAAGCCTATTAGGTGAGCTCAGCGAAAGTGGTGCTTATTAATTTTTCAACAAGGGGCGTTCTGTTGCCCGGTGCCCCAGACCGCGCTTTCTTAATAAAAATTAAGCAGCGAGAGCAAATTTATCATTTGCAATTATAATTTAGCCCGATAACGACGGAACAATCCCGAACGAAAGAATAGCTTTTAGACATCCGTCGAATCTGATTCACCCCCATTAGTTGTATATGGTGGAGGTGGTGGGTAATGCTCCCACGTCCGCAATGTTTATTACGAAATTCGTTTATCGTTATAGTTGGAAAACCAACATTTATAATATAAAACTTTATTTTTAAGATTCAATATTATATTAGCCATGACGCTTTCAGATCAACAAAAGAAAGAAATATTAGAACAACAAAATCAAAAAAATACCACAAAAAGAGTCACATCACCTGAACTTGAAAAAATTCTTTACGAAGCTTTACCAGTTCTCGATCATGGATTTGTGAGAGTAGTAGATTATATGGGTGATGATAGTTCTATTGTCCAGGCCGCTAGGGTTTCCTATGGAAAAGGTACAAAAAAAGTTTCAACAGATAGTGGTTTGATAAAATATTTAATGAGACATAGGCATAGCACTCCATTTGAAATGTGTGAAATAAAATTTCATGTCAAATTACCAATTTTTGTTGCAAGACAATGGATTAGGCACAGAACAGCAAATGTTAATGAATATTCTGCCAGATATTCGATTTTGGACAAAGAATTTTATCTGCCTTCCAAAGAAAACCTTGCGGCGCAGTCTACAAGCAACAGACAGGGTAGAGGAGATTTAATAAATGGAAAACAAGCAGATAATATTTTAAAAATTTTGAAAAAAGATGCAGAACAAACTTATGCAGACTATGAGATTTTGTTAAATGAAAAATATGACGGAAGCACAATCGATAAAAATAATAAAGGTTTGGCTAGAGAATTAGCTAGAATGAATTTGACTTTAAATACTTATACTCAATGGTATTGGAAAACAGATTTATTAAATTTATTAAATTTTTTATCTTTAAGAGCCGACAGCCATGCCCAATATGAAATAAGGGCATATGCGGATGTTATGATTGATTCTTTAAAAAGATGGGTGCCTATAACTTTTGATGCTTTTATGGATTATAGGATAGGAGGAATGGAATTATCAGCAAAAGGCAAAGCGGTAATCGTTAAAATGATGAAAGGACAAAATTGTGATTTTAAATCCTCCAATCTTTCAAAAAGAGAATGGAATGAACTGATGGAGTCTTTCGGTTTTAAAGAAAAGATTTGCTAAATTAATTTAAAACCACTTCGTGATTTTTTTCTCAATAAACTAGCGCTAACATTTTTTGTTCTCTTTAAAATTTTTACATACTTTTTATCAAGTGAATTTTTATTATCCGAGCCGTGTATCATTAGATCAAATTTGTGTTTTTTAAAAAATTTATTGTCTATATTGAAGTTACATTTTATTACGCCAGAGACATATTTAATTGATGATATAATTTCCTTTCTACTTTTAAAGTTTAACAAAGGGCCATATTTTTTATATTTTTTGATTTCCTTATCTGAGGTAAGCCCAACGTAAACTTTTCCGTGTGCAGAAGCTTTTTTAAGCAATCTAATATGACCGTGATGTAGAATAGATACAGACATATCTACTAATATTTTTTTTTTCTTTTTTTTCATTATTTAATAGAAATTTTTTTTAATATTTCAGCTTTTGCGGCTTTACCCAAATGCGCTTCACCTAAATGACAAACCACGCTACCCGGTAAAGTATTTCTAGCTTTATAAAAAATTACTCTTTTATCTTTCGCTTTTAATTTGCAAGTCGTATACGTACAAAGCAAGGGTTGATTTTTTTTGCCAAATATTAATTTACTATCAAAAATTTTCATAAATTTATTTTTATTAATCCTAACAGAGTAAGCAAAATTATTATGGTTTGCCAAAATTTTTTCTAATGATTGAATGGAGTGATAAGGTCCTGTCATTCTTTTTTGGATATGCGAGTTTATATCTAAATTAAAAGAAGAAACCTCATTTTCAGGATTATGGTTATATGAAACAAAACAAGCTCCAGTTAATCCAAATAATCCCTTACAAGAACTAAAAGAAATAACATCAGCTAATTCATGCGACGATTCTAATCCTATTGAAGCAGTTGCATCTAAAGCCAATTTAGCTTTCACTTTTTTTGAAAATTTTTTAAGTTCTACAATTGGTATTTTTAAACCGCAACTAGTTTCAGTAGGACATGCCCAGACCCAATCAAATTTCCCAGAAAAATTCTCTAAATCTTTCCAATGTACTTTTGAGATTTTGCGTATTTTTTTTAAATTTTTTTTAGCATTTAAACACATTTTAAAAAGTCTATCGGAGTAATAACCTGTAGATACAATTAAAATTTTGCCGTATAAGAAATTTAAGGAAACAACTTCTAAAGCAAAGCTGCCAGAACCCTGCATGCGTACCACTTTTTTTTGTCCACTAATTTTTTTTAATTTTGAAAGAACTTTTTCCTCGACTTTTATGTACTCTGAATCATTTCGACCAAAACAAGGACCAAGACCTGATAAATTTTCTGCCACTAGACTGGAGGGTCCAGCAGTAAACAGAAACTTTTTACTGTTTTTATTACTTACAAAATCTTTTAATTTTTTTTCCACTTAAACTTTTGTTAGTTATTAAATGTTCAATATTTGAACACTATCACTAATTTTATATTTGATCAACATATATATTGATATTCACTTAAAAGATTCTTTAATTTTTTCAGCCATATTTATAAAAATTTTTGATATTTTGTGATTGGGATTTGATTCTACTAAAGGAACACCAGAGTCTGCTGCAATTCTTAAATCAATATTTATAGGTATTTTACCCCAAAATTTTTTTTGGTATTCTGTAGCAACTTTTTCTACACCTCCTTGTCCAAAAATATTATGTTTTTCTCCATCGTTGCTTTCAAAAAAACTCATATTGTCTACAAGGCCTAGAACGGGAACGTTTAGTTTATCAAACATCTTGATTCCTCTTTTTACATCCAACAAGGCAATTTCTTGAGGAGTAGAAATAATTATTGCACCGTCGAGTTTTATTTCTTGTGCAAAAGTCAATTGTGTATCACCAGTGCCTGGAGGCATGTCTACTACTATAAAATCTAAATTTTTCCATAAAACTTTTTGTGTAAAAGTTTTGATCGCACTTGTTACCATTGGACCTCTCCAAATCATTGGTGTAGTTTCGTCTACCAAAAATCCTATAGACATACATTGAATTCCATATTTTTCTATTGGTATTAAATTTTTACCATTATCACTTTTTGGTTTTTCATTTATAGAAATCATTTTTGGTATCGAGGGGCCATATATATCTGCATCAAGTATGCCTGCTTTAAAGCCTATAGACTTTAAAGATAGTGCCAAGTTTATTGCAAATGTGGATTTGCCAACCCCTCCCTTAGCGCTTGATACTGCTATAGCATGCTTTGTTCCATTTATTGGATTTTTAATAAATCTTTTTGGAGTCATTTTTTCCTTAAAACCACTGCTTAAATCCTCGGTCTTTTTGTCCATACCATACATCTTAGCTTGTTTTTATCTGTAAAGTAACTATATAGAGTGTCATGGCAAATGGTAATGATTTTAGAGGTGGAGAAAGTCCTTGGGGAAAACCCCCTGGAGGAAATGGTTCTGGCCGTGGCGGTCAAAGACCACCAAACATTGATGAAGTTATAGAAAAAATTCAAAAAATAATAAATAAATTTATGCCAGGTGGAAAATCTGGAGGAATCAGACCAGTTATATTTGGACTTATTTTATTAATTGTTGTTTGGGCTTTTAGCGGTTTATACAGAGTGTTGCCAGACGAACAAGGTGTAGTTTTAAGATTTGGAAAATTTGTATCTACAACTCAACCAGGTTTAAATTATCATATTCCTTATCCAGTCGAAACTGTTCTTACTCCAAAAGTTACAAAAGTGAATAGGATTGATATTGGATTTAGATCAGCAAGTGATTCCGGCAGAACTTCGGGGATAGATGATGTTTCGGAAGAAAGTTTAATGTTAACAGGCGATGAAAATATTGTTAACATCGATTTTTCAGTTTTTTGGGTAATTAAAGACGCAGGTAAGTTTTTATTTAAAATACAAAGTCCAGTTGAAACAGTCAAAGCCGCAGGGGAAACGGCAATGAGAGAAGTTATAGCAAAAAGCAATCTCCAGCCAATATTAACAGCGGGAAGATCTAAAATCGAAATAGAAGTACAAGATATTATCCAAAGACTTTTGGATGAGTACGAATCTGGAATACAAATTACACAAGTACAAACGCAAAAAGCCGACCCGCCAGATCAGGTAATTGATGCTTTTAGAGACGTGCAAGCCGCAAGAGCAGACATGGTACGTTCCAAGAATGAGGCCGAAGCATATGCTAATGATGTAATACCGAGAGCGCGAGGAGACGCAGCTAAAATTTTACAAGAAGCTGAAGCTTATAAGAAACAAGTTGTAGCAGCAGCAGAAGGTGAAGCGAGTAGATTTATTGCAATATATAATGAGTATGCAAAAGCTAAACAAGTTACACAAGAAAGAATGTATCTTGAAACAATGGAAAAGGTTTTGGCAGATATAGACAAGGTAATCATTGATAGAAAGGCTGGAGGTGTGGTTCCTTATTTGCCTCTGCCCGAATTATCAAAAAAGAAAGGATCTGACTCATAATGAAAATGAATAGATTTTTACTTCCCGTCATGGTTGTTGTGGGACTTGCTATTTACTTGTCGCTTTTTACAGTAAAGGAAATTAACCAGGCAATAGTATTACAATTTGGTGACCCTAAAAAAATAATTTCTCAACCTGGTCTTCAGGTCAAAATTCCTTTTATTCAAAATGTCATATTTATAGATCGTAGGATATTAAGTTTAGATCCAGCGCCAGAAGAAGTTATTGCATCAGATCAGAAAAGATTAATTGTTGATGCTTATGCTAGATTTAAAATTGTAGATCCATTAAAATTTTACATTTCTGTGGGTGACGAAAGAGTAGCAAGATCAAGGTTAGCTACCATCATTAATTCAAGATTAAGAGGTGTTTTGGGTAAACAAAGTTTAGCAACTTTATTATCTGAAGATAGATCAAAACAAATGGATATTATCCAGAACGACGTTAATGCCGAAGCAGAGAATTTTGGTATAGAAATTATCGACGTAAGAATTAAAAGAGCAGATCTTCCACAAGCAAATAGCGAAGCCATATTTAAAAGAATGCAAACTGAAAGAGAAAGAGAAGCTAAAGAATTTAGAGCAAAAGGGGCTGAGATGGCAGTTACAATTACATCTACAGCAGATAAAGAAGTTACAGTGCTGTTAGCAAATGCAAAAAAACAATCAGAGATTATGAAAGGTGAAGGAGACGGACAAAGAAATAAAATATTTGCGACCGCATTTGGTAAAGATCCAGAATTTTTTGCTTTCTATAGAGCAATGCAAGCATACGAAAAAGCTTTAATTGGAGGAGACACCTCTTTAATTTTGTCTCCTGATAGTGATTTTTTTAAGTTTTTTGGTGATACTGGAATTATTAAAAAACAATAGTTAATTTAATGAAAGAGCTCATCATTGCGATTGGTCTCTTGTTGTTCATAGAGGGCACGCTATATGCCTTATTTCCATCAAAAATGAAAAATATGCTTAAGGCGATCGAAAAGTGGCCAGTTAGCCAGCTTAGAATAAGCGGTTTTATATTTGCCATAATTGGTTTTGCGATTATTTGGTATTTTAAAAGGTAAAATTAATGAAAGCTTATAAAAAATTTATTAATTTCAGCTTAATACTTATTTTGATAAGTTGTCCAATTTCTTTTTCACACAGCAAAACTATACCAAGCTCTTTTGCTGATCTTGCGGAAAAATTAATGCCCTCGGTTGTTAACATATCGAGCACACAAACAATTAAATCAACTTCTAATCCATTTCCTTTTCAGTTTCCACCCGGATCGCCATTTGAAGACATGTTTAAAGAGTTCAATAGACCAACTGAAAGAAAAGCAACAGCTTTGGGTTCTGGTTTTATTATAGATAAAAAAGGAATAGTAGTTACAAATAGTCATGTTATTCAAGAAGCGGAAGATATTATTGTTAGTGTAAACGGTTCTACAGAATATAAAGCAAAAGTTTTAGGTAAAGATCCTTATATGGATCTAGCAGTTTTACAAATAGAGTCTGATGAAGAATTTAAACCAGTTAGTTTTGGAGATTCAGATAAAGCTAGAGTAGGCGATTGGGTCATAGCAATTGGAAATCCTTTTGGTTTTGGTGGAACAGTAACCACAGGAATTATTTCATCAAGAAATAGAGATATTGGTCTAACTCGTTATGATGATTTTATTCAAACCGACGCCTCTATAAATGTCGGAAACTCTGGAGGTCCTCTTTTTAATTTAGACGGTAAAGTTATTGGAATAAATACCGCTATAATTGCTCCCGGTTCATCTGGCTCGATCGGAATTGGTTTTGCTATACCTTCTAATCCTGCTTCAAACGTAATTGAACAATTAATTAAATTTGGAGAAACAAAAAGAGGATGGTTGGGTGTAAGAATTCAAGAAGTTACAAAAGAGATTGCTGAAGTAGAAAAATTGAAAAAGGCCGAAGGAGCTTTAGTAGCAAGTGTTGCAGAAAATAGCCCAGCTTCCAAAGCAGGAATAAAAGCCGGAGATATTATTTTAGAGTTTGATGGAAAAAGAGTCGATACGATGAGAAAATTACCAAAACTAGTTGCACAAACCGCGGTTGGAAAAAGAGTTGGGCTTAAAATTTGGAGAAATCAAAAACTAATTTCAAAAAAAGTTTTATTAGGAAGATTGGAATCTTCAAAAGAATTCAAAGCAGAAAATAAAACAGAATCTGAAAAGTTTCAAGATGTTGAAATAACAGATCTAAAAATCTTTGTTAGAAATTTAAATCAGGATGATATTAGTAAACGAGAATTGCCAAAAAATACTACCGGGGTAGTTGTAACCAAAATACTAGAAGATAGTCCTTTAAGATTTTTATCAATCAATGATGTAATAGTTGAACTTCAAAAGCAAAAAATTATGAACGCAAAACAATTTTCTAAATTAGTTACAGATATTATAAATAAAGGTGAAAAGACTTTGTTATTTGCAACTTATAACGAGATAAATCAAAGAGGCTATTTAACTATAAAGCTTAATTAATTTTTCGTTTATATCTTCAGATGAAGTATAAAAAAGTAATTCTTATATTCGGTCCAACTGCATCAGGCAAATCCAGACTATCAACTGATATTGCAAAAGAGTTTAACGGGGAAATAATAAATGCTGATAGCATGCAAGTTTATAAAGAAATTAAGGTTTTATCAGCAAGACCTAATGACAAAAGCATAAAACATCACTTATACGGATTCGTTTCAGCTCGAGAGAATTTCTCGGTCGGTTCTTGGTATAAATTAGCCGCTGCAAAGATTAAAGAAATTAATAATAAGGGTAAAATTGCAATTATTACTGGTGGTACAGGTTTATATTTCAAGGTTTTAATTGATGGATTAGCTGATATTCCAGATGTTCCAAAAATAGATTACAGCTATTTGAATCCTATAGGCAGATCGATGATGAAAAATCATTATGTTAAAATATACCCAAAAATTTTTGAAGGAATAAACATGAATGATATACAAAGAGTTTCTCGAGCTATTTCTGTTTATAATGCCACAGGAATAACCTTGAACAATTGGCAAAAAAAGAAAAATAAAAAATATTTTAATTCAAAAGAATTTGACAAAATATGTCTTATTCCACCCAAACCAGAACTAGAAGAAAGAATTAAAAAAAGATTTACAGAAATGTTAAAAAACGGTGCAATAGAAGAAACACAAAAATATAGAGAGCTAGATCTATCGTTACGCACATTGCATACTTCAAATTCTATAATAGGACTTAAAGAAATAGGTTTATTTTTAGATAAAAAAATTTCAATGAAAGAGCTAAAAGAGCGCGTACTTATAAAAACAAGGCAATACGCTAAGAGACAATTTACTTGGCAAAGAGGCCAGATGAAGAATTGGAAGGGTTTTACTGATATAAATTATCTTGATTTACGAAAGAAAGTTCTAGGTTATTTATCTAAAACTTGACCATCATTAAAACTCAGTTAGATTAGTCTTTAATGGCAAATTTAATGACCGGAGCTCAAATGGTTTTCCAAGCTCTTGAAGATCAAGGGGTTAAGCATATTTTTGGATATCCTGGTGGAGCGGTTTTACCTATATATGATGAGCTTAAAAATCACAAAAAAATAAAACATATTTTAGTTAGACATGAGCAAGGTGCTGGACATGCAGCCGAAGGATATGCGCGATCTTCTGGTAAACCAGGAGTGATACTTGTAACTTCAGGTCCAGGAGCCACTAATACAGTAACTGCTCTAACTGATGCATACATGGATTCTATACCTTTGGTTTGCATTACCGGACAAGTGCCTACACATCTTATAGGTACAGATGCATTTCAAGAATGTGATACAACTGGGATAACAAGACCATGCACAAAACATAACTGGCTCGTAAAAGATATAAATAAACTTTCAACAATTTTACATAAAGCTTTCGAAGTTGCTACAAGCGGAAGACCAGGTCCGGTTTTAGTGGATATACCAAAAGATATTCAATTTAAAAAAGGAAAATATGTTAAGCCTAAAACACAAAACGAGAATAATAAGAAAAATAATATCAGCTTTAATGGGCAAGATAAAAATATCGATGCCGCTGTAGAATTATTTAAAAAGTCTTCAAAACCTATTTTATACACTGGAGGAGGAGTCATTAACTCTGGACCCAAAGCTACCCAATTACTTCGAGAGCTAGTTACATTAACTGGATTTCCAATTACATCAACTCTACAGGGTCTTGGAGCTTATCCTGGATATGATCAACAATTTTTAGGAATGTTAGGTATGCATGGTACTTATGAAGCTAATAATGCAATGCACTCTTGTGACTTAATGATAAACATTGGAGCTCGTTTCGATGATAGGATTACAGGAAAAATTGATGAGTTTTCGCCCAAATCAAAAAAAATACATATTGATATTGATCCCTCATCGATTAACAAAAATATTAAAGTTGACCTTGCCCTAGTTGGTGACGTTAAAGTTGTACTTGAGAAATTAGTTTCAGTTTTTAAAACACGTGATCCTGATTTTGTAAATTCAAATAAACAAAGAATATCAGCTTGGTGGAGTCAAATTGAAACTTGGAGAAAAAAGAATTCTCTCGGCTTTGTTAATAGTAAAGATGTTATAAAACCACAATATGCAGTTCAAAGACTGTACGAATTAACAAAAGCGCAAGATACTTTTATAACTACTGAAGTAGGACAACACCAAATGTGGGCTGCGCAACACTATAAATTTGATAAGCCTAATAGATGGATGACTTCAGGTGGACTAGGAACAATGGGTTATGGTTTACCAGCAGCGATAGGAGTACAAGTAGCCAATCCTGATAAATTAGTTATAGATATTGCAGGCGAGGCATCTGTTTTAATGACAATGCAAGAAATGTCGACGGCAGCACAATATAAATTGCCAATAAAAATATTTATACTTAACAATCAATACATGGGAATGGTAAGGCAATGGCAAGAACTTTTACATGAAAAAAATTATTCAGAAAGCTATACTGCGGCACTTCCAGATTTTGTAAAATTGGCAGAAGCATATGGCTGCGTTGGAATAAGAGCAAACAAACCGGAAGAGCTAGATAGTAAAATTGAACAAATGCTTTCAGTTGATAAACCAGTTATTTTTGACTGTGTTGTTGATAAAATTGAAAATTGCTATCCAATGATACCTTCGGGAAAACCACACAATCATATGTTATTAGGTGAACAGGATGAAGATGATGAGGTCTCAGAAGAAGGAAAGGTTTTAGTTTAATTATGGTAAAGTCAGCTTATAGCTTTGCAACACGAAAGGAAAAAATTGAACAACACATTATAGTTGTTTGGGTTGATAATGAGTCTGGTGTTCTTGCAAGAGTTGTTGGATTATTTTCTGGTAGAGGGTATAACATTGATTCTTTAGCAGTTGCAGAAGTAGATAAGAAAAAAAATATTTCACGTATAACTATTTCTACTTCTGGGACCCTTCAGGTTCTTCAACAAATAAAATTACAATTGGGTAAACTTGTGCCCGTTCACAAAGTGGCTGATTTTCCTAGAAATAAGAAAACTTTGATGAGAGAAATGGCATTGCTCAAAGTCGTATCATCTAATACTAAACTAAAGAAAGCCAAAAAGTTGTGTAAAAGATATAAGTATACTATCCTTGATAAAACAACAAAATCATTTGTGTTTGAGGTTTCGGCTTTAAAAAAGGAAATAGATGAATTGATTATAAAATTACAACCTTTAGGCTTAGCAAGCGCATCAAGAACAGGTGTTGTTGCAATGACGAAAGGTTCGGAAATATATAAACAAAGCTAAAGGAAATTTTATGAAAATGTTATATGAGAAAGATTCAAAAGTAGATTTAATAAAATCAAAAAAAGTCGCAATTTTTGGTTTTGGAAGCCAAGGACATGCCCATGCGTTAAATTTAAAAGATAGTGGTGTAAAAGAAGTAGTAGTTGCACTGAGAGAAGGTTCTGCAAGCAAAAAAAAAGCGGAATCTCAGGGACTAAAAGTAATGTCTCTTTCAGATGCAGCTGAGTGGGCTGATGTTTTAATGATGTTAACTCCTGATGAACTTCAATCTCAAATTTATAAAAATCATATAGAACAAAGAATGAGACAAGGAACTACGCTTGCATTTGCTCATGGACTAAATATACATTTTAATTTAATCACAGCTAGGAAAGATTTAGATATATTTATGATAGCTCCAAAAGGCCCAGGACATTTAGTTAGAAGTGAATATCAAAGAGGCGCAGGAGTACCATGCTTAATGGCCATACATCAAGACAGCTCTGGAAAAGCAAAAGAACTAGCACTTTCATATGCTTGCGCAATTGGAGGAGGAAAATCTGGTGTGATCGAAACAACATTCAAAGACGAATGTGAGACGGACTTATTCGGCGAGCAAACTGTTTTATGCGGAGGTTTGGTTGAATTAATAAAAAATGGTTATGAAACTTTAGTTGAAGCAGGCTATCCACCCGAAATGGCATATTTTGAGTGTTTGCATGAAGTAAAATTAATTGTTGATTTAATTTACGAAGGAGGTATTGCAAATATGAATTATTCTATTTCTAACACAGCTGAATATGGAGAGTATATTACAGGAAAAAAAATTATAGATTCAAAAACTAAGGAAAGAATGAAAGAAGTATTAAAAGATATTCAATCCGGAAAATTTGCTAAGCAGTGGATGGATGAAAATAAAAATGGTCAAAAAAACTTTCTAAAGATGAGAAAAGAGCTAGCGGAACACCCGATAGAGAAAGTTGGCAAGAAGCTGAGAGACCTAATGCCTTGGATTGGCAAGAATAAGTTGGTTGATAAGGAAAAAAATTAGTAAAATCTGTTAATTTTTTGTTGCCAAAATTAAAAATCTTTTGCATAAAGCGCGCTTAGGTTGTAGATTAGATCTTAACATAATTTCAAATTTTGAGGGATAATGTCGGAGAAAAACAGAGTTTATATATTTGATACAACAATGCGAGACGGTGAACAATCACCCGGCGCATCCATGAGTCTTGAAGAAAAAATTCAAATTTCAAGAGTTTTTGATGAACTAGGAATCGATATAATCGAAGCGGGTTTTCCAATTGCCTCACCAGGAGATTTCGAGGCAGTCACAGAGGTAAGTAAAATCTTAAAAAATTCCATTCCAGCAGGACTATCAAGACATACAAAAAAAGATATTGACGCATGTTATGAAGCTTTAAAGTCAGCAAAAAGATTTAGAATTCATACTTTTATTTCTACAAGCCAGCTTCATATGAAACACAAATTAAACAAAACACCTGAAGAAGTAATTGAGTCAATAAAGGAACATGTAACTTACGCAAGAAAATTTACTGATGATGTAGAATGGTCATGTGAAGATGGCACAAGAACAGATATAGATTTTATGTGCAAAACAGTAGAACTAGCAATTAAATGTGGAGCAAAAACCATTAATATACCTGATACAGTTGGGTATTCAATTCCTTCAGAATTTAAAAAAATAATTGAGACCCTGATAAACAAAGTTCCTAATATAGACAAAGCTATTCTATCAACACATTGCCATAACGATTTAGGCTTAGCTGTTGCAAATTCTTTAGCTGGTGTTTCGGCAGGTGCTAGACAAATTGAATGTACGATTAATGGAATAGGAGAACGAGCTGGAAATGCTGCGCTAGAAGAAATTGTAATGGCAATGAAGACAAGAAATGATTTAATGCCATTTAAAACTGGAATAAACACCAAGTTATTAAGCAAAGCATCTAAAGTTGTATCAAATGCAACAGGTTTTCCTGTTCAATTTAATAAAGCAATTGTTGGAAAAAACGCTTTTGCTCACGAATCGGGGATACATCAGGACGGAATGCTAAAAAACAGAAATACTTATGAGATTATGACTCCTGAAAGTGTTGGAGTAAAACAAACATCTCTAGTAATGGGAAAACATTCTGGAAGACATGCTTTTAAAGATAAGTTAACAGATCTTGGATATAAAGATATTACAGATGATGTGATTCAAATAGCTTTTGGTAAATTCAAAATTCTTGCAGATAAAAAAAAACATGTTTATGATGAAGATATTGCAGCTTTAGTAGATGATAGTTTGATCAAAGAAGATAATGTTATTACTTTAAAATCTCTCAAAGTATTTGCAGGAACGGGAGAACCGCAAAAAGCGGAAATGACATTAGAAGTTTATGGAGATATAAAACAAGCAACAGAAACTGGCGATGGTCCAGTTGATGCTATTTTTAAATGTATAAAAAAATTATATCCTCATGATGTGAAATTACAGCTATACCAAGTACATGCAGTAACAGAAGGTACGGACGCTCAAGCCACAGTAAGTGTAAGAATTGAAGAAAATGGTAAAACAACGGTTGGTCAAGCGGCAGATACAGATACATTAGTCGCATCTGCTAATGCTTACTTAAATGCATTAAATAAAATGATAATTAAAAGAAAAAAGACTGCACCAGGAGAATACAACCAACAAAACAAAAAATATAATGAACAGAAAATGAGAGGAATATAATGTTAGGCATAGAAAAATTATCTAAATATTGGTCGACTGATATGGCCATAGATTTAGGTACCGCGAACACTTTAGTTTTTGTTAAAGATCAAGGCATTGTTCTTAACGAACCATCTGTAGTAGCTATAATCGAAGATAAAGGAAAAAAATCTGTCTTAGCTGTTGGTGATGAAGCCAAAACAATGTTAGGGAGAACTCCCGGAAATATATCTGCAGTAAGACCTTTAAGAGATGGAGTAATAGCTGACTTTGTTGTAACCGAGGAAATGATAAAACACTTCATTAAAAAAGTTCATAAAAGAAAAGCTTTTGCTAATCCAAGAATTTTGATTTGTGTACCAACAGGATCAACACCAGTTGAGAGAAAGGCTATTCAAGATTCAGCTTTGGCTGCTGGAGCAAGAAAAGTCCAACTTATTGAAGAGCCTATAGCAGCGGCTATTGGTGCAGGTTTACCTATATCAGAAGCTACAGGTTCTATGGTGGTTGATATTGGTGGTGGAACAACAGAAATTGCCGTTATGTCGCTAGGGGGTGTAGTTTATGCAAATTCACTCAGAGTAGCCGGAGATGCGATGGACCAAGGTATAATTACTTATATGAGAAAACAATTTAATTTATTAGTAGGCGATGCTAGTGCAGAAAAAATAAAAAAAGAAATTGGAACAGCTATTCCTACAAGTGGAAACACTTATTTAATGAAAGGTAGAGATATAAGATCAGGAACTCCTAAAGAAATTGCATTAAAAGAGGAAGATACTGCAGAAGCATTAAAGCCAGTATTATCTCAAATTTTAGCAGGAATTAAAGATGCATTAGAGAATACTCCTCCAGAACTTTCGGCAGATTTAGTTGATATGGGATTGGTTTTAACAGGCGGCGGAGCGCTTTTAAAAAATATAGACAAACTTATTTCTAAAGAAACTGGTTTGCCAGTCCAAATCGCAGAAGATCCATTATCCTGCGTGGCTTTTGGATGTGGGAAGGCTCTCGATGAAGAACAAACATTCTCTACGCTATTATTAGGTGAAGGATAATCGTGATTGATGAATTATGCAGACTAGTCGTGAAGATGTTGGTATAGCGATACGTTCAGCCTTTTTAAGAAAAGGCACACAACAAAGATTTTCATTATTTGCTCTTATTGTATTTTCAATCATACTTATATATTTTGAAACAATAGAGACTAAACCTCTAAATTATGTAAGGTATTTTGTTAAAGACTCAATTTATCGAGGCTCAGTTATTGTTTCTTCACCAGCAAAGGGATTCAATTTAGTTATAAGATCAATCCAAGATCACCTAAATGTAAAAGATCAAAATGAAAAATTAAAAAGAGAAAATGCCAAGCTTAAAGAAAAGATATTTGATCCAGGTTTTTTAATACTTGAGAATACACAATTAAGAAAATTACTTGACGAACAAGTAACAGCTTCTGGCAAATTGATTAGTGCTAGAGTTATACTTGATAAACAAAGTCCATACTTAAATTCATTCATCCTTAATAGCGGTAGCAATAGAAAAATAAAAAATAGCATGGAAGTACTAGATGGAATAAATTTTATTGGAAGGATTGTTGATGTTAATTTTTTTTCATCAAGAGTATTACTTGTTACAGACTTAAATAGTAAAATTCCAGTTTTAATAGAACCTTTAGGTTATCACGCTATAATGAGCGGTCGAGGTGAAAACGAACCTATTTTAGAATATTTACCTGAAAAAAACAAAGTTATAGCAGGTAATAAGGTTTACACTTCAGGAAAGGAAGGAATATTTGATCCCGGAATTCCTATAGGAGTAGTAAAAATAAATGAAGGAAAAATTCTTGTATCATTATATTCAGACGTCTCGCAAATAATGTTTGTGAATATTAATTTGGGAGGAAATGATTAAACTTTATGTCTTACTCAATAAAAGATATTAAATTAAAAATTTTAAATTCAATACCTTTACTATTATTAATTTTTATTTCTTTAAATGGCAATTCAATAATAAATTTTAAGTTTTTTACAATAAATTTACATTATATTTTAATTTACTATTGGGTTCTAAGAAGACCGCAGGCCTTGGGATATGGTTTCATATTTTTATCTGGAATAATTACAGATGTAATTTTTGGCCTTCCAATAGGCGTCAATGCTTTAACTTTGTTGGTAATTGCATCAGTAGCAGCCTACGTTAGAGTTGTTACTGTAAGAATTTCGCTTTTTTACGACTGGATGACTTTTATTCCAGCACTATTATTTGCAAATTTTATTTATTTTATAGTTTTATATTTTTCAGAATATTCTGTTGATTATTTATATTTATTTACAAATTCTATTTTCACTTTTATTTTTTATCCAGCATTATGGCTAATTTTTGGATTATTAATAAATATTAGCAAGCAGGGGACTCATGTTTAGAAGTAGCGATAATGTGCAAAGCAAAACAACACTAATTAGTAGACGAATGTTTATGTTAGTAGGTATAAAATTAGCTGTTTTTTTAGCAATTATTAGCCGTTTGTTTTATTTGCAGATTTCTGAAAATATTAAATATAGATCCTTATCTGACAAAAACCGTTTAAGAGAATGGAAAGTTCCTCCACAAAGAGGCGTAATAGAAGACTTTTTTGGTAAAAAAATTGCAAGTAATACACAAGTATTCCAACTTCATATGATACCGGAAGATGTCCCAAACCTTGAAGAACTATTCTTTAAATTATCAAGATTAATTGAATTTAATCAAGCCGAACGAAGAAATTTGTATAAAAAAATAAAGAGAAGAAAACCTTGGGAACCAGTTATAATCTCAGATAATTTAAGTTGGTCTGAATTTTCTAAACTCAATCTTTTTTTACACGATACGCAGGGAATTAAACCAGTAGTCGCAGTGGCTAGAAAATATATAAAAGACGGTTCTTTTTCTCATTTAATTGGATATGTTTCAGATATAAGTAAATCTGATTTAGAAAATAGTGAGTTTTTAAGAAAAGTTCATGTCCCAGGACTAAAAACAGGTAAAACAGGTTTAGAAAAATCTTTAAACCATGAAATGATTGGCGAAGTTGGATACCAACGATTTGAAGTTAATGCATACGGTAAAAGAGTAAAAGAACTAAAATTTATCCAAGGAACATCGGGAAAAAACTTTAGGACGACTTTAGATATAGAAGTGCAAAAGTATGCCAATCAATTGCTTAAGGACAAAAGTGGATCAATATGTGTAATGGATATTTTTACTGGCGACATCATTGCAATGACCTCAAGCCCAACATTTGATGCAAACAAATTTGTTCATGGAATTAATAATGAAGATTGGCAAGATCTAATTAATAATTCCAAAAAACCATTACTAAATAAATCTTTAGCAGGTCTATATCCACCAGGATCAACAATAAAACCAATTGTAGCACTTTCTGCATTAGAAAATGATGTTGTGAGTCCAAACACAACGGTTGAGTGTACAGGATCAATTGAGCTCTATGGTCACAAGTACCATTGCTGGAAAGAAAAAGGTCATGGATTTACAAGATTAAGAAAAGCAATTAAACAATCTTGCGATATTTACTTTTATGAAGCCGCAAGAAGATTAGGCGTTGATCGTTTAGCAGTTACAGCTAAAAAATTTGGATTAGGTAATAAAGTTTTTGATATTTTCAACGAAGAAAAAGAAGGTCTTGTTCCAACGACTAAATGGAAATTAAGAAATATTGGAAGAGGATGGGTATTAGGAGAAACATTACTAACTGGTATTGGTCAGGGCTATTTTCAGACATCGCCCATGCAGCTTTGTCTAATGACGGCGCAATTGGCGAATGGTGGTTATAAAATAAAACCAAGAATAATTGATGATAAAGACACTTTAGAACCAATAGTTAAATCTTGGCGTGAAGTTTTGGTTGCAAAGAACGAAGAAAAAGAAATTAATACAGGTTTTTTACCTGTGCACGAAAGTTCTAACTTAATAAAATTATATCGAAATCAAGAAAATATTAAGTTCGTATTAGACGCCCAATTTGGAGCGACCAATGAGCCGATGGGAACATCTTATCGATCAAGACATGTCAAGCCAGAATATGTTTATGCTGGTAAAACTGGAACATCCCAGGTAAGACGTGTTACAGCTGAAGAAAGAGAACTAAAATTAAAAGATAAAGATCGTCCTTATGAACAAAGGGATCACGCACTCTTCACTGCATTTGCTCCTTACAAAAATCCAAGATATGCATTGAGTATTGTAATTGAACATGGAGGAACGGGAAGTTCAGGTGCGGCTCCGCTCGGAAAAAAATTAATAAAAAAAATTATTGATCGTCACGAACTAAGAAAAGAATATCAACAAGATTTATACAAGGAGATTTGATAATGATAAATAACTATTTTCATAAAGGTAATTTAAATTTTAGGGATAAATTTTTATCTTTGGACTTCGCATTAATTATTCTTGTTTTATTGTTAGGAATTATAAGTTTTTTTGCCATGTATTCTACAGCGAGGGGCAACTTTGACTATTACACAAAAAATCATATTTATAGATTTTGTATTTTCTTTGCAGTCTTTATTTCAATTTCATTTATAAATATTCAGCTTTGGCATAAATCAGCTTATTTTTTTTATGTCATAGTACTTTTATTGCTGGTAGGAGTTATTTTATTTGGTGTTACTGCGTCAGGATCAACTCGCTGGATTAGTTTATTTGTTATAAATTTACAACCTTCAGAACTTATGAAGATTGGCATAATTTTGTTTTTGGCAAAGTATTATAATACGATTCCGTCCCGAGATGTAAATCGTATAAAATTTTTATTTCAACCTTTTTTTGCATTAGCTATCCCCTTTGCTTTAGTTATTATTCAACCCGATTTAGGTACGGCCATACTTATAATGGTTAGCGGGCTTTCGGTGGTTTGGTTAGCAGGCTTAAAAATTAAGTATTTTTTATATTCCTTTTTTTTGCACTCGTTACTATGGCTCCTGTAGTAATTGCTTTTTTAAAACCTTATCAGAAACTTAGAATTTTAACTTTTTTTAATCCAGAACGAGATCCTTTGGGTGCGGGCTATCAACTCATTCAATCAAAAATTGCAATAGGTTCTGGCGGTTTTACAGGAAAAGGTTTTTTTAAAAGGCAGTCAAAGTTATCTAGACTATTTACCAGAAAAACATACAGATTTCATTTTCACTTTATTTTCAGAAGAATTTGGATTTTTGGGCTCTGTAAGCTTATTGATAATTTATGGGCTTATTATTCAAAGAATCATTCATATTGGAAACCAATCCAAAAATAATTTTTCAAAATTATATTGTTTTGGGTTTGCAGCAGCTTTTTTCATTTATGTAGCAGTAAATATGTCGATGGTTTTAGGACTACTCCCGATAGTTGGAGCCCCACTTCCAATTATGTCTTATGGTGGTTCTGCTATGCTTGCAATGATGTTAGGTTTAGGAATAACGATGAGTTGCAAAGTCCACAGGCAGCACCAAGCAATGTAAAAAAAAGATTTTCTAGAAACAACCCACGATTGTATTTTAGGGCTTAAAATTATTAATTTTTTAATTGTGAGATGTTGCTACTTTGTGGTTTAATAAATTAATGTTTAAAACTCTTAGAGCTGTTGAAACAAAAACTCTTAATCATAGTGGCAGATCATATGTTGGTGAAACTCTCCAATTAGAGGGAGACTTAAGATCCGCGGGGGAGCATAGATATAGCAGGTTTAATTAATGGAAATGTTTTTGTTTCTGAATTAACAATAAAAGAAACTGGATCAATAAGAGGATCCCTTGAGGCAACAAACGTTGAAGTTAACGGACATGTGGAAGGTAAAATTACAGCTGACACGATAGTGATAGGAAAAAATGCTGTTATAAAGGGTGACATTTTTTTTTAAAAATACACTCAAGACGGAAGAGGGAGCGGATATAGACGGCTACATTAAGAGAGTAAACAAAGGCAAATCAAATACTGAGGAAGATATTGCTATAGAAGAAATTGTAGAAAGAGAAGAGCATAGAAAACCAGAAATCATTCCAGTAACAACACATAAAGAGGCAGTATAAACTGTCGCCTCACATTTAATCTTACGATAGTATATAATTAATTACGCTATGAAAGAAGATCCTGGCCTTGAATCTTCAGTTGGAATTGTTGGCGCTGGCATACAAGGCGTTTGCACAGCACTTTGTCTTATTAAAAAAGGTTTTAAGGTAACATTATTAGACCGAGATGAACCAGGAAGCTCCGCTTCATATGGAAACGCTGGACACTTCTCTCCTTACGCTTCAGTACCAATGAACAGACCAGATATACTCGTAGATGTGCCAGCAATGTTATTAAAAACAACCGGACCACTTGCGCTTAAGTGGAATTATGTACCAAAAATGATTCCATGGTTTATAAAATTTATAAAAAATTGCACTAAGAAAAAATGATATACACAGCTAAATACATGCATCAGATTTTAGATTTGGCATTACCGGCTTACGATGAGTTATTTCAAGATATAGATATTTCTAATTTAATTGAAAATAAGGGTATTATATATTTTTGGACTGATAAAGATTTAAAAAGTAGAGAACTAGAGATAAATATAAGGAAAGAGCTAGGAGTCGAACAACAGCTTTTAACACCACATGAAATACACGATTTGGAACCACATATTAATAAAATTTATCATGGAGGAGTTTTGTACCCTCAAGCTAGACATACAAGAAATCCTAAAAAAATTTTAATGAAATTATTTGATAAGTTTATAAAACTTGGAGGACAATTTTTAAAAGAAGATGTAAAGACAATTAATTTCTCCTCAGATAATAAACCCATAATTAAAACTGATTTAAAAACTTATAATTTTAATAAAGCAGTGATTGCTTGTGGAGCGTTTTCAAAAAAGTTGACAGATCAAGTTAATGAAAAAATTCCATTAGATACTGAACGTGGATATCATGTGCATTTCAAGAACTATGATCATCTGCTTTCAAGACCAGTAATTTTTTTAAATAGAGGCTTTGGTATTACTCCAATGGAACAAGGATTAAGAGTTGTAGGTACAGTTGAATTTGGAGGTTTGAAAAACCCTATTAGCAAAAGAAGAATTCAGAACTTAGCAGACAATGCGAAATATCTTTTTCCAGAGCTCAGAAAACACGAAGATGAGTGGTTGGGGTTTAGACCAACCTTGCCTGATTTTTTGCCCGTTATAGGACCCTCAAAAAAAATTATAAAAATTTGTTTTATTCTTTTGGGCATCACCATCTTGGATGGACGTTGGGAGCAATATCAGGAAAAATTGTAGCAAGTATGATTGCAGAAGAGAAGACCAATTTAGATTTAACTCCCTATAGTTCAGCAAGATTTAGTTAGGATTTAATTTGTTTTCAAAAAATAATAAAGCTTACATTTTTTTAATATTGGCAACTTTATTTTGGGCAGGAAATTTTGTTATTGGAAAATTTGCTTTTTTTGGAAGATATACCACCTTATTCACTCACATTTTTTAGATGGTTAGCAGTTTGGTTAATTTTATTACCTTTTACCTATAAAGAAATTTTAAAAAATAAAAATGATATATTTAATTCGTTACCTTTATTATTTTTTCTTGGTCTAATGACCATTGGTCTTTTTGTTCCTTTTGTTTATACAGCTTTACAATATACTCAGGTAATTAATGCTTCTTTATTTAATACAGCAATACCAGCTGCTATTATTCTTTTTTGCTTCATATTTAAATTTGAAAAAACAAACTTTTTCCAGTTGTTAGGTCTTTTAGTTTCTACCCTTGGGGTTTTAGTTATTATAACTCGTTCAGATCTTAATGTTCTTCTTAATCTTGATTTTAATGTTGGTGACATATGGATGGTTGCAGCAGTTATATGTTGGGGGCTTTATTCTACTTTTTTAAAAAAATTAAAATTAAAAATATCTTTGTTTAGTACTGTTCAAGTTCTTTGCACATGTGGTTTATTTTTTGCATTTCCTCAATTTTTATATGAGTATAGTCAAGGAGCTGTAGTAAATATAAATAAAAATTTTTTATACGTCATAATATACACAGCTATTTTTCCAAGCATTGTATCTTATTCTTGCTGGACGGGCGCCATATCAATTATTGGAGCAAATAGGGCTGGCATTTTTGTCTCTTTAATACCTTTGTTTAGTACAGGAATGGCAATATTTTTATTTGATGAGCAATTTAAATTATATCATCTTATAGCTTCTATTTTAATAATAATCGGATTATTCTTATCAAACAAAAAGATTCATAATGTCAAAAGTTGATAAATCAAAACTCACATCTGAACAAAAATTAATTTTATTTGAAGAAGGAACAGAACCTCCTGGAAGTAGCCCGTTGAACTATGAAAAAAGGGAAGGCGATTATCTTTGTGCTGGATGTGGTGCAAAGCTTTTTGAGTCCAAGACAAAATATGAAAGCGGTAGCGGTTGGCCTTCTTTTTTTGAATCTTTGCCTGGTGCTTTTGAAACAAAAATTGATAATTTGATCGGATCACCCAGAATCGAGTATCATTGTAGAAAGTGTGGTGGACATCATGGGCATATTTTTGATGACGGACCCAAGCCTACAGGCAAAAGATATTGTAACAATGGTATATGTTTAACTTTTGTTCCTAAAAAAAAATAAAATGATCAAGCAAATACCAAGCAAAGAAATAAAAGATTATATAAAAAATAATCCAAAATGTATTTTGCTCGACGTAAGAACGAAGGAAGAGTGGAATAAAGGTAAACCTGATGGTGATAAAATTGGATTAAAAACTTATTTTTTATCCCTGCAATTTGAAGGAAAAATTTTAAACCAAAATTTTTTAGAAGAATTTAAAAATTTAAAAATAGATCAGGATTATGAAATATTAACTTCATGCGGAACAGGAGGAAGGTCACAAAGAGCGGCCGAGATACTTACAATGCTAGGTTATAAATGTTCTAATATTTCAGATGGTTTTTTAGGAAATAGTGAAAATATTGGATGGAAGAAAAACAATCTACCCTGTAAGTGATTTTTTTTTTAGAGTTGCTTTAAATAATTTTCTTGGAAATTTACCTTCTTCAAATTCTTCAATATTTAAAATTTCAAATCCCTTTGAAAGTTGATTTATTTTATCTCTGGAAAAAAAATGAACAATAAAACCATCGTTTTCATAAAGATCTTCACCTATATGGGTTCCGTTTTTATAGTCGCCATCATTAGTATGACGAACTGTATATATATTAATTCCCTCAGGTTTTAAAATACGTAATATTTCCTTATTTAAATTTTCAAGATCATAATTAGATAGCGCCATACAATAAAGCATATGTGAAAAACATCCATCAATGGTATTGTCATCAAAAGGTAATTTTTTTCTTACATCAAAAATTTTTGTTTTGATAAATTGAGTAAGATTTAATTTTTTAGATTTATTATTAATAATTTCAATTGCTTTTTGGCTATAATCCAAAGCTTCTACTTGAATGGAGTTTTGAGCGAAAAATATTGTATCCCTGCCAAGACCCGCACCTAGTTCAACAATTTTTTTACCTTTAAAAAAATCTAGCGATTTAACAGCTGCTACGCTTGGTTCGTTGCCAAACATCCCAGGCTTATTTGAGAAATTTTTTTCCCAATGCTGAGACTGTTGGTCTAATTTATTTTTATCCAATCTATTTAGTCGGGTCTGGAACTTTACGCAAATAAGGTTTTAAAGCCTTCCATCCTTTTGGATATAGCTTTTTAGCCTCTTCATCTTTAACAGCAGGAACAATAATCACATCTTCACCTTTTTTCCAATTTGCTGGAGTAGCAACCTTGTGCTTTGCTGTCATTTGCATCGAATCTATAGCTCTTAATATTTCTAAAAAATTTCTACCAGTTGCCATTGGGTAAGTTAAAAATAACCCAATTCTTTTGTCCGGCCTGATAACAAAAACAGTTCTAACGGTTTGATTGTCTACCGCTGTACGTCCCATTGAAGTAACTCCAGCATCGCCTTCAAGCATATTATAAAGTTTTGCAACTTCAAGATTTTCGTCTGCGATAATAGGATAATCAGGTTTGATCCCAGTTACATCTTTAATATCGTCTAGCCATTTTTTATGATCAGAAACTGGATCAACACTTAGTCCAATAACTTTCACATCTCTTTGTTCAAATTGACCTTTCATGCCACCTAATGCTCCTAATTCAGTTGTGCAAACCGGTGTAAAATCTTTTGGATGTGAAAATAATACTCCCCAGCTAGTACCCAACCACTCGTGAAAAGATATATCTCCTACAGTAGTTTTCGCTTTAAAATCTGGTGCCAAACTATTTATTTTTAATGTCATAATTTTTCCCTCTTTTAATATTTTTAAAAAATACTTATAAGCAAGATTGATTTGCTATGCAACTTTTTATAAATTTTTAAAGAAATATGATTTTTAAACAATTATTTGACAAAAAGTCTTCAACCTACACGTACATAATTTCGAGCGGAAAAGGTAGAGAAGCTCTAATAATCGATCCAGTAATTGAACATACAGAAAAATATTTAAATTTATTAAAAGAATTAGATTTAAAACTTGTAAAAGTTATAGACACGCATATTCACGCTGATCATATTTCTGGTTTAAATGAACTAGCTAAACAAACAAGTTGTTCAAAAATTATGGGTGAGCGTTCAACTTCAGAAGTTTTGGATATTAAAGTAAAGGATAATGAAAAAATTAAAATTGAAAATATAGAATTAAAATCGATTTATACCCCAGGCCATACAGATTGCTCCTATAGTTTTTTTATGAACGACAGAGTTTTTACTGGAGACACTTTGTTGATAAATGGTACTGGAAGAACTGATTTTCAGAATGGTAGTTCCTATGATGCGTATGATTCTTTATTTAAAAAATTGCTAAAGTTACCGGAAAAAACTTTGGTATATCCCGCGCATGATTATAATGGAAAAACACATTCAACAATAGAAAATGAAAAAAATAATAACCCAAGACTTCAAGTTAAGTCAGCAGAAGAATATGCTGACGTAATGAGTAATTTAAAATTATCAAATCCAAAAATGATGGATATTGCAGTTCCTGCTAACAAAAAAGGAATTACACTTCAAGATTTAGAAAATAGATGATTTAAGCTACAACTTTAATGTTACTTAAAAGTAAAAGTTCTTTTTTTAAAAATTCAGCTATTGATTTCATCCCTTTAATTTTAGAATCTTTTTCTGCCACAGAATTGTAGTTTGTATTTGTATTTACGTCGTAAGTGTAAATCGTGCCTTTTTTATCTACAATGTATTCGATACCAGCAATTTCGATACCATTCGCAGCAATAAATTTTTCATATTTTTTTATAAGTTCAGTTTTTTTATAATTCTTTAAAATTCTAAATTTGTTTCCTATAGTTGGACAATATTCACCAAAAAATTGGGTTTCTGCCTCTTCAATTTGGTCTTCTGGGCAAGCTGGACATAATTCAAATCCTTCGGACGCGTCTACTTCTACAGTATAAAGAAAATTAGAATTAACAAACTCTACTCTATGTATAACTTTAGGCTTGCTGTCTATGTACTCTTGCAAAATAGTGATCCCGTCAATTGATTGTTCAAAGTCTTTACTGCTTACATGTGAATCTAAATCTTTTTTATTGTTAAACAATTTTACCCCCAAACCTTTCCCGGCTCTATTATGTTTCGTGATAAAAGGTTTACGAAATATATTTGCTGATTTTAGAATGCTTTCTTTGTTGCTACAGTAAATTGTTTTTGGCGTTTTAATTCCAAAGCTTTCCAATTCTTTATATTGTAAAGATTTACTAATTTCTAAACTTAAGGCTCTTGAATTATTAATTACTCTTCTATTATTTTTTTCTAACCAATTTAAAACCACAGCAGTATACTCTGGAGCATACCTATGTCCTCTAGTATGAGAACTTGCACTCATCCTATTATAAAATATTCCTTGAGGAGGCTTATCTAAATGATCAACATTTCTTTTTCCTAAATGCCATTCTTCAAAAGGGGCGTTTATATTTTTTAATTCCTTTCTTAAGGGTTCAACCCACTCATCATTTTCATGAATAATATAAATTTTATTTTTCATATTTAATTTTCTAAAAGAGAATTAAGCTTACCCGCAACTTCTAAAGCTTTTAATTCGTTATATCCACCTACGTAGGTATCACCTATAAAGATTTGAGGTATAGTTCTTGCCCCATTCGTTTTTTCTTGCATCTCTTGTCTTTTTGATTGATCGATCGCTATATCAAATTCTGTATAATTAACTTTTTTTTTATTTAGCAAATGCTTTGCTGCCGAACAATAATTGCACATTGGACCCGTATAAATCACCACTTTTTTCATGTAGCTTATTATATGAGATTAGCTATAATTTTTACAACATTAATTACCAAATGAGGGGGAAAAAATGTTTAAAAAGTTAGTTAAATTAGTTTTAGCTTCTTTACTTTTCTTTTCTGTTTCAACAACAACTTTCGCGATGGATAAGTTACACTTTCTTATTGGAGGTGGAGCTGGCGGAGGCTGGGATGGCACAGCTAGAGGTACTGGAGAAGCTTTGACAAAAGCTGGAATGTTAGGTAGCGCATCATTTGAAAATATGTCAGGTGGTGGAGGCGGTAAGGCTTTGGCTTACTTAATCAATACTAAACCAGAAAACACTATTTTAGTTCAATCTACTCCGCTTGTATTAAGATCAATTACAAGACACAAAGGTTATGTTACTGGAGATGACGTTCTTTCATACAAAGACGTTACACCTATAGCTGGAGTGATAGGTGACTATGGCGCTATTGCAGTTGCAAAAGATTCACCATTTCAAAATTTTGCAGATGTAGTTGCTGCTTACAAAAAAGATCCAAAATCAGTTAAAATGGCTGGTGGATCTGTAAGAGGTAGCATGGACCATTTAATTGGAGCGTTAGCTTTCCAAGAAGCGGGAGCAAATCCAAATGATGTTATTTATGTTCCATACGATGCGGGCGGAAAAGCATTAGCAGGATTACTTTCTGGAGAAACTCAAATTCTTTCAACAGGATTGGGAGAAGTTATGGGAGCTAGAGACCAAGTAAGAATTATTGGTATTACTGCACCAGAAAGAGTTTCAGACGCACCTGAAGTTCCAACATTAAAAGAGCAAGGTTTTGACGTTCAGTTTGTTAACTGGAGAGGTTTTTTCGGACCCCCAGGAATGGATAAAGGCATGAAAAAGCAAATTGCTAAAATGCTAGGTGATATTCAGAAAACACCCGAATGGGAAGCTGTTAGAAAACGTAATGCTTGGGTAAATATTTATAACCCAGACAAAAAGTTTGTTAAGTTTTTAAAAACACAAACTAAAGAAATGACAGCTCTTATGAAAAAATTAGGAGTTATATAATCCTTTGGATTATTAATTAATAGGAAGAGCAGTGAGAATAAGTACAGATAAAATTATCTCGCTGCTCTTTTTTGTTTTATCAGCTCTTTATCTTTACCAAACATATCAAATTCGAGTGTTTTCATTTGATGAGGATGCTCCCTTTAATGCAAAAACTTTTCCTACTTTTATAGCATTCTTTGGAATGTTTCTTTCAATATTGTATGTTGTTTTACCAGAGAGAATTCCTTCAAAAGTAGACCACAAAGTACTAGATTACAAAAGCACATTATTTTTAGTTGTTATTGCAACTATTTATGGTTTTATAATTTTAAGAGCAGGTTTCTTTTTATCGACATCTTTATTTTTGTTCTTTTCCTATTATTTTTTAGGAGAAAGAAGATGGATTTGGATGTTCGTTTTGTCATTTCCTTTTGTAGCTTTGTTTATGTTTTTATTGCATGGACTATTAGATATTTATCTAAGGGATCCGTTTCTTAAAATGTTAGGAATTATAGGATGATCGAAGGAATATTAATTGGTTTACAAACCGCATTGAGTCTTAAGAATATTTTAATGGTGGTCATGGGTTGTTTTTTCGGAACTATTATTGGAATGCTTCCTGGGCTTGGTCCAATGACCGCTATCGCTTTAATGATTCCGATTACCTATGGTTTTGAACCAGCTACAGGTTTAATATTAATGGCAGGAGTATACTACGGTGCCGTATTTGGTGGATCAACATCATCAATTTTAATTAATGCACCAGGTGTTCCAGGAACCGTTGCTACCGCATTTGATGGATACCCCATGGCACAACAAGGTAAAGCTGGAAAAGCTTTGGCTATCGCAGCCTACAGTTCGTTTGCAGGCGGTACAATTTCTGCAATATTTTTATTGTTTGCTGCACCAAGTTTGTCAAAAGTTAGTTTAGCTTTTAGGTCGCCAGATTATTTTGCGCTGATGGTTTTAGGTTTGACTGCTGTATCAGCTTTTTCTTCTAAAGGTCAGTTTTTGAAAGCTATGATGATGGTAATTCTAGGTTTGATGCTAGCAACAGTTGGACAAGATTCTTTATCAGATATTACAAGATTTACTTTTAACAATATGAATTTAACTGATGGTATTAGCTTTGTATTAGTAGTTATGGCTACATTTGCAATGAGCGAAGCTTTAACAATTATTTTAAAAGGAAAAGATCCGAGTCGTGCTACTGAAAAAATTTCTCTTTCTCAATTAGGTTCTATTAAATTAGACAAAGATGAAAGAAATAAAATGTTAAAATCTATTCCTAGATCTTCTGTTCTAGGTTTTTTAATCGGTGTTCTTCCAGGCGCCGGCGCAACTATTGCGTCATTTTTAGCATATGGAATGGAAAGAAATTATGTAAATGAAGATGAAAAGAAAAAGTTTGGAAAGGGAAGCGTACATGGTTTAGCTGCTCCAGAAACAGCAAATAATGCTGCATGCTCAGGATCATTTGTTCCTTTATTAACTTTAGGAATACCAGGAAGCGGCACGACAGCAGTAATGTTAGGTGCACTTTTAGGTTTCGGGATTCAACCGGGGCCAAGGCTTTACATGACCAATCCTGAAATTTTTTGGTCAGTCATTATGTCAATGTATATAGGAATGGTTATATTACTTATTCTTAATCTTCCTCTAATTCCTTATATTGCTAGGGTTCTTGCAACTCCCAAAAACTTTTTAATACCATTAATTTTATTTTTTTCAGTGACAGGAATTTATTTAATGTCATTTAATAATTTTGACATTTTTTTAATGATAGGAATTGCCATTGTTGCAACGTTTTTAAGACTTTATAATTTTCCTATGGCACCCCTTATACTTGCCTTCGTTTTAGGAGGTTTAATAGAAGAAAATCTAAGAAGATCATTGCTAATAAGCGACGGTTCATTCAGTTTCCTTTGGGACAGACCACTAACAGCAGTTATTTTTGGGGGCACGATTTTATTGGTATCATGGCAAATTTATAAAAGTATAAAAAGATAAACTAATTTTTCCATATTTTCTCAAGCGTTTCTTCTCTTCCACAAGCTTTTTTATAAAGCAAATAATTCATAAATTTTTCTTGGTAATAATTTTGATGATAATCTTCGGCGGGATAGAATTTTTTAAATTGCCTTATAAAAGTAACTACTTTTTTTCCTTCAAATCTTTTTTCAATATTTTTTATAGAATTTTCTATTTCTTTTTTTTCTTTTTGATTTTTGTAAAAAGCAACAGATCTATAGCTTAACCCTTTATCACAAAATTGACCCAAAGAATCAAAAGGATCAATATTCTTCCAATATAAGTCTAGCAATTCTTTATATTTTATAATATTTGCGTCATAGATTATTTTTGCAGTTTCAAAATGACCGGTGTTTTCATAAGTAACTTGCTTGTAAGTAGGATTCTCTAATTCTCCACCCGAGTATCCAGAAATTACTTCTTCTACACCTTTTGTTTTTTCAAAGAACTCTTCTACACACCAAAAACAACCGCCAGCAAAATATGCTTCTTTAATATTTTTAGAATAAGAAATGTTTGAGATAAAAAAAATTGCTAAAATTACAGCAAATATTTTTTTCATTATTACATATATATTCTATCAGCGAGCCCATAACAAAGAATTGCACTTAATAGAGTTAAAACTCCTGGTGCAATTATTCCTTCGATTGAAGTTTTTTCTGTATGGCCAAGTTTGTTGATCTTAATGGTATAAATACCAACTATAAACGCGGATAAATTTTGCAAGAATACTAAATTGAAAAATCCCCACGTTCCGTCAACTCCATTCTCTCTAATAAACATAATATAAAGTGCCATTACAACTGCACCAATAAACAACGAACCAAAAAATCTGGTCATTATAGCGCCAGTTTTATCCATGCCATATTGATCTATAAATGATTGAGTTCCAATCACACATCTATACGCATAGACTCCATAACCTACAAAATGAATTATGAAAACTGCTAAATAAATTATTCCATTAAATTTTTCTATCATTTTTATTATCCTTTCTTATTATAAACTTACTTTACTCAATTCATACATTTGAACAACTTCGATACATTCATCGAAAATAGGTTTTGCTATCGGATTATTACCTGAAGCGAACTTCTTCATTTCTTCTTCATTATGAACTGAGACTTTAAACATAACATAACTTTTATCTGGTGCTATTGCTGGAACTGTTTTTTCAACATGAGCAATAGTTTTTCTTACTGCCATTCCTTTATCTGATTGCATAAACCCCATGAACTTTTCAAATTTTCCTTCACCAGATTTAAGTTTTGCTATTGCAAGCATTTCTTTTTCCATATTTTATTCCCCCTTTTTTTTATTTAGTATTTTAATCATTATAGGAACTGTAAATAGAATCATCAATAACCTAATTATATGATGAAACGATACAAATTCAGGGTCTAAGTCAAAAGCAATCGCAATAACAGCAACTTCATAAATACCACCCGGGCAATAAGCTAATAAAAGACTGAAGAAATTTTTATCAATAATAAAAGTTGCGGCATACGCAGCAACAACAGAAAATAAAACTAACAACAAAGTTGCAACGATACTATGCTTGGTATTTGAATACACCTCTTTAAGAGTTTTTCCAGCAAATCTGCAACCTACTGACGCGCCAAGAATTAATAAACCAAAATCTATGCTTTGTGTTGGTAATTGATAATAAGCTATATTTGATATTTGCAATATTCCGCTAGCAACCAGTGTTCCAGACAAAAGAGGTGCAGGAATTTTTATTCTATCGAATATAAAAATTAATACTATAGAGGCGATTATCAAATAAATTAATTCATAATGATTTTGATCAAGAAAATTAAACTCTTCATCAACTAATAAAGTTTCGTTTGCAAATTGATTTACAATGAAAGGAAACGCAGTAATTATGACTATAAGTCTAATTAAATGCGAGGTAGCTACTTGACTAATGTCTGACTTTTCATGTTCAGCAAGCATAACTAGCGGACCTAAACCACCTGGCGCAGCTGAAAAATATGAAGTTTTCTTTTCATAATTGGCAAATTTTTCTAAATATTTTGATACAAAAACAATACAGATCATAATGTAAATAAACATTATTGCGGATGTTCCAATCCATTTATGAGTTTGTCCTAATAGTTTTTCATCAATGTAGTTTCCAATATAAAGTCCTAAAATAATAAGAATCGCACTTAATGCTAATTTTGGCATTCTTAATTTTAAGCCACTCAAAGTTGCAATTGAGATCGTTAGCATTGGACCCAACATCCAGGCTAAAGGAACTTTTAAGTATTCGGCTACTATAGCGCTTGGAAAAGAAATAATTAATATAGTCAAAAAGTTTAGCGAAAATAGATCTTTAAAATTCTCTTTATTTAAGGGTAGGGCTTCTATATTCTTCATTGCATCATGAAATTAGGATTTATTGGTACTGGAAAAATTGCTTCATCAGTAATAACTGGAATTTGCACTTCTAAAATTTCCTTTCAAAAAATTCTTGTTTCTCCAAGGAATAGAAATATAGCTCAAAAATTAAAAAAAAGATTTAGAAAAGTTTATATTGCAAAAAATAATCAGGAAGTTGTTGATAAATGTAACTGGGTATTTTTAGCGGTAACACCTAAGGTGGGCGAAAAAATATTGCCAAAATTAAAATATAGATCAAATCAAAAAATTATAAGTTTTATTTCTACTATTAATCTTGATCAATTAAAAAGAATAATTAAGAAAAAGGCAAAAATTGTTAGAGCAATACCTCTACCGCCTATTTCATTAGGTAAAGGACCAATCCCTATTTATCCGCCTGACAAACAAGTAAAAAATTTTTTTAATAAAATAGGCACTACAGTTGAAATTCGTAGCGAAAAATCTTCCAAAAATTTTTGGGCAACTTCAGGGATGATGGCGCCATTCTATGAGATGTTAAAAGTTTTATCTGATTGGTTGGTTAAAAAAGGAATAAAAAGGGAAGAAGCTCAAAAATATATTACTTCTCTATTTGTGGCTTTATCAGAAGACTCTATAATAAATTCAAAAAAACACTTAAGATATTTAGTATCTGAATCTCAAACTAAAGGCGGACTTAACGAACAGGGTGTTAAGGAACTTAGAAAATCAGGTTTTTACAAATCTTTAGAAAAGTCTCTTAACAGTATTTTAAAAAGATTAAATAAAAAATAATTTTTATGCAGCAAGATCAAAATATTTTGCAGGTAGATAAACTTTCCAAATATTTTGGAGGCTTGGCTGCTGTTTCAAATTGTTCACTTAAAATTAAAAAAGGTTCTATTACAGGAATAATCGGTCCCAATGGATCGGGCAAAACAACTTTATTTAATTTAATTGCAGGAAATTTAAAACCTTCAGACGGAAATGTGTTATTTCAGAACGAGGATATAACGGGGATTCCGTCTTACGAATTATTTTCAAAAGGTTTACTAAGAACATTCCAGATAGCACACGAATTTACTAATCTTACAGTTCTAGAAAATTTAATGATGGTGCCGGGCAATCAATCAGGTGAGAAACTAACTAATGCTTTATTTAATCCAAAAATTGTAAATGAAGAGGAACAAAAAGTTAAAAAGAAAGCTCTGGAAGTAATCGAATTTTTAAATCTTACTCATCTATCCAAAGAATTAGCAGGAAATTTATCTGGCGGGCAAAAAAAACTATTAGAACTTGGCAGAACTATGATGGTTGATGCAAAATTAGTTTTGCTCGATGAAGTCGGTGCTGGAGTAAACAGAACACTATTGAAAGATATTGGTAGTGCAATTTTAAGGCTTAATAAAGAAAAGGGTTATACTTTTTGTATGATTGAACACGATATGGATTTTATAAGCAGATTATGTAACCCAGTGATTGTTATGTCCGAGGGTTCCGTTCTATTTAAAGGAACTTCAGATGAAGTAAAAAATAATGAACAAGTGATCGAAAGCTATCTTGGAAGAGGTTTCAAGACTAGGAATGGAGTAAAATAATGCCTTTTTTTTCTGGTGAAAAAATGACAGGTGGTTACGGAGGAGCAGATATAATTAATTCCTGCACTATTAGTGTTAACAGGGGAGAGATTGTTGCGATTCTTGGACCTAACGGTGCAGGTAAATCTACAGCAATGAAGGCAATGTTGGGTTTACTTAATCTTAAGTCAGGAAAAGTTTCTATTGATGGAAAAGATATATCAACATTAACTCCCCAGGATAGGGTTAAAGAAGGAATATCATTTGTACCTCAAAGTAGAAATGTTTTTACCGGATTAAATGTACAAGAAAATTTAGAAATGGGCGCATATTTAAGAGAAGAACGCATCGAGGAAATTATAAATGAAATTTATGAATTGTTTCCAATTTTAAAAGAAAAAAGATCTCAAATAGTAGGAGAATTATCAGGAGGACAGAGACAACAGGTTGCTCTAGGTAGAGCTTTAATGACCAAACCTTCTGTCCTAATGCTTGATGAACCCACAGCTGGCGTTTCACCAATAGTAATGGATGAATTATTTGATCATATACTAAAAGTAAAAAAAACAAATGTAGCAATTATTATGGTTGAACAAAATGCAAAACAAGCATTAAGCATTGCAGACAGAGGATATGTTTTAGTTACAGGAGAGAATAAATTTTCTGGTACTGGGAAAGAATTATTAAATGATCCTGAAGTTAGAAGATCATTTTTAGGTGCATAATATGGATTATATAAATGCAATAGTTTTACTTTTAAATTATATATTTGTTCCAGCTTTATCCTATGGCTCTCAATTAGCACTAGGCGCTATTTTTGTTTCTCTAATTTATGGAATTTTGAGATTTGCTTATTTTACTGCTGGAGATCTCATGTCATTTGGGACTATGTTTACGATTTTATTTACATGGTATTTTCAATCATTAGGTTTTAGTCTTGGCATATTTCCCACAGCTTTAATTGCTATTCCATTTGGAATAATTATTACAATTTTCTATGTTCTTCTTAAGGATAAATTAGTTTTTAGTTATTATCGTTTTAAGAAAAGTCCACCAGTTCAACTTGCTATGGTTAGTATTGGAACAATGTTTGTTACCCAAGCAATTGTAAGAATAATTATTGGGCCTTTTGATAGAAGATTTTTTGATGGAGAAAAATTTATCTTAAAGGCAAATGAGTTTAAAGAAATGACAGGTTTAAACGAAGGATTAACTATCAAATCAACGCAGGTAATCACTTTACTTGTTACAATTGTAGTTGTGTCTATTTTATTTTGGTTTTTAAACAAAACTAAAACTGGAAAAAGTATGCGCGCTTATTCAGACAATGAAGATTTAGCTTTACTCTCTGGAATAGACCCCAAAAGAGTTGTGATGATTACTTGGGTTATAGCTGCAATTTTAGCAACGGTTGGCGGAACCCTTTATGGTTTGGATAAAAGTTTTAAACCATTTACTTATTTTAACAATATGCTTCCAATATTCGCGGCAGCAATTGTTGGTGGTATTGGAAATCCATTTGGAGCCTTTTTAGGAGGTTATGTTATTGCCTTTTCAGAAATACTTGTAACTTATGCGTACAGAAAATTCTTTATTTATTTGCTTCCAGAAAGTATAGAGCCAGACAGTTTATTACAATTATTATCAACCGATTATAAATTTGCCGTTTCATTTTCAATTTTAGTTGTCGTTTTATTATTTAGACCTTCAGGAATATTTAAAGGAAAAGTTTTATGAGACAAAATTTAGATGTGATAAGTGCTTACGCAATAATGTTAGGACTGATAATTTTAGTGGGTTTTTTACAATCTTGGAGTATAGCATTATCAATTTTGTGCTTTTGTTTAATCTCTGCGGTTATGACAATGGGAGCAAATATTCAATGGGGATATGCAGGATTAATAAACTTTGGAATTATGGGTTATACAGCTCTTGGAGGTTTAGCAGCTGTTTTAGTTTCAGTTCCGCCCGTACAAGAAGCTTGGCAAGTCGGTGGGTTAAATATGATTTTGTGCGCATTCTTGATTGCCTTCATGGTGTTTAGTATTCGCTTTATTATTAAAAAATATAAAAAATCAAATAAGAGAAATTATGCAATTGCCTTTGTCATAATAGTTGGGCTAGTTATTTTGAGATTAGTATCTGGGCCAGCAATTGAATCAATTGAAGCTGTTAATCCAGCTACCACTGGTTTTTTAGGAGGTATGGGCTTTCCAATTTTATTTTCTTGGATAGTGGGAGCTTTTTTTGCTGGTGGCCTGGCCTATGTTATTGGAAAAATAGCTTTAGGGCTTAGGGCGGATTATTTAGCTATAGCGACGCTATTAATATCAGAAATTGTAATTGCGGTAATAAAACACGAAGACTGGTTATCTCGTGGTGTTAAAAATGTTATTGGTTTAAAAAGACCAGTTCCTTATGAAATAGATTTACAAACCAAAGAATGGTTTATTAATTTAGTTGCTAAATTTAACCAGGGTACTTTAAATGTAATTACTGATACTTTAGCAAGAGAGCAAATGCTGAAACAGTTAGTGATCGAGGGATCCACAGTATTTGTCAAATTATGTTTTGCGGGTCTCTTTTCAATAGTTGTAATTATTTTATTAATTATTACTCAAAAAGCACTTTATTCTCCTTGGGGAAGAATGATGAGAGCGATTAGGGATAATGAAGAAGCAGCTAACGCTATGGGAAAAAATGTTGTTAAGCAACATCTTTTAATTTTTGTTCTTGGTTCAGCAATAGTCGGAATAGCAGGCGCGATGATGGTAACTTATGATGGTTTATTTACTCCAGGAAGTTACAGACCAATGCGATATACTTTTCTAATTTGGGTTATGGTAATTGTTGGCGGAAGCGGAAATAATTTTGGGGCTGTTTTAGGAGGTTTTGCTGTTTGGTTTTTATGGATTGAAGCCGCTCCTATTGCATTATTTTTAATTAATTTTTTCACCAGCGGTTTAGAAGAAACTAATGCTCTTAAAGCTCATCTAATCGATAGTATTCCATATTTTAGATTTTTAATGATGGGGGTTGGTTTGCTATTAATTATGCGCTACAGGCCCAAAGGTATTTTGCCTGAGAAAATTAAACACGTATAATTATTAAATTATTTTTTTGGAAGTGTAGCGTTTAAAACAAATGCTAACAATCCAGCTGGAATTAATCCAGTTGTAAGCAATAATTTTAATTTAATTCCGAAATCTGGTATGTGTGCAACGAACTCAGGAAAAGCATACAATCCTATTCCAAAAGATAGTGATAAAGCTAATATTAAAATATTTCTTTGGCTCATTTCAGATTTTGATATTAATTTAATTCCTGCTCCAGCAATCAATCCAAACATGATAATAGCCGCTCCACCAATTACCGAATCTGGCATTGCAGCAATAATTCCACCCAGTTTTGGAAATAAACCTAATAAAATTAAAATTACGCCAGCAACAGTTCCTACGTGTCTGCTAATTACTCCTGTAAACGCGACAAGACCAGCATTTTGGGAATATGAAGTGTTAGGCATAGCATTAAAAATTGATGCGAAAGCTGTTCCAACTCCATCAGCCATTATACCACCAGAAAGTTCTTTATCTGTAGCTTCTCTGTTTGCGCCACCCATTGTAGTAGCACTAATATCTCCAATAGTTTCGATTGTTGTTACGATTGACATAAACAACATCAATATGACAGCACCCCAAACAAAATCTATTCCATATTGAAACGGCATTGGAAATGCAAACCAATCAGCTGCAGCTATCTTTCCCCATCTAATTTCTCCTAGCAAGGCTGCCATAACGAAACCAGCTATTATTCCAATTAGAATAGAGGCTGCAGATACCATTTTTTTTCCTCTCAAGTTACACAAAAGAGCAACTACTAAAACAGTTCCAGCAATAAGTAGATGTTCCCAATTTGCAAAGATTTCTGGCTTATTGTTCATTAACCAGACTCCACCACCAGCATATTTAAATCCAACTTTAAGAAGACTAATTCCAATCATCAACACTACTATTCCTGTTACTAACGGAGGAAACATATGTCGAATTGGTTTTAACATTTTACCAATCCATATTTGGAAAATTCCCCCAATGAATGCTGCTGTAAATATTGCACCTAATCCGAAAGCCTTGAAGGGTAGCATTATTGGAATAAAGGCAAAACTTGTACCTTGTATTATAGGAAGTCTTGATCCTATATTTTTGTAACCTACTGTTTGTATTATTGTTGCTACACCCGCAGCAAACAAAGCCATTTGAATTAAAAAAATCTTTTCAGCAGTTGTTACACCAAAAACACCTGCTACAATTAACGGGACTGTAATGTTACCAGCAAACATAGCAAATACGTGTTGGATACCTAAAGGTATTGACTGGTTCAGTGGTAGCTTTTTATTTGCTCCACCACCACCTCCTGATTTTTTTCGTGATCTTGCCATTAAATCCCTCTTAATCGCAAAACCCTATTAAAATAATCAATACAGGTCAAACACTGTTTTGTGTTATTTTTAGCCTTTAAATCACTCTTTTATATATAAATATATATGCAGCGTATGAACATTTGCTAACTAAATAAAAAAAATCCCAGCGATTATTCATCGCTGGGATCTATAAAATTAAATTTTATCTTTGTTTCTTAGTCTTAAATTTGCCGCCTTTAATTTCTTTTTCTAAGAAATTACCAACGTGTTCTCCAACGTCAGTAAACACGACTCCTGTTGCACCTTCGTAATCAACAGCTTTTCCCTTAGCTAAAAGATCTAGAGCTTTTTTAAGCTGACCAGGATAAATTTTCTTCCCTGGGCCATTAGCTACAGCCATTACGTTTTTAGCAATTGAAGCACGATCAGCAGAACCGCCAGCTTGTATTGCAAGTACGATTAAAGCTGCTGCATCATAAGACTCTCCAGTATATGGACCAGAAGGATCAATTCCTGCTTTTCCAGCTACCTTAGCAAATACTCCTGCTCCTTTACCTGTAGAACCTGGCAAAGAACCAAAAGATTTATTTAAACTTTTACCAAAAGCGTCAGTAAGCGAATCACCAATCATACCATCTGATAATATAAATGTATCAAAGGCACCAGAATCCAAAGATCCTTGAATAATTCCTTTACCACCTTGGTCAAGGTAACCAATTACAGCAACCGCATCTCCACCAGCTGATGCTAGTGTAGAAACTTCAGCGCTATAGTCGGCTTTACCATCTTCGTGAGCTGCTACAGTTGTAACTTTTATACCATGAGCTTTAACTGCTGCAGAATATACATCAGCTAAACCTTTACCATAGTCATTGTTAGTGTATGTAACTGCTACACTTTTAATTCCTCTGTCTTTAGTTATATCAGCAAGGATTTGTCCTCCACGTGCATCTGATGGTGCCGTACGAAAGAATAAACCTTTATCATCCAAAGTTGTTAAACCTGGAGATGTTGCTGAAGGAGATATCATTACTACACCATTAGGAACTGCAACGTTACTTGCAATCGCTCCAGTTACACCAGAACAATCTGCTCCCATGATTGCAGCAACACCTTGAGAAACTAAACCTTCGGCTGCAGTTGTTGCAGCTGCTGAATCAACACAAGTTGAGTCTGCTCTCACAGGTGTAATTTTTTCTCCACCAAGCAAAGAACCTGAGTCAGACGCTTCTTTAAAAGCCAATTCTGCCGAAGCTGCCATTGCTGGAGTTAGAGATTCAATAGGACCTGTAAATCCTAAAATGATACCCATTTTAATTTCTGCAAATGTACTTGTTGTCAATAACGACAAAGACATAATTGCAGCTATAAATAGTTTTTTCATATTTTCCCTCTTAATAATATTATTAATTAACTACAGTATTTACTTTTAATACTTATTTTTCAATGAGAAAATTACTTTTATTTACCTAATTGATTCAGGCATTATCCCATAGTAAAAGGGTCAGCCATAGGTTTTTCTGAAGTATTAAACCAGGTCGTTTTAAGTCTGGTATAATCTTTTATAGATTCAAGTCCTGCTTCCTTGCCGTATCCACTATCTTTCATACCTCCAAATGGTGCAGAAGGTGATATTAATCTATAAGTATTTACGAAAGTTATTCCAGCACGTATTGCTTTCGAAACTCTTAAACCTCTTCCCAAGTCTTTCGTATAAACTCCAGAAGATAATCCATATTGATTATCGTTCATTTTATTAATGACTTCTTCCTCAGTTTCAAATTTCATTACTGATAAGATTGGACCAAACAGTTCATTTTCTGCCGTTGGAAGATTATGATTTTCGCATTCAATTATTGTGGCGGGAAAATAATAACCCTTATTTGATAAACTATGCCTTTTTCCTCCACATTTTATTTTTCCACCTTGATCTATTGTAAGCTTTATATTTTTTTCAATTATTTCTAATTGTTTTAAACTATTTAAAGGTCCCATTTGTGTATCAGCATCCATTGGATTGCCTAGTTTTATTTTTTTTGCACGATCAACCAACTTATTTAAAAAATTATTGTAAATATTTTTCTGCAAATATAATCTTGATCCAGCAATACAGCTTTGGCCACTAGCTCCAAAAATACCTGCGGTTATACCATTTAATGCATTTTCTTGGTCGGCATCCTCAAATACCGCAACAGGACTTTTACCTCCTAATTCTAAACTTACTTGAGATAAATTTTCAGCAGAATTTCTAACAATATGTCTTGCAGTTTCTGGACCTCCAGTAAAAGCAATTCTTTCAACATTTTTGTGAGTGGTTAATGCTTTTCCACACGGATCGCCGAAACCGGTTATAATATTTACAACTCCTTTAGGTATTCCAGTTTTTTCAATTAACTTAGCAAACTCAAACATGGTTGCTGGTGCTAATTCAGAAGATTTGATTACAACTGTATTTCCCATGGCTAGAGCAGGAGCAAGTTTAACTGCAGTTAATAACATTTGAGAATTCCATGGGATGATCGCCGCAATAACACCAATTGGTTCTCTAGTTGTGATGACCTGCATATTTGGTTTATCAATTGGCAAAACAGTTCCTTCAACTTTATCAGCCAAACCTGCAAAATAATCATAATATTCTGCAATATAATTAGCTTGAGTTTTAGTTTCCCTAAAAAGTTTTCCAGTATCGATTGTTTCAATTTTACCTAACGTTTCAGCATTTTCTCTTAATTGATTTGCAATAGCTCTTAAATAGTTAGCTCTTTCTTTTGGCATTAATTTTGGCCACTTTCCTTCAAAAGCTTTTTGAGCTGCTTCAACTGCTTTATTAACATCGTTTGCGCTTGCTTCAGGTACAACTGCCCAAGGTTCATTATTTTCTGGATTTAAGCTTTCAAAAGTTTTTTTATTTTCGGCATCAATCCATGAGCCGTTTATATACATTTTATATTCTTTAAGTTTAGTCATTATTGCCATCTATAAATTCTTTTAAAATCATATTAACATTATCTGCACGTTCTACACCACAAAGATGTTTGCCTTTCTTTATTTCGATAAACTTGCTTCGTTGAATTATTTTACTTAAATTTTTAGACATTTCAGGAGTAGACCCCACATCATTTTCTCCAGTAGCTATAAGAGTATTGACATTAATTTTTTTTAATATTTTATCATCATCAATATAATTAACAAAAATCTCATAACATTTTAAAAAATCTAAACGCTTATTTTTTTCCAAAATTAAATATATTTTTTTATAAACATCAGGGTTTTTTTTCGAAAAGTCTTCCGAAAACCATCTTCTTAGCGCAGAATGCTTTGAGGCTGGTTTATTCATTTTTGCAACCTCGTATCGGTTTTTAACAACTCTACTTTGATCTTCAGTTCTTTTATATATTGAACTCAGCAATACTAACGACATTAACTTATCACTATTTTCAGCAGCAAAATGTCTAGCGATGAGCGCACCCAATGAAAAGCCTACTAAATGTATCTTTTCTAAGTTTAGTTCTTTAATTAATTTAGTTAATTGTTTAGTGAAATCCTCAAAATTAATTTTAGATTTTTTTAAAGGCGTTTTTCCATGACCTAATAAATCATATGATAGAGTATTATAATCCTTAAAAAAATTGATTTGCGGTTCCCAAATTTCCTTAGTTAAACCAACCCCATGAATGAATACGATTGGATTTTTTTCATTAACTTTATTTAAAAAATAAGAAGTACCAGCGCTATCTACTTTATTGACCATCAAGCTTATTTAGGGTTTTTTATACCCATTTCTTTCATGTCTTGATATCGATCTCCAGTTCTAGCGTGGGCTCTTCCGCCCGGGGACCCACCTATGGCAATAACAATTTCATCAGGACATGGAGCATCCTGAATACTAAATTCATGGGTTAAATAATAAGGTCTTAAACCACTATCAGTTTTGTGCATCATTGGGATTGAAATTTTGCATCCAGCTGGCCCCCTTGTATTGGTAAAGCTTAAATAAGAAGTTCCACCCACCGCTTCTCTAAACTTATTTCCAAATCTTAATGTATGAATGAATGCTGAAGCGTGTTCAATTTCTCCATTTATTCCTACCACTCCCGCTTTACCGTAGGCCAAAATTTTATCTCCAGAACCTATTTCTTTTATTAGTTCAGGCACCAAAACATCTCCAAGTTTGGGAGCTAGTTCTAGAATTTCAGGTTTTAAATCTTCAACAAAACCTTTTCCTGCCCATGGATTTTTAATTACTGCCGCGACAGAAACAAGAAGAACGGGTGTTTTTGCCTTTTTTTCACCTTCAATAAAAGTTTTATCGACAAACTTTGCAAATTTTCTTAAATTTAAATCCATTGTTAGCTTGCCTGTTTTACAAAAGTTTTTTCCAAATTTATTTTAGGAATTACTTCATCGTTAAAAAGTTTAATACTCCTCATAGCATCTTCATGTTTTACTCCTGGCATACTAGACCATACATGTAAATTTTTAAGGTTTAGTTCAGATTGTAATTCTTTAATTTTTTCAACAACATAATCAGGTGTACCAAACAACATATTTCTTTTATGTAAAAAATTATAATTTAATAAATCTAACTTTCCTTTAGTTTGGGGAAGCTCTTCATCAGGATCCATGTGATTACTCAAACCTCTCCAGTGGCAAACCCATCTCATGTAATTTACCATTTGTTCTCCAGCTAGTTTTTTTGCATCTTCCATGGTTTCTGCAACAAACATATCTCTAACCAATGCAATTCCTTCACCCATAGGCACATCTCTTTTTTCAGCATCAGATTTTGCATTTTTGTATATTTCAAATCTTTTTTTCAAAGTTTTAACTGTAGGAATCCACATTATACAATTAATTCCATTTTTTGCAGCCCATTCAATAGATCCCGTAGAGTCTACTACTTGCCACAAAGGAGGATGAGGTTTTTGATATGGATGAGGAACAACACTAATTTTTTTAATTTGATTAGTTTTTAAATCTATAAAATCTTCGTTAGGAGGACTCATATCATGCTGCCAAATAAAGTTAGGCGAAGGGTAAGTGTAAAATTCTCCTTTATGACTAAAAAATTTTTTAGTCCAAGCTTTTTTCATTACATCTAATGTTTCTTGAAATAATCTTTTATTTTTTGCTTGATCTTTTAAATCTGCTTCTACGTTCATGTGCACTGCTTCTCTTCCATATACACCTCTACCAATTCCAACTTCTACTCTACCTTTAGAAAGCTGGTCTAGTGCCGCAATATCTTCTGCTAATCTTATTGGATTCCAAAAAGTAATTACATTACATGCTTGACCTAATCTTATTTGTTTTGTTCTCGCAGCAACATCTGTACACATCATTAACGGATTTGGTTGTGCTTCCATGCCTTCGTGATTAAAATGATGTTCTGTAAACCAAATAGAATTCCAATTATTTTTGTCACAATAGTCAGCTATATCTCTAGCGTCATCCAGAATTTCTGTGTACGGCCTTTTTTTCCAGTTAGTAATATTACAAAAATATCCAATCTTCATAATCAACTCCTTAAAAACTTAAGTCGACCGATCCCACTTTCGCAATTTACGATGAGTTATGTATCGCCTTGGTCAAGATAGAATAAATTAGCACTTCTTAGAAAGCAATGATTTTAAAATAGAGTTGGCAAACAATTTATGCTAATTTTCAACTGTTTATTTATTATATCTTCATAATTTATGTATAAAAAAATATGAAAACCGTTGTTAATAGTTGGAATGAATGGGATCCTTTAAAGCATGTAATTTTAGGACGTGCAGATGGTTGTTGCATTCCTCCTTCAGAGCCAGCGGTTGATGGAAAAGTTCCTGAAGACTCAGATATGCGAGGTCAATTTGGTGTAAGGCCAAAAGAAACTATTGATCGTGCAAATGAATTGTTAGAAAATTTTGCAAATCTTTTAAAAAAAAGAGGGATAAAAGTTGATCGTCCCATACCACTCAATTTTAATCAACCAATAGCTACACCAGACTGGAAAACTAAAAGTATGTTCGGAACTATGCCAGCAAGAGATATAATTTTAACAGTAGGAAAAGAAATGTTGGAAGCGACTATGAGTTATAGATGTCGATTTTTTGAGTATCTTAACTACAGGCCGTTATTAAAAAAATATTATGAAGATGATCCAGGGATGAGACATGAGTCAGCTCCAAAACCTCGCCTAACAGATAAAAGTTTTCATATGGATTATCTATCTGACAAAATTGGTGTTCAAAAAAGATTAGAATGGACAGCTAAAAAGTTTTTTGTAACAACAGAAGAAGAACCTCTTTTTGATGCAGCTGACGTATTAAGGTTCGGTAAAGATTTAATGGTTCAGCACGGTTTTACAACAAATTTAAAAGGTATTGATTGGTTAAAAAGACACTTTCCAAATCACAGAGTTCACGCTCTTAACTTTCCCGGAGATCCTTATCCTATTCATATAGATGCTACTTTTAATGTACTAAAACCTGGTCTAATAATAAATAATCCTAATAGGCGACTACCCAACGAACAAAGAAAAATTTTTGAAAAAAACGATTGGAAGATAGTTGATGCAGCTCAACCAGCACATAATAAACCGCCACCTTTATGTTTTTCATCAGTATGGTTATCTATGAATATTTTGGTTCTTGACCCAAAAACGGTATGCGTGGAAAAGAGCGAAGTTTATCAAGCTGAACAACTAAGTAAACTTGGTATGGAAGTTATAGAAGTTGATTTTCGAGATGTTTATCCTTTTGGAGGAGGATTACACTGCAGCACCACAGATGTTTATAGAGAAGGCAAGTGTGAAGATTATTTTCCAAAACAATAATGACAATAAAATCAAATTATATTAAGCCAGAATTTAAAAAAGAATCTAATCCAAAAGTAGGTTTATTGGCATTATCAACTGATCTAACTAT